>CAZAFM010000016.1:0-31640 GCA_964484395.1 uncultured Campylobacterales bacterium | reverse complement strand
CCAAAGTGTGGCTACTCAAGAGTATTGAAACTTGATAGTGATGTTATAAACCCTGCAGATATGATAAGGACTTGCCCAAAGTGCAGTACAGAGATGGAGAAAAAAGAGCTAAATGCAATAGATAAAATCTTTGGTGCTTTTAGGTAGAGTTTGTGTCTTTTTGATTATCAAGATTTTTAGGTTAAAATAGCCAAAACAAACCAAATCCAAAGCGAAGGCTAGCCAAATCTACTCTATAAAGCTAGATATTGGTGATACTTTAATACACTAAGTTAAAGTTTCAACAACAAAATACTCAAAGATAAGCTATATGTTCAAGAAATCTAGGAGGAGCGTAAAAAGTTTATATTACAAAAGTTTTGTTAAAATTCTATCTAAAGAGAGCAAAACAATAAGGAATACATAATGGACATTAGGGCTGAGTTTTTAAACTATTTTGGTAAAAATAACCATACAATCTATGAGAGTATGCCACTAGTGCCAGATGATCCTAGCTTGCTTTTTACAAATGCTGGGATGGTGCAGTTTAAAGACATCTTTACTGGAAAAGTCCCAACCCCCGCTAACCCAAGGGCTACAAGCTCTCAGCTATGTGTGCGAGCAGGGGGGAAGCATAATGACTTAGAAAATGTAGGCTACACAAGACGCCACCATACGCTTTTTGAGATGCTGGGGAACTTCTCTTTTGGAGACTATTTCAAAGAGGAGGCAATTGAGTTTGCATGGGAGTTCGTCACAGAGGTTATAGGTCTGCCAAAAGAGAGGCTTTATGTGTCGGTCTTCAGAGATGATGATGAAGCGTATAGATTGTGGGAGAGACATATAGACAGAAGCCATCTTGCTAGGATGGATGAGAAAGATAACTTCTGGCAGATGGGTGATACTGGAGCTTGTGGACCTTGTAGTGAGATATACTATGACCAAGGTGAGAGCTTTAGTAGCTCTGAAGACTACTTTGGGGGTGAGGGTGATAGGTTTTTGGAGATTTGGAACCTTGTTTTTATGCAGTATGATAGAGATAGAAGTGGCAAGTTAAACCCTCTTCCAAAACCCTCAATTGACACTGGTATGGGGCTAGAGAGGGTTCAAGCTATTTTGGAAGGTAAGCTTAGTAACTTTGAAAGCTCACTTTTTATGCCTATTATTCACAAAACTGAGGAAGTTATAAAAAAGAAGTATATCTATGAAGAGGGTGCTAGCTTTAGAGTGATAGCTGATCATATTAGAGCCGTTACGCACCTGCTAGCTCAAGGGGTGAACTTTGATAAAGTAGGGCGAGGCTATGTGGCTAGACGGATACTAAGACGAGCCATAAGACATGGATATCTTCTAGGTCAAAAAGAGCCTTTTATGTTTGAGGTGTCTAAAAGCGTAGTTGAAAGCATGGGTGAGGCATATCCATATCTAAAAGATAAAGCCAGTAGTGTAGAGACTCTTATCAAGTATGAGGAGGAGGCGTTTTTCTCTACTATCAGTGAAGGGATGGAGCTTTTCAAAAAAGAGCTTAGTAGAACTCAGGGTAGGCACTTTAGTGGTGAAGTAGCTTTTAAACTATATGATACTTACGGTTTCCCACTAGATCTAACCCAAGATATGCTTAGAGACAAAGAGATGGGTGTTGAGCTAGATGAGTTTGAAAAGCTTATGAGTGAGCAAAAAGATCGCTCAAAAGCAAACTGGAAAGGTAGTGGTGATGTAGCTAAAGAGGGGGATTTTGAGAAGCTACTTGAGAAGTTTGGTGTAAATGAGTTTGTAGGCTATGAGACAAATACGATTGATGCAAAAATCCTAGCACTTCTAAATGGCGAGTTTAAAGAGGTAGATACACTACAAGAGGGAGAGGCTGGCTATATGATGCTTGAAAAGACCCCTCTTTATGCTGAGAGTGGAGGACAAAGAGGTGATGAGGGAGCTATATATGAGGGTGATGAGGTTGTGGCACTTGTTAGTGATACGACAAAGTTTTTTGGGCTAAACATCTCAAAGGTAGAACCTCTAAAACCCCTAAAAAGGCAGAACTACAGAGTAGAAGTGGGTGATAAAAGAGCAGAAATTGCAAGACATCATAGTGCTACACACCTCTTGCACTATGTGCTAAAAGATATATTAGGAGAGCATGTAGCTCAAGCTGGTAGTCTTGTGCTTGAAGATAGGCTTAGGTTTGACTTTTCTCACCCTAAAGCTTTGAGTATTCAGGAGATAGAACTAGTAGAAAAAAAGGTTAATGATATAGTCCTAGCATCAACAAAAGCTAAGGTAGAAGAAAAAAGCATAGACGATGCCAAAAAAATGGGTGCAGCTGCTCTTTTTGGAGAGAAGTATGGAGATGTAGTTAGAGTAGTTCAAATTGGTCCAAGCCTTGAGCTATGTGGTGGAACTCATGTGCAAAGTAGTGCTGAAATAGGAAGTTTCTTTATCATAAAAGAGAGTGGAGTAAATGCTGGAGTAAGAAGGATAGAAGCTGTGTGTGGTAGAAGTGCTTATGAGTATGCAAAGTCTTTTATTAACCAAAGTGAGCAAGCAAAAGAGGTGCTAAAATCTCAAGACCTCTTAGGAGGTATAAAAAAACAAAAAGAGCAGATAAAAGAGCTAAAAGAGCAGATAAAAAAGCTTCAAAGCTCAAGCAAAAAAGAGCTTAGCTCTAGAGTGATAAATGGTATAAAAGTGATAGTAGATAGAGAGGATGATGCAGACATTAAGTCACTTATAGATGAAGCTAAAAACCAAAATGAGAAAGTAGCCATCATGCTTTTGCAAGTCAAAGGTGAAAAGGTCATAATCGCAGCTGGTGCTAAAAACTGCCCTATAAAAGCTGGTGCATGGGTAAAAGAGATAGCTCAAGTCTTAGGTGGAAATGGCGGTGGAAGAGATGACTTTGCACAAGCAGGAGGAAAAGATACTTCAAAAGTAGATGAAGCCACAAAAGTTGCGCTAGAGTATGCTACAACTATCTTACAGTAGACACATCCCCTTGCTGGGATATCTTTAAAAAAACTTACTTAACCTTATTATAATATTATTTTTTGTATAACATAAAAATCTCAAGTTAATTTTATTTCTAGGAGGGCAAATGGCTGGAATTTACGATACTGATTATAAGGTTGGGCAGGACAATCTAAAAGTCATGGGAATGGATATTCACCACCCTGTTTTTGCGGTGACTTCAACACTTATGGTTATTTTTGTTATTTTTACTTTGATATTTCCAGAGGGTGCAAAAGAGATGCTCGATGGTGCTAAGTGGTGGACAATAGGTAGTTTTAATTGGCTTTTCATGATGGCTGCAAACCTATTTGTAATTTTTTGTGTTGTACTTATATTTTTACCAGTAGGGAAGATAAGACTAGGTGGTAAAGATGCGAAACCTGAGTTTTCAAGACTATCGTGGTTTGCGATGCTTTTCGCTGCTGGTATGGGTATAGGTCTTATGTTTTGGGGGGTAGCTGAACCGGTTGCTTACTACACTGGATGGTATGAGACACCACTAGGTGTTGAGGCAAACACACAAGCTGGGGCTAGTATGGCTATGGGTGCCACAATGTATCACTGGGGCTTCCACCCTTGGGCTATATATGCGGTTGTCGCACTATCACTTGCTTTTTTTGCTTACAACAAAGGTTTGCCTTTAACTATTCGGTCAGCTTTTTACCCTGTCTTAGGTGATCGAGTTTGGGGCTGGGCTGGGCATTTGATAGACTTACTTGCGGTTCTAGCAACTATTTTTGGTCTTGCTACTTCCCTTGGGCTTGGTGCTCAACAAGCAGCTTCTGGACTGGATTTTTTAAGTGGTGGTGTTATTAGTAATGGTATTAATACACAGGTGGCTATTATTGTTCTTGTTACGGCTGCTGCAATTTTTTCAGTTGTTAGAGGTGTACATGGTGGTGTTAAGATTTTAAGTAATATCAATATGGCTTTAGCTACCTTTCTACTTCTTTTTGTGATTATCGCAGGACCAACACTTGCTACTTTTATGGGGTTTGGAACTACGACTGTGAGCTATCTAACAAACATCATCCCGCTAAGTAACCCTTTTGGAAGAGAAGACGGTGCTTGGATGGATGGATGGACAGTGTTCTACTGGGCTTGGTGGATATCATGGTCACCATTTGTTGGTATGTTCATCGCTAGAGTGTCAAGAGGTAGAACTGTTAGAGAGTTTATTATAGCAGTTCTTTTGATACCAACAGCAATCACAGTTATCTGGATGACTGCATTTGGTGGAACAGCTCTTGAGCAGATTCAAGCAGGTATTGGTTCACTAGCTCAAAACGGACTTGAAGATGTATCTTTGGCAATGTTTCAGATGTTTGAAAATCTAGCTATGACTGATCTCATATCATTTTTAGCAGTTGTGCTAGTCTTGATATTTTTCATCACTAGCTCTGACTCTGGTTCACTTGTTATTGACTCTATTACTTCTGGTGGTAAGATAGATGCACCTATTCCTCAGAGGATATTCTGGGCAACTATAGAGGGTGTTATAGCTGGCGCACTACTTTTTGTAGGTGGTAAAGAAGCTCTTGATGCACTTCAAGCTGGAGCCATTACCACAGGACTACCTTTTACAATAGTGCTGATAGTGATGTGTTATGGTCTTTATAAAGGACTAAAAAGCGAAGTTCATACTGTAAAATAAAAACTACACAGCAAGAGAGCCTTCTGGCCCTCTTGGTTGACTAAACAGTAACTAGGGAAAACTCTCATCCCAAATTTAACTCTTTTTTGAGTAATACTTTTATCAAGGATTGGTAAGGAATATCTAAGGCGTTTGCCTTTACCTTTAAGGCTTCAAGCATATCTTCAGGAAGTCGTAGTGATATTGTTTTGGTACTTTTTTTTAGATTAGGGAACTTTATGTTTTTTGCATTAGACCAGTCTAAATACTCACTACTATCGTGACTTTCCCAAAACACTCGCTCTTCCTCTTCACTTTGAAAGTTAGGAATCTTTTTTGTAGTTTTCATAATAGTTTGCCTCCTTTTTATTCATCACTCTTGCGCTGATAACTCTTATTTTATCACCTCTTTTTGTAAACACCACAAAAAGCTTAATACCTTTGTCAGCACTCCCTTTTAAGGTAACACCTTTAATAATGTTTTATTGGCTCTGTTTATTTTCTAAGTACTCTGTTGTATTCGTCTTTATAGTTAAGATTGACAAACTCATCCTCACTCTCAAACTCAACTTCTATAAAATCCATAGACTTTATGAGATTTCTTACTCTAAAATCTCCCTCTTTTATCATTGACTCTATCTTTGGAACTACTGAGTTTGAGTAGATACCTACTAGGTTATGGGTGTCACTTTTAGTTTTAGCTATGGCTCCATCTTTTGAGCAGCTATTTGCTTGAAGGATTTTTTCTATAGACTCTATGCTTATTAGAGGTGTATCAACTGGCAGGAAAAAAAGATAGGGCATACCGGTGTAGTTAAATGAACTCAAGATGCCATTAAATGGGTTAAACTCACTACTCTCATCCTCTATAAACTCTGCTTCAAAGTTATAAATTGATGAGTTTTTACACGATATATAGGTCTCTAAAAAGTAGGGCTTAAGTTTTTCAAGCTGATACTCCGCAAGACTATCTTTGCCTCCAAAGGGAAGAAGGGATTTATTCTCTCCCATTCTTCTGCTTTTGCCTCCACAGAGTATCACACATGAGACATTGAAGCTCAAATAAGCTCTCTTGGGTCACTTATGTAGCCAGTAATAGCACTTGCAGCAGCTATGGCACTATTAGCTAGATAGATTTTGGAGCTTCTAGCACCCATTCTTCCCACAAAGTTTCTATTTGTAGTAGATATGCAGACTTCATTATCACCTAGTATCCCCATATATCCGCCTAGACAGGCTCCACAGGTTGGGTTACTAACTACTGCTCCTGCATCAACTAATATATCTATGACGCCCTCTTTCTCTGCTTGCTTGTAGATATTCCAAGTAGCTGGAGTGACTATCATTCTTGTGTATCTGCTGACTTTTTTACCCTTTAGTATCTGCGCTGCTACTCTTAGGTCTGAAAGTCTTCCATTAGTACAGCTTCCTACAAAGACTTGATCAACTGCTATTTTGTCTTTGAGAGCTTGGGATAATGAGTGTCCATTTGAAGGTAAGAATGGGTATGCGATAACTGGCTCTAATGCACTTGCATCAATCTTTATAACCCTCTCATATACTGCATCACTATCTGATTTGTATAGTTTTGGCTCTCTTACAAGATTTTTATCTTGTAAAAAGGCTTCTGTTATCTCATCTGGTTCTACTATCCCGCTTTTAGCTCCTGCTTCTATTGCCATATTACAGAGACTAAATCTATCATCCATACTAAGAGACTTGATAGTGCTTCCACTAAACTCAAGGGCTTTGTATAGTGCCCCATCTACTCCTATTAGACGAATTAACTCTAAGATTAGGTCTTTCCCATAGACTCCTTTTTGAAGCTCTCCATCAATTTCAACTTTTATTGTTGGTGGGACTTTGAACCAGTTTTTTCCAGTTATCATCGCATAAGCTAAATCAGTACTCCCCATACCAGTTGCAAATGCTCCTAGTGCACCATGCGTACAAGTGTGTGAGTCAGCTCCTATAATAACATCTCCTGGAACTACCATCCCTTTTTCAGGAAGCAGGGCGTGTTCTATCCCTAAATCTTTTTCATCAAAAAAATTCTTCAAGTCATGCTTTCTTGCAAAATCGCGACTAACTTTTGCTTGATTAGCACTTGCTATATCTTTTGCAGGTATGAAGTGATCCATTACGATAGCAAACCCATCTGGATTAGCTAGTTTCTCCGCTCCGCTTTGTTCAAATGCCTTAATAGATAGAGGTGTGGTGATGTCATTTCCTATGACTAGGTCAATAAGAACCTCTACTATCTCACCTGCACTTACACTTCTACCCACATGGTCGCTAAAAATCTTCTCTGTTATTGTCTGTCCCATAAATTTCCTTGTAATGATTTCACTCTATAGCTCTTTCTGTGTTCAGCACAAAAGCCAAACTCTTTTATCTCTTCTATATGAGCTTTAGTCCCATAGCCTTTGTGTTTTGCAAATGAGTAGCTTGGATACATAGAGCAGAGCTTCTTCATATATCTATCTCGACTTACTTTTGCTAGTATTGAGGCTGCTTTTATCTCATCTACTAGGCTATCTCCTTTTATGATGGTTTCAATCTCACTAATACCATAGGAGCTGTTTCCATCAAAGAGATATAGTTTTGCTTCTATCTTGTGTTGTATATCTTCAAGAGAGCTTGCTATAGCTTTTGAGATACCATAAGTGTCTATAAACTCACTACTTTTAAAGACAATCCTATATCGTGAGTTTTGCACTATCTTATCATATAGGTACTCTCTTTTTGTAGAAGTTAGTTTTTTTGAGTCATTTAGCCCATCTATATGACCCAGAAGTACAACTCCAGCTACACACAGAGGTCCAGCTAGTGGTCCTCGTCCAGCCTCATCTATTCCACACACTAGTTTACTCACTAAGCGCCCACTCCCAAAAAGGTACAACCTCAATCTCTCTATTAGCAAAATCTAACTTTGTTGCTAAACTCATACTAACTATTTTTATCTCTTTGTAAGTTGTGATTTTATCTTTATATTTTTTAATCTTCTCTAATAAAATAGTCTCTGAAGCAAAAGGTGTTATTATAAAAAGACTTTCATACTCACACACAAAGTCTCCATAGCTATTTGCTTCTATCTTTGTGAACCTGCTTTGTAGCTCCAAAAAAACCAGATTTGAAAATGTTTTTAAAAAGTCTTTTTCTATCATATTAGCGTTTTTCAAACCATAGTCATAAAAGTAGAGCCTAGAAGTCCTACCTCCACTCTCTTGTATAGGAACTCCAAAAATAATTCCTCTGCTTTTAAATCGTTTAAAAATCTCATAAAACCTATCTTTTGATATTCGCTCCTCTTTTTTGTATAGTGTAAAGAGCTGATGGATAGATACTTCAAGCCCTAGGAAACGCAGCAAAAATCTCAAAACATCCTCCTCTTGAGTATCAGATGTAATGAGCTTTGGTATCTCTTGAAGTCTTTTTATTTTTTCACTATCTTCTAATGAGACTATCTCTGGCAAGACCCCATCTTTTATATATGTAGAAAATGCGTGCTCTGGAGAAGTTGTTTTTTTAGTAAAAGATATGTACTCTTCAAAGTCAAGTCCACCAAGAAAAATAGGAGTAAATCCCTCAAGCTCCACAAAAATATCAGATGAGATGATGATGTTTTTTACATCTGGAAGCTTGAAATTATATAAGTAGTTATCTACTATGAGATACTCAAGCCCTTTTTCTCTACAAAACCCATCAAGTGAGTTTGGATCAAAGCTAGTTCTTGCATCATTTAGGTCAATGTACAAAAAGCTGTTTTTTTTCAGTGATTTAATGTACTCATGCATTAGGGAGCTTTTACCCACTTTTGGAGCACCTATAATTTGAGTTTTTGGGTGCGATATCTCTACTTTTCTTTTTAATATAGTTTTTTTATAAGCGCTGTTTTGAAAAAAATACTCCAAAATCTCCACAGTTTCTATCCTCAAGTTTTAATTTCCTTTTTTAAAGGAAACAAATTATACGAAGTTTTACTTTAAACCCCCTAAATCTCTTGACACCATGTTCTTATTTAACTATAATCACGCTTCCAAAAAAAACGCAAATGGCAGTTTGTTGCCCAAGATTTGCGAGTTCTTTAAAAGGATATCCATGGAGAAGATTAGACTAAAGCTTAAAGCTTATGACCACAGAGTGCTTGATAGATCAGTGTCATCTATCGTTGAGGCTGTAAAGAGAACAGGTTCTGAGATTAGAGGACCAATCCCTCTTCCTACAAAAACAAGAAGATATACGGTACTAAAATCACCGCATGTCAACAAAGACTCAAGAGAACAGTTTGAGATAAGAATTCACGCAAGAATAATAGATATTGTTTCTGCAACAGGTGAGACAGTTGATTCGCTTATGAAGCTAGACTTGGCACCAGAAGTAGATGTAGAAGTAATATCTTTGGATAAATAAGGACGGTATGATGGAGTTTATAGTTCAAAAAATAGGTATGAGTAGAACCGTTTCCGTTCCTGCGGTAAATGTAACTCTACTTAAAGTAGTTGACGCAAAAGTATGCGAAGTAAAAGAGAACGGTAAAGCTTTAGTTGCTTTTTCAAGAGGAAAAGAGACAAACAAGGCAATTGAAGGACAACAGAAGAAATATAGTCTTTCAAAAGAGTTCAATAGATTTGTGGAGCTAAATGTAGCAAACACAGAGGCAGGCGAGCTTGATGTGAGTGCACTTGAAGGTGCTAAGAGAGTAAAGGCTACTTTTGATAGTAAAGGTAGAGGTTTTCAGGGTGTTGTGAAAAGATGGAACTTCTCTGGAGGTCCTGAAACTCATGGTAGTAGATTTCACAGAAGAGTAGGGTCAATCGGTAATGCAGAATTCCCAGGTCGTGTAATGGCTGGAAAAAAGATGCCAGGTCACTATGGTGTTGATAAAACTACAGTACAAAATGAGATTCTGTCTTTTGATAAAGAGAGTGGTGTGCTTGTAGTAAAAGGTTCAGTATCCGGACATAGTAATGCATACGGGAAGATAAGGATAGTTAAATGAGTAGCGCAATAGTAGTTGATAAAGATTTTAAAAAGAGCAATGAAGTTGCTCTTCCTGAGAGTTTTAAAGAGATAAATCCTCACAACTTCTACCTTTTTGCTAAAAGTTATATGGCAGCTATCCGTGAGAACAGTGCTCTTACTAAAACAAGAGCAATGGTTAGCGGTGGTGGAAGAAAGCCATGGATGCAAAAAGGAACCGGAAGGGCTAGAGCTGGTAGTATGAGTTCACCTGTAATGGTTGGAGGTGGTAAAGCACACGGTGCAACACTTAGAAACTACAACTTAAAAGTTAACAAAAAACAAGTAACACTTGCATTTAAGTACGCTCTAGAGCAAAAAGCAAGTGCAGGAAAGCTATTTGTAGTTGACTCAATAAAAGTTGAGAGTGGAAAAACAAAAGATGCTTATGCAATCTATAAAGCATTAGGACAAAAAGATGTGTTGTTTATTACAGAGCAGTATGATGAGCAAACATTTTTAAGTTTCAGAAATCTTAAAGAGTCTTATTTGGCTGATATCCAAGAGGTAAATCCATACTTAGTAGGTGTGTTTGCAGCGGTGGTTATCGAAAAGGCACTTTTTGAAAAAATCACAAAAGAGGGCTGATTATGGCAGATATAACAGATATAAAAGCAATACTTTATACAGAGAAGTCAATAGCTCAGCATGAAGATGGGATTGTTGTAGTTCAGACAGCAAAGGGCGTAAGTAAAAATCAGCTAAAAGAGATTTTTAGAGAGTATTTTGGGCTTGTTCCTCTAAAGATAAACTCACTAAGAGTTCATCCAAAGCCAAAAAGGTTTAGAGGGGTAGCTGGTAAAAGACCTGAAGTGAAGAAGTTTTATGTGAAACTTCCTGAAGGCGCAAATCTAGAAAGTATAACGGCGTAAGGAAAACAACATGGCAATAAAAACATATAAACCATATACTCCTTCAAGACGGTATGTAACTACTGTTAGTAGTGAGGATATAACAACAAACAAACCTGAGAGATCCCTAACCGTTAAACTTCCTGCAACTGCAGGTAGAAATAACAACGGTAGAATTACCTCAAGACACAAAGAGAGAGGCGCTAAAAAGCTTTATAGAATCATTGACTTTAAAAGAAATAAGTTTGATATTGAAGGTACTGTAGCAACAATAGAGTATGACCCATATAGAAACTGCAGAATTGCACTAATCAAATATCCCGATGGTGAGAAGAGATATATCATCAAGCCTTCTGGTCTAAATCTAGGTGATAAAGTAGCTTCAGCAGAGAAGGGGCTAGATATAAAGCCAGGGAATGCTATGAAGCTTAGAAGCTTTCCAATAGGTACTGTTGTTCATAATATAGAGATGCAACCAGGTGCGGGAGCGAAGCTTGCAAGAAGTGCAGGAGCTAGTGCTCAGATAAGTGGTAGAGAAGGCAAATATGTCATCATAAAGCTTCCTAGTGGCGAGCTAAGATACATACTTGGTGAGTGTATGGCTACTGCGGGAAATGTAGGTAATGAAGACTTTATGAACATGGTAATAGGAAAAGCTGGAAGAAACAGACATAAAGGTATTAGACCTCAAACAAGAGGTAGTGCTATGAACCCAATAGATCACCCACACGGTGGTGGTGAAGGTAAAACTGGTTCAAGTGGTAATCCTACTACTCCTTGGGGGCTTCCAACTAAAGGCTATAAAACCAGAAGAAAGAAGCAGAGCGATAAGCTCATAATAACTAGAAGAAAAAGTAAAAGGTAGCATATGGCAAGATCACTAAAAAAAGGTCCATTTGTTGATGACCATGTTATGAAAAAAGTGGAAAAAGCTAAGGCAGAGGGCTCTCATAAGCCTATAAAAACTTGGTCAAGAAGAAGTACTGTCTTACCAGATATGATTGGTCTGACTTTCAATGTACACAACGGAAGACAGTTTGTTCCTGTGTATGTAACTGAGAACCATGTCGGTTATAAACTAGGCGAGTTTGCTCCTACTAGAACATTTAAGGGTCACAAGGGCTCTGTTCAAAAAAAGATAGGTAAGTAAGGAGAGTATGATGAGTATAGCGAAGTTAAGATACATTAGACTCTCTCCAACAAAAGCTAGACTAATAGCTAGAGAAGTTACAGGTATGAACGCAGAGATTGCGATGGCAAGCCTTGAGTTTACACCTAATAAAGCTGCTAAGATAATCTCAAAAGTTATCGCCTCAGCAGTTGCAAATGGTGGATTTGATGCGGAGGAAGTAGTAATTTCTAGTTGTAGAGTAGATGCAGGTCCTGTTCTTAGACGGTTTAGACCAAGAGCAAGAGGAAGAGCTACTCCTATTAGAAAACCAACATCACATATTTTTGTAGAGGTAGCAGCTGATGAAAGAGAGGGTAAATAATGGGTCAGAAAGTTAGTCCTATAGGTTTAAGACTAGGAATAAATAGAAACTGGGAATCAAGATGGTATCCGAATTTTAATAGTATGCCTGCAAATATACAAGAAGATAGTAAGATTAGAAAGTTCCTCAAAAAAGAACTTTTTTATGCAGGTATTGATGATATTATTATTGAGCGAACTGCTAAGAAGCTTAGAGTGACAGTTGTATCTGCAAGACCTGGAATTATTATAGGTAAAAAAGGTGCAGATATAGAGAAGCTAAAAGATGCTCTTAAAAAGATAGTTCAAAAAGATATAAATATAAATATCAAAGAGCTTAAGAGACCTCAGCTCTCAGCCCAGCTCTCAGCTGAAAACATTGCAACTCAGCTTGAAAGAAGGGTGGCTTTTAGAAGGGCTATGAAAAGAGTTATGCAAAATGTTATGAAATCAGGTGCTAAAGGCGTGAAGATAAAGCTTGCTGGTAGACTTGGTGGAGCTGAAATGGCTAGAGAAGAGTGGTATATGGAAGGAAGAGTTCCATTACATACTTTTAGAGCTAAGATTGATTATGGATTTGCTGAGGCTATGACTACTTATGGGATTATAGGTATAAAAGTTTGGGTATTTAAAGGTGAGGTGCTTCAAAAAGGTTTTTCTCACAATGATACAAAAAAAGATGAAGCAGGTGAAGGTAAAAGAAGAAGAGGGAGGCAATAACCATGTTGATGCCAAAAAAGACTAAATATAGAAAGCAGATGAAGGGTAGAAACAGAGGAAAAGCCTCTAGAGGTAACAAACTCTCCTTTGGTTCTATTGGTATAAAAGCTGTTGAGCATGGAAGAATTGATTCTAGACAGATAGAGTCTGCTAGGATTGCTATGACTAGACATATTAAAAGAAGCGGTAAAGTCTGGATAAGAGTTTTCCCAGATAAGCCTGTTACTGCAAAGCCACTTGAAACAAGAATGGGTAAAGGTAAAGGTGCAGTAGAGAAGTGGGTTATGAATATCAAGCCAGGTCGTGTGATATATGAGATGGCTGGTGTTAGTGAAGAGCTTGCAAGAGAAGCACTTACTAGAGCTATGAGCAAGCTTCCTTTTAAATGTAAAATTGTGACAAGTGAGATGGAAAATGAAATATACTGAGATTGCTGAGCTAGGTGCAAGTGAGCTTCAAGAGAAGCTAGGTGAAAAGAAAAAAGAGCTATTTGAACTAAAGCTAAAACTAAAAACTATGCAACTTCAAAACACTTCTGAGCTAAGAAGTACAAGGCGGGACATAGCGAAACTAAAGACAGCATTTAGTGCTCAAAAAGGAGCTAAGTAATGGATAGATATAAAAGAGTTATCCAGGGTGAAGTTGTAAAAAAAGCTGGAGATAAAAGTATAACACTTCTAGTAACCAGACAAGTTCTTCACCCTAGATATCACAAGTTTGTAAAGAAGTTTAAAAAATATATAGTTCATGATGAAGATAACCAAATTAATGTTGGTGATACTATTGAAGCTATTGAGTGTAGACCTATCTCTAGAAGAAAAAGATTTACTCTAAATAGAGTGCTTACTAAAAGGACTGAGATATGATACAGAGTTTTTCAAGACTAAATGTTGCTGATAACAGTGGTGCTAAAGAGATTATGTGTATCAAAGTTCTTGGTGGTAGTAAAAGAAGATACGCTAGAATAGGTGATGTTATTGTCGCATCTGTAAAAAAAGCCCTACCAAATGGTAAAGTTAAAAAGGGACAGGTCATAAAAGCTGTTGTTGTTAGAACTAGAAAAGAGATTCAAAGAGAGAATGGATCACTTATTAGGTTTGATGACAATGCTGCTGTTATTTTGGATAACAAAAGAGAGCCTATGGGTACTAGGATTTTTGGTCCTATAGCTAGAGAAGTTAGATATGCTAACTTTATGAAGATAGTCTCTCTTGCACCGGAGGTTCTATAATGGTTAAGATGAAGATAAAAAAAGGTGATCAAGTAGAGATTATCGCAGGTGATGATAAGGGTAAAACCGGTGAGGTTCTTCAGGTTCTACCAAAAAATGAGTCAGTTTTGGTTCAGGGTTGTAAAGTTGTAAAAAAGGCTATAAAACCAACTGATCAAAATCCAAAGGGTGGATTTGATAGCAAAGAGATGCCAGTCCACATCAGTAATGTAAAAAAAGTTGAAGGATAGGCACAATGAATAGACTTCAAGAAAAGTATAAAAAAGAGTTTTTTCCTAAGCTAAAAGAGGAGTTAGGGATTAAAAACCCTATGCTAGTTCCTAGGATAGAGAAGATAGTTGTAAGTGTTGGCGCTGGTGAGGCAAGTAGAGATTCTAAAATCATCCAAAATGTGGCAGATACAATCACTCTTATCACTGGGCAAAAAGCAGTTATAGCAAAGGCTAAAAAGTCTGTTGCTGGCTTTAAAGTAAGAGAAGGTATGCCAATAGGTGCTAAAGTAACACTTAGAGGTGATAATATGTACAACTTCTTAGATAAGTTAATCTCAGTTGCACTTCCTAGAGTTAAAGACTTTAGAGGTATATCTGCAAATGGGTTTGATGGTAGAGGAAATTACAACTTCGGGCTTAATGAACAGTTAATTTTTCCTGAAATTGTTTATGATGAGATAGTAAAAGTACATGGTATGAATATTACAGTGGTAACTACAACTAATAGTGACAAAGAGGCATTTAAGCTACTAGAAGCTTTTGGTGTGCCTTTTACTAAAGGGAGAAAATAATGGCTAAAAAGAGTATGATAGCTAAACAGCAAAGAAAGCCAAAGTTCAAGGTAAGAGCTTATACTAGATGTAGCATTTGTGGTAGACCAAAGTCAGTTTATAGAGACTTTGGACTTTGCAGAATATGTCTAAGAAAGATGGCTAACGAAGGTTTAATCCCTGGCGTTAGAAAAGCAAGCTGGTAGGAGAGTAGATATGTTAAATGATATTATAGCTGATGGCTTGACAAGAATAAGAAATGCAAGTTTGAGACGACTTGATACAACAAAACTACTCTACTCAAAGACTATGGAGTCTACTGTACAAATCTTTGTTGACAAGGGTTATGTAGAGAGTTTCAAGGTTGATGAAGAGGGAAATAAGAAGTTTATTGTTGTTGCTCTTAAGTATGATGATAGAGGTAGAGGTGTTATAAATGAGATTAAAAGAATCTCAAAGCCAGGCAGGAGAGTCTATAGAGGACGAGATGAGCTTAAAAAGTTTAAAAATGGATATGGAACTATAGTGGTGAGTACATCAAAAGGTGTGCTTAGCAATGAGAACGCTTATAAAGAGAATGTAGGCGGCGAAGCTCTTTGTAGTATTTGGTAGAGGTGAAGATATGTCAAGAATAGGAAAAAGAGTTATTAACATACCTTCAGGTATTGAAGTAAAAGTTGATGGAACTATAATAGTTTTCAAAAAAGGAAAGCTAGAAGAGAAGCTAGATACTTGCGGAAGAGTTGGTATTAGTCTAGAAAAAGATGAATTAAGCTTCTCTTTGCTTGATAGTGTTGAGAATGCAAGAGCCTTTTGGGGAACTTATAGATCACTAGCTAACAACATAGTAGAAGGTATGGACAAAGGATTTGAGAAGAGTTTAGAGATAAATGGTGTTGGTTATAGAGCTGCAGTTAAAGGTAAGGTGCTTGAGCTTCAGCTTGGGTTTTCTCACCCTATAAATTTTGATATCCCAGAAGGGATTACTATAGCAGTTGAAAAAAACACTCTCTCTATAAAAGGTGCTAACAAGCAGCAAGTAGGTCAAATAGCGGCAGATATAAGAGCTTACAGACCACCTGAGCCATATAAAGGAAAAGGTGTTAAGTACTCAGATGAAAGAATCATCAGAAAAGCCGGTAAAACAGCTAAAAAATAGGTAAGGAAGTTGATATGAGAGATAAGCTTCACATAAAAAAGAATGCTCTAAGAGCAAAAAGAAAGCTTAGAGTAAGAGGTAAAATCAAAGGTAGTGAGACGCTTCCAAGACTTAGTGTTTTTAGATCAAACAAACATCTATATGCTCAAGCAATTAATGATGTAGATGGTGTAACTCTAGCAGCAGTTGATGGCTCAAAAGCTAAACTTGGAAACAGTAAAGATGATGCAAAGAAGCTAGCAGAGAAGCTTGCAGGTATTCTTAAAGAGAAGAAGATTGAAGAAGTGGTGTTTGATAGAAACGGCTATATCTACCACGGTGTTATCGCTACATTTGCAGATAGCTTAAGAGAAGCCGGAATCAGGTTCTAAAAGGATGAGTATGGAGATTAATAGAGAAGAATTTGAAGAGGTAGTAGTAAACATTGGTAGGGTTACCAAGGTTGTAAAAGGTGGTAGAAGATTTAGGTTTAATGCTTTGGTAGTTGTCGGAAACAAAGATGGTGTTGTTGGCTGTGGGCTTGGAAAAGCTAAAGAGGTTCCAGATGCTATCAAAAAAGCAATTGATGATGCCTTTAAAAACCTAATAACAGTAAATGTAAAAGGTACAACCATAGCTCATGATATCAATGAGAAATATAATGCAAGTAAAATACTTCTAAGACCAGCAAGTGAAGGTACTGGTGTTATTGCCGGTGGTGCCGCTAGACCAGTTATAGAGCTTGCAGGGATTAAAGATATTTTGACAAAGTCATTAGGTTCAAACAACCCTTATAATGTTGTTAGAGCTACAATTAATGCACTAACTAGAATAAAGGATTGATAAATGTCACTACACAATCTACAGCCAGCTCCTGGTAGTACAACTAGTCGTAAAAGAGTAGGTAGAGGTCAAGGAAGTGGTATGGGTAAGACCGCTTCTAGGGGTAACAAAGGTCAAAGATCAAGAAGTGGTTTTAAACAAAAAAGAGGCTTTGAAGGTGGTCAGCAGCCACTCCAAAGAAGAGTTCCAAAAGTTGGATTTACTTCTTTAAAAGTTAAGCCTATTGCTATCAATATAGAAAAGTATGAGAAAATAGCTACACTTAGTGAAATAACTATAGAGTCTTTAAGAGAGATAGTTGGTTTTTCAAAAAGTGTAAAAAGTGTTAAGCTTATAGGAAAAGATGCAAGCAAACTTGCTTCTAAGATTAAAGATGAAAAAATTTCCACTAGTGGAAACAAATAATGCCTAAAGCTTTAATAACAAAAATTCTAATAACACTTGGGTTTTTGTTCCTTTATAGACTTCTAGCCTATGTGCCAGTCCCTGGTGTTGACTCAGAAGTCATAAAGGCTTTTTTTGATTCAAATAGTGCAAATGCATTAGGACTTTTTAATATGTTCAGTGGTAACGCCATTGAGCGATTTAGTATCATCTCACTAGGTATTATGCCCTACATTACAGCTTCTATTATTATGGAGCTTCTATCTGCTACATTTCCCAATCTTGCAAAAATGAAAAAAGAGCGAGATGGAATGCAAAAGTATATGCAAATCGTTAGATATGCAACAGTTGCCATCACGCTTGTACAAGCTATTGGGGTTTCAATAGGGCTACAGAGCCTAAGTGGACAAGGTGGACAGAGTGCTATACTTATAGATCATAATCTTTTTATTCTAGTAGCAGCAATATCTATGCTAAGTGGAACTATGATGCTTATGTGGATAGGTGAGCAGATAACTCAAAAGGGTATTGGTAATGGTATAAGTCTTATTATATTTGCAGGTATTGTTTCAAGTATCCCAAGTGCGATTGGCGGAACATTTGAGTTGGTTAATACTGGAGAGATTAACTTCTTAGTACTTATTGCAATTGTAGCTATTATTTTAGTTACAGTTTTTACAATTATCTATATAGAACTAGCTGAAAGACGCGTTCCTATATCATACTCTAGAAAAGTTATGATGCAGAACCAAAACAAAAGGGTGATGAACTATATCCCTATAAAGATAAACCTAAGTGGTGTTATACCGCCTATTTTTGCTAGTGCTATTTTGATGTTTCCAAGTACTGTGCTACAGGCAAGTGATAATGAGATGCTTCTAAGTATCGCAGATGCTCTTAACCCTAATGGGTTTTTGTTTAATGTTGTAATGTTTTTCTTGGTTGTGTTTTTTGCATATTTTTATAGTTCAATTGTTTTTAATGCAAAAGATATATCTGAGAATCTAAAAAAGCAAGGTGGCTTTATCCCCGGCATGAGACCAGGAGAGGGAACTGCTAACTTTTTAAATGGTGTGGCTGATAAGCTAACATTTTGGGGTGCTTTGTATCTTGCTATAGTATCTACTCTTCCATGGGTTATGGTAAAGTCTATGGGAGTTCCATTCTATTTTGGTGGAACAGCAGTTCTTATTGTCGTACAGGTTGCAATTGATACGATGAGGAAGATTGAGGCGCAGATATATATGAATAGATATCAGACACTAAGTGTGGTTGGACTCTAATGGCAATAACCATAAAAAAGCCAAAAGAGATAGATAAGCTAAAAGATGCAAATGTCCTAGTAGCAAAAACTCTTAGCTACTTAAAAGACAACATCAAAGCAGGTATGAGCCTAAGAGATATAAACGACCTTGGAGAGGAGTTTGTCCTTGCTAATAATGCAAGACCATCTTTTAAGAACCTATATGGTTTCCCAGGCTCCATCTGCCTCTCTGTAAATGAGGTCATCATACATGGTGTACCTAGTGAATATAGGCTAAAAGATGGAGACATATTAGGTATTGACCTAGGAACTGAGGTGGACGGATGGTATGGTGATGCTGCTATAACTATACCTATAGGTGGAGTTAGTCAAAAAGATGAGGATCTTATAGCTTGTGCAAAAGATGCACTCTACTACTCTATAGATATTATAAAAGAGGGTATGCGATTTAAAGAACTCTCCTTTGCCCTAGAGGAGTTCATAAAAAAAAGAGGGTACACACCTCTTAAAAACTTTTGTGGACATGGGATTGGAAGAAGACCTCATGAGGAGCCAGAGATACCAAATTATCTTGAACATGGTGATCCTAAGAATGGTCCAAAGATAAAAAATGGAATGGTATTCTGTATAGAGCCTATGATCTGCCAAAAGAATGGAGATGCTAAGGTATTAGAGGATCAGTGGTCTGTAACTTCGGTTGATGGACTAAGAGGTAGCCACTACGAACATACTGTGGCGGTTGTAGGTAGAAAAGCTGTAATACTTTCAAAGGAGGATTAAACTATGCCTAAAGATGATGTAATTGAGGTTGATGGTATAGTCAATGAGGCACTTCCAAACGCGACTTTTAGGGTGGAGTTAGAAAACGGACATATTATACTTTGTCATATAGCAGGGAAGATGAGGATGAACTACATCAAAATCCTCCCAGGAGATAAGGTAAAAGTAGAGTTAACCCCATATAGTCTTGATAAGGGAAGAATCACTTATAGATATAAGTAAATTTTAATAAAAATTATTGTACAATCGCACCCCTAATTTTTGTGTTATTGTATATAAGTAGGAGATATGTTATGAAAGTTAGACCATCGGTCAAAAAAATGTGTGAAAAGTGTAAAGTGATAAGAAGAAAAGGTATCGTAAGAGTTATTTGTGAAAACCCAAAACATAAACAGAGACAAGGATAGAATATGGCAAGGATAGCAGGTGTTGATCTTCCAAACAAAAAAAGAATGGAATATGCACTAACATACATCTATGGAGTAGGCTTAAAAACTTCTAGAGAGATACTAGATGCTGTTGGTATTAGTTATGACAAAAGAAGTAATGAGTTGAGTGAAAACGAAGCTGCAGCGATTTCAAGAGAGATTCAGAAGTCCCACTTAGTTGAGGGTGACTTGAGAAAAAAAGTTGCAATGGACATAAAAGCTTTAATGGACCTAGGTAGCTATAGAGGGCTTAGACACAGAAGAGGTCTTCCTTGTAGAGGTCAGAGCACAAAGAACAATGCCCGAACTAGAAAAGGCAGAAGAAAAACAGTCGGTAGCGCATAAGGGAGTTAATAATGGCAAAGAGAAAAACTAGTAGAAAAAAAGTTCTAAAAAAGAATATCGCAAGAGGCGTAGTCTATGTAACTGCTACTTTTAACAATACTGTTATCACTGTTACAGATGAGATAGGTAATGTTATATGCTGGGCAAGTGCTGGTGCATTAGGTTTTAAAGGTAGTAAAAAATCAACCCCCTATGCGGCTCAGCAAGCTGTTGAAGATGCAATGAGTAAAGCAAAAGAGCATGGACTAAAAGAGTTTGGTATAAAAGTTCAGGGTCCAGGAAGTGGTAGAGAGACAGCTGTAAAAAGCCTTGGTGCTACTGAAGGTATGAGAGTTTTGTGGTTTAAAGACATAACACCACTTCCGCACAATGGATGTAGACCACCTAAAAAGAGAAGAGTCTAATTTTAAGAAAAAGTCACGCAGACCTGCTACTGAGACAATCTCAGCGTAAAAGTAGGTTACCAAATGAGCCGTGACACTATTAAATTTAAGGAGATATGATATATGGCCAGATATAGAGGTTCTGTTGAGAGGTTTGAAAGAAGATTTGGCGTTAGTCTAAACCTAAAAGGTGAGAGAAGACTAGCAGGTAAGAGTGCTTTAGAAAAAAGACCTTACCCTCCCGGACAACATGGTCAAAGAAGAGCGAAGATTTCAGAGTATGGTTTACAGCTAAGAGAGAAGCAAAAAGCAAAAATTATGTATGGACTATCTGAGAAGCAGTTTAGAAGACTATACTTAAAAGCCAATGCTATGGATGGGAACACAGGTGAAAACCTGATAAACCTACTTGAAAAAAGACTTGATAATGTTCTATATAGAATGGGTTTTGCTACAACTAGAAACTTTGCAAGACAGTTTGTGAACCATGGACATGTACTAGTAGATGGTAAAAGAGTTAGTATACCTTCATACTCAGTTAAGCCAGGACAAAAAATAGAGATAAAAGAGAAATCTAAAAACAATCCACAAATCATAAGAGCAGTAGAGCTTGCAAATCAGACAGGTACAGCTGCTTGGGTTGATGTAGATACTGAAAAGAAGAGTGGTATTTTTACTAGATACCCACAAAGAGATGAGGTTTCAATACCAGTTGAAGAGAGACTTATAGTCGAGCTATACTCTAAGTAATAACTAAATAATTAAAATAGGTGGAGTAATGAACAAAATAAAAACAACACCATACATTCCTACTGATATGTCTATTAATAGAATAGATGATAAAAAAGTAGAAGTTACGGTTTTTCCTTTTGAATCAGGGTATGGGATAACTCTAGCCCACCCTCTAAGAAGACTTCTTTTAACAAGCTCTATAGGCTATGCGCCTGTAGGCGTTAAGATTGAGGGAGCATCTCATGAGTTTGACTCTATAAGAGGTGTTATGGAAGATGTTGCTCTTTTTATCGTAAATCTAAAAAATATTAGATTTAAGATTAAAGATGAGAGCGAAGAGGTTAGAGTTGAGTATGAATTTAGTGGACCTAAAACTATTGTAGGTGAAGACTTAAACAATGATATGATAGAGGTTGTTACAAAAGACACTCATCTAGCTTCACTAAATGAAGATGGGAATCTAAAGTTTACACTAATAATCAATAAAGGTATAGGATATACTCCAAGTGAGGATGTTAGAGCAAGTCTTGAGAGTGATTTTATTCCACTTGATGCATACTTTACACCTGTAAGAAAAGCAGTGTATGAAATAGATAATGTACTTGTGGAAGATGACCCTTCATATGAGAAGGTGATTTTTGAGATTATAACTGATGGACAGCTTGATCCAGTAGATGCACTAAAAAACGCACTTTCTACAATGTATAAGCAACTCTCAGTCTTTAATGCTGAGCTTGAGTTCGAAGAGAGGGTAACACCTAGTAGTGAGAGTAGTTTCCCAGCAGAACATTCAAAGTTAATCTCAAAAATAGATACCTTAGAGCTCAGTGCTAGAAGTTTTAACTGTCTAGATAGAGCAAATATCAAGTATGTTGGAGAGCTTGTTTTGATGAGTGAAAATGAGCTAAAAGATATAAAAAATTTAGGTGCTAAGTCCTCTCAAGAGATTAAAGATAAGCTTGAGGAGATAGGCTATCCTGTAGGCAGCGAGCTTGCGGATGATTTAGCTACAAAGCTAAAAAAGAAAATAGAAAAAAACAAAGAGTAAGGAAAGCTTTATGAGACATGGACATGGATATAGAAAGCTAGGAAGGACCTCTTCTCATAGAAAGGCGCTTCTTAAAAATCTAGCTATTGCTCTAGTTAATTATGAAAAAATAGAGACAACACTCCCAAAAGCAAAAGAGCTAAGAAGCTATATAGAGAAGCTTATAACAAAAACAAGATCAGGTGATGCTAATGCTCACAGAACTGCTTTTGCATATCTTCAAGACAAAGATGCGGTAAAAAAGCTTGTAAATGAGGTTGCGCCTAAATATGCTGATAAAAAAGGTGGATATACAAGAATAGTCAAAACAAGACAAAGAAGAGGTGATGCTGCACCAATGGCTTTTTTGGAATTAGTTAACTAGCTTATATTCTATAAAGTAGCCTACCTTTTGGTAGCAGGCTACTTTACTACTAGCTTATTTATTGATTTTCTTCTTTACTTTTACTAAACTATAATCTCTTTTAAACTACAATAATTCAGTACAAATGTATCTTTAGACTATTTTGGAGACTTAGATGATTCCTTTTTCAGATCAAGAGCTTATACCTGTAGTTGAAAAATCACTAGACAAAGTTAGACCTTCTCTAGCGCTTGATGGCGGGGGTGTAGAGCTACTTGGAATAAAAAATGCTGTAGTATATGTAAGACTTGGTGGAGCATGTCATGGATGTGCTAGTAGTGGTATCACACTCAAAAATGGTATTGAGTACACACTAAAAAGCGATATTCATCCAGATATAGAGGTTGTAAACATTCCTCCAGATGTCGATTTTGATATAGAGACGGTTGAGCAGTAGGAGTTTAGGATGTCAAGAGTAAAAATGAGAAAAGCTGAGCAGGCATTTTTAAATAAAGAGTATGATAGAGCTTTTAGACTCTACTCCCAAGAGTATATAGATAATCAGAGTAATGATGTAGCAAAAGTTGGTGTTTTGCTTTCTGATTTTGCTAATGAGTATGAAGATGAGGCTCAAGCACTGTATGACTATTATACAGTTGCTAAAGAGGAAAATGAAGCTGCAGAAGAAATTATAGAAGATATTATTAAAAATTATGATGGAAATAGTGAGCGTATAGTATCTCTTGTAAGCGAACTCATGAGTTATGACAAACACGCTATTGATGGTATTATGTATGATGACTTTAAGAAAATAGTAGCTAATAGGGGTAGCTTTAAACACGCTTTTGAGGATTTGATGTATTCTACAAAGGTTGTTTTTGAAGAGAAAGATGATTTACTAGAATTTGTTGATACACTTGTTGATAATGGCTATAAGGATATGGCTTTAAGCTACTTAGAGGATACTAGTTTTATGTTTGCTTATGATAACAGAGTTCAAGAAATAGTACAGAAGTTGAAGTTAAAAGATTGAGACTAGAGCTACATAGTGGGCTCTTTGTGAGTGATAACTCAAAAGAGTGTGATAAAAACACCTACTTTTTGTCCACAAAAAATTCCTCCAAGTATATTGATGATGCACTTGAGCATAATACAAAAGAGATCATTACCCCAAATGAGCTTAAAAATATGCTAGGTATTGATGGCATAAAGGTAGTTGGTGTAACAGGTACAAATGGGAAGACCACAACAACAGCTATTATATACTCCTTGCTTCTTGATTTAGGCTACAAATGTGCTTTAAGTGGAACAAGAGGGTTCTTTATAGATGGGGAGAGAATAAAAGGTAAGAGCCTTACTACAGTAGATGTACTAGAGAACTTTTCAAGAATAAAAGAGGCAAAAGATAGAGGCTGTGAATTCTATATTACTGAAGTTAGTTCCCACGCCATAGCTCAAGAGCGACTTGAAGGGATAGATTTTTCTCTAAAGGTTCTTACAAATATCACAAGTGATCATCTTGATTATCACAAAAGCATAGAGGAGTACAGGAGGGTTAAAAACTCTTTTTTTGAAGATGAATCTATGAAGCTTGTAAACAAAGATGATAGATATATAAGGTATAACCAAATAAACGCATACACTTATGGGGTTGAAGATTATGGCTCATTTACTATCAAAGCTTATGAACTAACTCCTTTTGTAGGGGGTGTGATTTGCTTTGGAACTCAAAGTGCTGTTTTTGAGTCCTCACTTATTGGAAAGTTTAATCTATATAACCTAGAAGCTGCTATTGCTTCAGTTACGCTTCTAGTAAACAAACCTCTAGAAGATGTGTGTGAAGCTATAAGTGGCTTTGGTGGAGTAGAGGGTAGGGCTGAGGTGGTGAATGAGAAGCCACTAGTGATAGTGGACTTTGCTCATACTGCAGATGGTATAAAAGAGATATTAGAGAGCTTTGCAGGACGAGATATAGTAGCTCTTTTTGGTGCTGGTGGTGATAGAGATAGAAGCAAAAGAGAGAAGATGGGAGCTTCAGCATCTAGGTATGCAAAAAAGCTCTATATTACAAGTGATAACCCAAGAAGTGAAGATCCAAAGGCTATAGCTCAAGATATAGCAAGAGGAGTAAGCATAGAAAAGGAGATTATCTTAGATAGAAAAAGTGCTATTAATAAAGCTCTTGATGAGCTTAAAGAAGATGAGATACTCTTGATACTTGGTAAAGGTGATGAAGAGTATATGGAGATAAAAGGCAAAAAAATACCTTTTAAAGATAGAGAAGTTGTAAAAGATTATTTTCAATCAAGAAATATGAGGTAAAATTGTGTTCATAAATGTTAGGAGTTGGTTTCATGCACTTTGAGATGCTTTATAGCAAGATTCACAGAGCTACAGTTACTGATGCAAACTTAGAGTATATTGGTTCTATTACGATAGATGAAGAGTTACTTGAAGCATCACAGATTAGAGTTGGACAAAAAGTGGATGTACTAAACATCAATAATGGTGAAAGGTTTAGTACATATGTCATTAAGGGTAAAAGAGGCAAAAGAGATATCTGCATTAATGGCGCAGCTGCAAGGAAGGCGCATAGAGGAGATGTAGTTATCATAGTAGCTTATGGTTACTACAGCCAAGAGGAGTTGACAGACTACAGTCCTAGAGTAGTTTTAGTCGATAGTAAAAACAACATAGAAAAAACACTAAAAGAGTTGCAAGATGATTGATATGAATAAGTTTAATGAGCTTCTAAATGGCTTCCAAGAAAAAGCCAAAGAGATGGATGAGCAAAATGAGTCTGTAATACACACCGCAAAAAGTGGTGGAGGTCTTATAGAGGTAAGTGCAAATGGAAAAGGCGAAGTAGTAGATATTACTATAGATGATACACTTCTTGAGGATAGAGAGTCTTTGCAGATATTGCTAATTAGTGCTGTAAATGATGTCTATAAAAATGTAGAAGAGAGCAGAAAAAATGCAGCTATGAGCATGCTAGGAGATATGAATCCTTTTGGCCAACAGGGATAATGAAGCTCCTTTTCTCTTTTGTTTTTTTAGCTCTATCTCTTTTTGCCTATGATTTTTCAAAATGTGCAAAAAAACTATCGCAATCTATTATAGAAGTAGGTGGGATAAAAGGTGTTGTAGTAGCTCCAAAAAGAGTTCTTCTCTACTCCCCTAGAACTCCTAAAATAGATGCTTCTGCTATAAAAAAAAGAGACCCTTTTATGGGGCTGTATCTTGTAGAGAGTGAGAAGGCTAAAAGAGCGCTTTTTTTTAAAGATGGAAAAGTAGATGAGCTAGCAGTTGTTTATAAAGATAGCTTTGAGAAAATAGAACTTATCTCACCTCAGAGGATATTTGACTTTGGAAAAGCAAATAAGCCTCTAAAACAAGGTGGTGTAATAAGTGATGTTTGCTATCGAGTTTATGCTTTTACCACTCCTAGAGGATATATATCTCCTTTTTATATATATCGCTTTTTAGATGCAACTAGAGTTACTTATTCAGATATATACATAGACTTCAAGCAAACTTCAAGAGGTGTAGAGGTAGCAAGCTCAAATCCTTTTGCTAAAAATAATCCTTTTTTAGAAGGTGATTTAGTACGCTTTATAGATGGTAAAAAAATATCAACCATTAAAGATTATGAGGATAGTATCTATCTTCTGCCAGTAGGTACAAAAGTAGATATAGAGATAAAAAGAGATGGTAAAACCATAAAAATCCCATATACAACGAAGATGATGAAATATGGAGGACTTATCAAAGGTAGCTACTTTGGGAGTTTGGGCTTTAGTGTTGATAAGAATCTAGTTTTTACAGATATAAATCTAAAAAGCGGTGGATTTGAGAACCTAAAGGTTGGTGACAAGTTGATTTCAATAGATGGTCAAAAAACAGCCTCTAAATCCTCCCTAAAGTCTCTTTTGTCTAAAATCACAAAAAAAGAAGTGAAGTTTTTAGTAGAGCGGAATGGTTTTATGTTTTTTGTTACAATCAAAACTAAGAGGAGTTAGGTTTTTGAAAGCTTTTTTAAGGTTTGAAGAGTATTTAGAAAAAAACCCGCCCAAACTTGAGTCCTACCATCCTTTTTTTGAAAAAGCGGTATATGAGCCAGTGCTAAGTGGTGGTAAAAGATTTCGACCCAAACTGATTCTCTCAGTAGTGGACTCTCTAAACCC
The DNA here is from genome assembly GCA_964484395.1 of uncultured Campylobacterales bacterium. Taxonomy (GTDB): domain Bacteria; phylum Campylobacterota; class Campylobacteria; order Campylobacterales; family CAZAFM01; genus CAZAFM01. Next base: position 5,089 of record CAZAFM010000016.1, on the reverse strand, counting down.
TCTACTTACTGAGTCAGCCTTTCCAGTAGCCCTTGGTGTGGAGCTTTTGCATACATACTCACTTATACATGATGATCTTCCATGCATGGATGATGCAAACCTAAGGCGAGGTCATCCTACACTTCATAAAAAATATGATGAGACTACTGCTGTGCTTGCAGGAGATGGGCTAAACACATATAGCTTCTATCTTATAGCTTCAGCCCCTCTTGCACCTGAGACAAAAGTAGAACTAATAAAAGAGCTCTCCCTTGCAGGAGGATTACAAGGTATGGTTTTAGGTCAAGCACTTGATTGCTACTTTGAAAACACACCTTTGAGCCTTGATAAGCTTGAGTTTTTGCATATACACAAGACAGGGCGACTTATAGCAGCATCTCTAAAGATGGGAGCTATCATAGGCTGTGGAGATTCTAAGCTTCAAAAGGCTCTATATGATATGGGTATCAAGCTTGGGCTTATGTTTCAGATAAATGATGACATATTAGATGTGACAAAAAGCACTCAAGAGATAGGAAAAGATTGCAAAAATGATGCTGATAAAAATAGTTATGTAAACCTATTAGGGCTAGATGAAGCACTGAAACAAAAACAGAGACTAAAATATGAGATAAATGATAGTCTAAGTAGCTTTGAGTCTAAGCTCTCAGAAAATATACAGAAGCTTATTAGTAAATATTTATAAAGGATTTTAGTGAAGACTATTTTGGTTACAAATGATGATGGGTTTGAGTCTGTTGGACTAAAGGCTCTTGTGGATACATTAAGAGAGGTTGCTAGAGTTATAGTAGTAGCTCCCACTACCGAGAAGAGTGCTTGTTCTCACTCTTTAACACTTACAAGACCTCTAAGATTTGTGAAGTTAGATGATGACTTTTACAAGCTAGATGATGGAACACCAACTGATTGTGTATACTTGGCTATAAATGCTCTTTTTGAAGAGGGCAAACCAGACCTAGTTGTTAGTGGAATAAACAAGGGTGCAAACATGGGTGAAGATATAACCTACTCAGGAACTGCTGCTGGGGCTATGGAGGGAGCAATTCACGATATACCTTCAGTTGCTATATCTCAAGTATGTAATGGGAGATGTCAAGGAATAGAGCTTTTTGACTTCGCACTTGCAAAAGAGAGTATTAAAAAAATAGTTCAAGATATACTAGATGGAAAGCTACAGATTCCTCATAGACGGTTTTTGAATGTTAATATACCACATATAGAAAAAGAGAAATCAAAAGGCTTCAAAATAACAAATGCAGGCTATAGGCTTTATGGAAACGATGCTCATGTACATAGAAACCCTAGAGGAGATGAGTATCACTGGATAGGTCTGCACCCTCTTGCATGGGGTAAAAACAGAGAAGGTATGAGTGACTTTAAGGCTGTAAGTGAAGGATATGTTTCTATCACTCCAGTCAAGCTTGATTTGACAAGCTATGAAGATATAAAAGAGCTTCAGAGTTGGATAGGCTAGATAGAGTTAGGCTTCTTTTTGGAGATGATTTTGAGAAGATAGAGAGTGCTAAGGTGCTACTTCTAGGTGGAGGTGGAGTAGGGAGCTTTGCACTTGATGGGCTCTATCGCAGTGGAGTTGGTGATATTACTGTGGTTGATAGAGATACTTTTGAAGTAACCAACCAAAACAGACAGATAGGAAGTGAGTTTGTAGGTGAAAAAAAGGTAGAGGTTTTTAGCAGACTCTATCCATCTATAAAAACCATATATCAAGATGTGACTGTTGCTTGGATAGAGGAGTTTGACTTTATGGCATTTGATGTTGTCCTTGATGCAATAGATGATATATACTCAAAAGTCGCTTTAGCCAAAAAGTGCTCTTCAAAGCTCATAAGCTCTACTGGAAGTGCCAGAAAGTGTGATTTTTTTAAGATAAAAAAGGATAATATTTGGAAAGCAAGTGGTGACAGACTAGCTTCAAAGTTTAGGCGAGAGCTGAAACGGAAGGGTTTTAAAGGGGATTTTGAGGTTATCTACTCTAATGAGGAGATTAGATGCGTAGAGCTTGGCTCTTTTGTGGGAGTTACGGGTGCTTTTGGTTTAGCTCTATGCTCAGCTGCTATACAAAAAATCCTAAAGGATAAGTTTTGAAAAAAGTGATAAAAATAGCTCTAGTAGCCTCTATGGCTCTAAGTGGTGCAAATGCGTTTGATCTAGGTGGTGCAATATCTAAAGGAACTGCTATACTTGAAGGCTCTAAGTCTGAGGGAGGTAGTAGCTCTTCTCTTTCAGCTCTTAGCTCAAGTGAGGTTTCAAGTGGACTAAAACAAGCACTTAATCAAGGAATTGATGCTTCAATAAAACAACTAGGTGCTACTAATGGCTTCTATGGAGATGAGCTTGTAAAGATACTTTTGCCAGATAGTATGCAAAGTGTCGCAGATGTGGTTAGAAAAGCTGGGGGTGGGAAGTATGTAGATAATTTTATCCTCTCCATGAATAGAGCAGCTGAGAAGTCAGTTACTAAAGTAGCGCCAATCTTTGGAGATGCTCTAAGTAGTATGAGTATAGATGATGCTAAAAACATCCTCTCAGGAGGAGAAAATGCAGCTACTGAGTACTTTGAGCAAAAAGCAGGTGGAAAGATAGTACAAACAGTAGAGCCAATCATCAAATCAAGTATGAGTGATAATGGAGTCTATAAATACTACAATATGCTAAAAGGTTACTATGATGACCTAGGTGGTGATGAGCTTCTTGGTAGCGTGAGTAACTCTGGGCTAGGTGCTATCGCCTCATCAGTAGCTGGAGTGTCTGTAGGAGATGGAAAGTTCATGTCTCAAGATGAACTAGATAAGTATATGAGTACAAAAACCTCTGATGGACTTTTTACCATTATTGCTGAACAAGAAAAAGAGATAAGAAATAGTCTAGGCGCTAGAAGCACACCTCTACTAAAGAAGGTATTTGGAGCGCTAAACTAGCCTCTAGTAACTATTTGGTGTGCATTGTCATAAGTATTTTTTTTGGTTAGAATAGTGTAGATTTTTATGTGAAGGATTTGTATGACGAAGCTAGTAGAAAAAACAGAGGATGTACAAAAAACTTTTACTATACCAAACTATATTGCGGATGAGCTTGAAGAGTATGCTAGAGATTATGATATAAAGCAGTCTCAAATAGTGGCTGATGCTATTGAGCAGTATATAGAAAAACAGACAGAATCAAAAAAAATCTCTAAAAGACTTAATGCGTTAAAAAACCTTACAGGAATAGTGCCAGAAGGAAGTTTAGCAGAAATAGACAAAGGAGAGCTTAGAGCTATAAAGGCTAAAAAGTATGCACACTAGAGTTTATATCGATACAAATGTTCTGCTTGATATTTTTGATAAAAAAAGACCATTTCATAGGTTCTCAGTAAATGTTGTTCAGACTTGTTTTGAGAACAAAGACATAGAGCTATTTATAAATAGTGATACCTTATCAAATAATCCAAAAGATTTTAAAAACTCTAGTATTGATGTCATTACATCTAAAGAGTTGAGTGCTATTTTTGATATAAACTAGCACCCACTAAAGGGCGTTAGTCCAAACTTTCGCTCCTCTTTTTCGCTTAGCTCTATGACTTTTAGCTCTTTTAGCTTCTCTAGCACGCTTTTACTACAGTGCACATCATCTGGCCACTCTCTACTAAAGCCATCACTCTCTCCTTTTTTAGTCGCATCTATGTAGATAGTTTCATCTTCTATAAAAATATCTCTTTTTGCATCTATGTTGTTTACCACTCTCCATAAAAGCATATATGGGTTTTCTAGGTCGTTGTTTTCACAGTCTATGAAGATAGCTACTCTTACTTTAGCACCACTTCTCTCTAAACTCTCTTTGTAGTGTGTAAAAGGCTTTGACTTTTGAAGTGAGATGATGGTGAGTGGGTTTTTTGTATTTTCTCCGTAGTTTTTGACTCCTCTAAACTCACTGTCAATATCTTGTAGTTTGCTCAGTAGGGTTTTTTCATCTTCAACTTCAAAGCTACCTTCCATCTCTTCACTCTGTGTGCAATCAACTCCTAATTTGCCACCATAGGCATATTCTGGGCTTGAGTGATCTAGGGCATCACAGACACCTTCTGTTATGATGATGTTTTTTAGTTCAAGTCTGTTTAGAATATGAGCTAGTAGCGCCTCATCCTCTTCTAGCTCTGGTGCATCTTCACCTACAAACAGGGCATGTTTGACAAAGCTCATCTGTCCAGCTCCCCATAGGGCATGCATGAGTTGCTTTGCTTCACCTGGATATGAGTTTTTAGATTTAGCTATGATGAGGTTGTGAAAAACTCCATTTTCAGGCAACCTATAGTCTAATAGCGCAGGTGCACTCATCTGCAATAGTGGCAAGAATATTCTCTCGGTTATGTATCCAAAATACTTATCCTCCAGTGGTGGCTTGCCAACAACTGTGGCGTAGTAGATAGGGTTTTGCTTGATACATATAGCATCTACTTCAAGTACTGGGTACTCTTCAACTGGTGTGTAGTATCCAGTGTGATCACCAAAAGGACCTTCTGGCACCATAGTAAAAGGATTGATATGTCCCTCTATGACTATGTCTACATCTTTTGGCACATAGATAGGGTTTGTTGCAGACTTTATAAGCTCAGGTGAGCGACCTGTGATGAATCCATATAGCATCAGCTCAAACATACCATAAGGCATAGGAGCAGTAGCACACCAAGTATATAGCGGATTACCTCCTAGTCCTATGCTAACTGGCATCTTGAGTCCTGCTTTTTTATACTCTTCAAAGAAGTGCTTAGAGTCTTTGTGTATCTGCCAGTGAAGCCCTAGGCGGTCTTTATCATAGACTTGTAGGCGGTACATTCCTACATTTTTGATGTTTCCATCCATGCTTTGAGCATATAGCTGTCCCATAGTGATAAACCTACCTCCATCTTGCTCCCAAGTCTTGAGGATTGGGAGGTCAAAAAGATTTAGCTCATCTTTTTTGATAACTCTATGGGTTTTACTGATGTCTTGTTTTAGGTACTTTGGGACTATGGATTTGACTTTTGAGAGTTTTAGGAGGGTTTTTATTTTATCCATTAAGCCCTTTGGTGGTTGCATCTTTAGGAGGCCGA
>CAZAFM010000015.1:13070-31678 GCA_964484395.1 uncultured Campylobacterales bacterium | reverse complement strand
TTGAAAACCGTTGAGGTTAACGCCTCCGGGGGTTCGAATCCCTCTCTCCCGGCCAGTAACTTCTACAGAGCCGAACACAAGGGCTTTTGAGCTTTCTCTTTTCTTACTATGACCAAATTGTGACCACAAATGTAACTATTACATAGAATAAAAAGTAAGTCCTATAGACTATTTACTTTCACCCTCAAGATATAGAGTTCTAGTTGGAAAAGCAAACTCTAGATTATTTTTTTCAAATATCTCCGCTACTTTCATAATAACATCTTGTTTTACAGCTAGCCATTCAGCCCAGAGTATCCATGCAGACAATTAAGAGCGTTATCAAAAGTTCTTATCTTAGTAAGTTCTAAGACCTATTTTCTAAAAAAGAGTTGATGGTTTTATTGTAGTCAAAATGCAGAGTGTGGTCGAAAATATAAAAACATCATAAGAGTTTTGCTCACCTGATTTGTGCTAAAATCTCAACAAACCTAAATATCAAAAGGATATTTCATGAAACTTAAAACCTTGATACTGCTACCTTTTTTGCTTCTATCTAGTGCTTTGTCTTTTGCACCTGAGTACTTCAATCAACTAGCAATACAAGAGGAGAGGCAGACTGTAGATGTAGTGCCATATCTAGAGCTAGAAAAAGGTGGCGTAGTTGCAGACCTAGGTGCAGGAGGGGGCTACTTCTCAGTCAAGCTAGCCAAAGAGGTAGGAGAAAAAGGCATAGTATATGCAGTGGATATCGATAAAAAAAGTATCGAGTATATAAAAAACTATGCAAAAAGTGAGGGCGTGGATAATGTAAAAGTAGTTTTAGCCAAAAATGATGATGCTAGACTACCAAAAGACTCTCTTGATTTGATATTTATCCGAAACACATATCATCACCTTCCTAGCAGGGTAGCCTACTTTAAAAACCTAGCAGACTCACTAAAACCAAAAGGCAAGATAGCAATCATAGACTACCTCCCCGAAAAGACAAACTACGCAGGACACTCTTCGGATGTTGATATGATTATTGATGAGATGAAAAAGGCAGGATTTGTTCTATACAAGCAGTATGACAAGCTAAAAAGGCAGTCATTTCTTATATTTAGTAAAAAGTGAGTTGTAAATCAAAACTAATTAATATATTTAACCTTTATATCAGTAGAGTATGTTAGGATAGTAGGGAAATCCAGCATCAAAGGAGACAATATGGCTGAAGATAGTGCGAAACTAAGAGAAGAGGTAGAGACTCTAAAGAGTGATATTAGCTCACTTACTCAGACTATAAAAGAGCTAACAGAAGAGAGAATCAAGGAGAAAAAAACAAAACTCCTAGATGAATTAAACCTTGATGAGCTCAAAAGTAGACTAGATGAGCTCAAAAATAAGGGCAAGGATGGAATAGACAGTGTTGAGAATGAGATAAGCCAGAAACCTCTACAAAGTGTAGCTATATCTTTTGGAATAGGTGCTCTTGTTGGACTTTTTTTAAGTAGAAAATAGTGAGCAAAGTCACAATATCTGAGTTTATCATATCAGTAGTAGAGCTAGTTGAGGCTCAAGTAGATGAGATAAGATACTCTATGCACAAAAGTGCAGAAGGTCTTATCTTTCTGCTTGTTTCAGCTCTGCTTATTTTTACTGCTATAGTTTTTGCGCTTATTGGGATTAGACTACTGTTTGTTTCTATTGTTGGCGAGGTGTTTTCATACTTTATTGTGTCTGCAGGGACTGTTTTGGTTGCTCTGTTTTTTATGAAAGTGGCATCATGGAAAGTCAAAAAAAAGCAAAGCTAATCAAGCTTCTAATGAGCTTTGAGGGCAAAAGCAGACCAAAGCCTAAAAAAATAAGCCTTCAAGAAGCAAAAAAAGAGCTAATAAAAAAAGATTTGGATATTGACATATCAACAATGCTTCAAGAGCTTAACTACGGAAGAAGAGATGAGGCACTAATTGGTGTCTTGTGTGACAATCTGCTAACACCGCTACTTTTAAAACTACTATCCAAAAATTAATAATTTCACTATTTTAAGAATTTGATTTCTTAAGGTAGCTATCTTGCTACCTTAAGTGTATTGATTAATGAAGATCTCTCCATATTTTTACTTTCCATAGATAAGCAAGTATTGCTAGGATTGCAAAATATATTAAGAACTTAGGTCCCATTGACTCTCTCTCATCTTTTTTAGCATCACCAACGCTCTCTAGGTACTCTACAACCTCTGCGGTAGCCTCTTTTGTTAGACCAACTCTAGGCATAGCAGTTCCATCAAGAAGAACTTGTGGGTCATTGATAAAAGTTTCAAGAAAGTTGTGTCCTCTACTTTTAATCATCATTGATAAATCAGGTGGAGTGCTTCCCATATAGTTTGTAATAATGTCTTTTGGGGTCTCCATCTCTATACCACCATATTTGATAGAGTGACATCTCTGACATGCTGCCTCTGTTACCTCTTTTGGGCTAACTTTTGAAGGAGCTATGGACTTTAAATATGCAACCATGTCCATAATAGCCTGATCACCCAAAAACTCATATCCAGGCATCGGATAGGCTTTACCACTATCTGGACCAAATTTATGCTCCAAATGAGTAGCTTTCACAGGGTCTTTTATAAACTCATACAAAAAGCTTTCATTGTAGATTTTACCTGAATTTGATAAATCAGGTGGGACAACACCATAAGCTGCTGCAGAGTCAGTTGGACTCATAGGTGCTGGTATTCCTTTTGACTCTATAGAGTGACAAGCTGTACAGTTAGCAACAACTTGCATCTCTCCAGCTTGTGCATCACCAGTTATCACCCTATCACCATATCCCCATTTTGGCTCAGGAGTTTTAGGGTGCATTATACTGTGAGCTAGAGGTTCAACACCCCAATAGATAACACCTACAACAATAATTACTAATATTAATGGTTTTAACTCTCTCATTTATTAACTCCTTTGGCGTTTGAATTCTCAAACTTTGTGATGATTGGCAGGATCACAAATAGCGCCAGAAAGGTAGTAGATGCTGCAAAACCTATCCAAGCATTTATACCTGTTGGAGGAAGTTTTCCATATATGGTAAGAACTATCATATCAGCTACAAGTATCCAGAACCACAACAAAAACGCAGGTCTTTTGTGCGCAGGTGCTACTGTAGGACTTCTATCAAGCCAAGGAAGAAGCAAAAATATAATATTAGCTATACCAAAAGCAACAAACCCAAGTTCAGCACTAAAGAAGAAACCTCTAAGAACCTCATAACTCCACAAAAAGTACCATTCAGGATAGATGTGAGCTGGTGTTTTTAGGTGGTCTGCTGGATCAAAGTTTATAGGATCCATTGCAAATGAGTAGTGATAAAACACTAAATAGAAGAAAAATAGCAAAAATATTGATAGAACGAATATATCCTTAGATAGAAATGCTGGCCAAAAAGGAATAACTTTTGACTCTTTTTTATTTCCTGCTAGATACTTCTCTGCTTCTTTGTCAAAATCTATTTCCTCACCATCTTGGTTGTTAACATGAGGAAGTCTTAGTGAGTAGAAGTGAGCAACAATAATAGCTATAATAATAAGTGGAAGCACAACAACATGAAGTGCAAAAAACCTAGTTAGTGTCGCATCAGAAACATTATAATCACCCCTAATCCAAACAACCAAATCAGGACCAATAACAGGTATAAGACCAAATAGATTTGTAATAACTGCTGCTGCCCAGTAGCTCATCTGACCCCATGGAAGCATATATCCACTAAAGCCCTCAGCACTAAAAGTCATAAACAGCAACATACCAGTTATCCATATCATCTCACGACCCTTCTTATAAGAGCCATAATATATCCCGACAAACATATGTATGTAGATTACTAAGAAAACAACTGAAGCTGCAACAGCATGTATATGCCTAAAAAGCCATCCATAAGCCACTTCATTCATAATAGTGTAGTTAACACTATCAAATGCAAGCTGCGTATCAGGCTTATAATACATAAGTAGAAAAATACCAGTAACCGTCAGTACTGCAAACATAGTTGCTAGTACAACACCCATAGCCCATAGCCAGTTTAGATTCTTAGGAACCCAATACTCAGTCATCAAGACTTTGTTTAGTGTATTTGTAGCCAACCTTTGGTCAAACCACTCTCCGATAGTATTTGCTTTTTTAAATTCTGCCATCATTCCCCTCCTTATGCTTTAGCGGTCTGCATTTGCTGATATTCAGGGCCTTCTTCGCCAAGAACTAGCTTTGTGCCATCCACTTTAAATGGAGGAATCTCCATAGGTGTAGGAGGTGGTCCAAATGTCTCTACACCACACGCATTAAACTCCCCGCCATGACAAGCACATTTAAAAATCTGCTCTTTTTCACTATATGAAGGTATGCAGCCTAAGTGGGTACATATCTGTACACCGACATAGAACTCACCTTCACTTGTTTTGACAATTCTATTTTCGCAGGTAACCATATCATCTGATTTTCTGATAAGATATATAGGTTTACCTCTCCACTCAAATCCCTTCTTCTCGCCAGGTTTCATCCCGCTTAGGTCTATAGTAGTAAATCCTGCAGCAACAACACTTGGTAATGGATCCCATGTTTGCTTCATTGCAAACAAAGATGCACCAAGTCCAACGGCTGCAACTCCGCCCAAAGCCATACCGATGAAGTCTCTTCTTTTGACCTCGTTAGACATTGCAATCCTTTTGATTTTGATATATTTTACAAAAATAAATAACTTGGGAGTTTAACTAATATTTTCTTAAATTATCTATAAATACAGATTAAAAACAACCCTATTTATAGGCTTTTGTTGAGTTTTAAAATATACAAGGAATTGCTAATACTTTAAGCAAAAGTTACAAAATCAAAACTTCTACCTTTGCTTTTTTTAGAAAACTATTCTAAAATTGCAACTTCAATTTTTAAGGAAATCTAATAACGGATAGTAATGGACAATATTATATTAATAGCAGCTATAGCAGTACTTCTTGTAATATCACCCTTTATTGCAAACATAACAAGATCACCTCTTCCTGTTGTAGAGATTATTCTTGGTATTATTGTAATGCAAACAGGGCTAATTCACCATAGTGAAACACTTGAGGTTTTTGGAGAAATAGGTTTTTTATACCTTATGTTTTTAGCAGGAACTGAGGTAGATATAAAAAAAATAATTTCATTAGGAAAAATAGAGTTAAAAAAAGCGATACTCTACATAAGTATCCTCTATGTGCTTTCTATCTCAGCCACTCTATACTTTGATCTCTCACCAACTTATGCTGTTGCACTTCCAGTACTCTCTATAGGTATGATAATGCCTATTATGAAGGAGTTTGGCAAAAACGACAGTTGGCTTCAGAAGGCTCTTATAATAGGTGTTTTAGGTGAACTTGCAAGTATTATAGCTTTTGTGGTTATAAATGGCTATCTGACTTCTGGGATTGGAATTGAGTTTTATAAAACCATGGGTACTCTGATACTATTTTTAGTGCTTTCTGTGCTCTTTTTTAAGATTATTAAGATTATATTTTGGTGGTTTCCAGAGCTAAAACTGAAGATTATGCCAGTTATAGATAGAAAAGATCAGGATATGCGATTTAGTATTACAATATTTTTTATCATGATAGCTATGATGCTACATCTAAATTTAGAGTTAGTTCTTGGGACATTTTTAGCAGGTATGTTCATATCAACATTTTTTGAGCACAAAAGAGACCTTCCAGACAAGCTCTCCGCAGTTGGTTTTGGCTTTTTGATACCAATATTCTTTATACATGTTGGCACTACCTTGAACCTTGAGGCTATGATGAGTCAGGAGGTAATGCTAAAAATTCTCTATATAACTCTCTTTATGTTTATGATGCGACTAATTGCTGCTTTTACTGTATACTATAGAGAGCTAAAGTTTAAGAACACACTTCTTTTTGCCTTAAGCCACTCTATGCCCTTAACATTCCTTATTGCAATAGCCTCCATAGGGTATCAGACCTCATCTATATCTACTAATGACTACTATGCCTTTGTAGCAAGTGCAGCCATTGAGGCTTTAGTATTCTTGATGGTTATAAAGATAATTAAGGTTTACAAAAAAGATAGTTCTAAGATGAAAAAAAGGGAATCTGCATCATCATTTTGACAATATTTTCAATTTTTTTAGGATATAATTCGACAACTGAAAGCTACAAAGGATGTATATATGCTGTTCTCAAACTCAAATAAAAGCAATGAAGCCCTAGTAACCTCTCTTGAGAAGAGAGTTAAAGAGCTAGAAGATAGAAACAAAATTCTAGAGGTAGTAGCTGATTTTTCTAAAAATGAGACGGTTATTATGCTAGGTCATAATGGTGGCGTTGTTTTTTTAAATGAAAAGGCAAAAAGCGTTGATGAGCTTGATGAAATTATAGAAAAACTAAAAAATTATAATGGTGAACAAACCATGGTGTTTGGTAATTGTGAAGCACACATATCCTCAAAAGAGAGTGAAGATGGTATAGTTTTTAGTCTTACAAAAGTAGATATAAGAAACGAAACAGGGAAAGAGAGCGTGATGGGTATGCACCATTCTACTATCAAGCATGCTCTTTTTGAGATACAAAAACTCTTCTCAGAACTACTAAATAGCTTCAGTGAGATAAAAGGAGATTCTGATAGTACAGCTAAAGCTGCGGTTGATGGGCTTAAAAAGATAAAAACAACTACAGAAGATGTAGATGCACTATATGAACATATGAACAACGCCGTTGCAGTTACAAATATGCTTGCAGATAGAAGTAGTGAAATCACAAATGTCATATCACTCATAGAAGATATAGCAGAACAAACAAACCTCTTAGCTCTAAATGCAGCTATTGAAGCTGCTCGCGCAGGAGAGCATGGGAGAGGGTTTGCAGTGGTTGCAGAAGAGGTAAAAAAGCTAGCTGAACGAACTCAAAAAGCCACTAAAGAGATTGCAATAGTAGTAAAATCAATGCAACAAGAGACAAGTGATATTCAATCATCCACAGAGGATATTAGCAAAATAGTCACAAACACAAAAACAAACATTGATGATGTTTTTGGTAAAATGAATACATTCCAAAAAAATGCTATTAGGTCAAAATATCAAATAGAGAGTATTAGTGATAATATATTTGCAAACCTAGCAAAAACAGACCATGTTATCTACAAGAACAACCTATATGCTATGATATTTGGTGATAACTCGGATTTCAAATCCGTAACTCATAAGCAGTGCAGACTAGGGCAGTGGTACTACGATGGTGTAGGTAAAAAAGAGTTTCATCACACAAAAGGCTACAAAGAGTTAGAAGATGTACATGCAGCAGTCCACACAGAAGCAAACAAACTAGCAAAAGAGTGTACGGGTGAAAAGGCTTTTTGTACAAAAGAGCAGGTAATGAGTAAAGTAAAAATTATAGAGAACTCAAGTAAGGGTGTTTTTGAAGCACTAGACCACATGGTTCAAGAGAAGCATGAGGAGCTTATGAAAAAAGCTGCAAAAGAGCTTTTTAATGAAAATTCTAAATAGGGGGAAACATGAGTAAGAAAAAGATTGCAATAATAGATGATGAAGTACAGATTTTAACGATGCTACAGAGGTATCTATCAAAGGGGGATAGATATGATGTTACTACATTTTCAGACTCCACACAGGGGTTAAACTCAGTACTAAACACGCATTATGACTTAGTCCTACTAGATATTATGATGCCTAAAATGGACGGTATAGAGGTTCTAGATAGGATAAAAGAGAAAAAGCCTGAAACAAAAGTCATTATGATGACAGCCTTTTCAACACTAGATAGGGTACTAAAAACACACAAAATAGGTGCAGAGAACTATATGATGAAGCCTTTTGAGAGTTTGGCACTTTTAAATGAGAAAATAGAGAACCTAATCTCTAAATAATATAATGCTTCAAAGCAAAATAGAGGCTTTAAAAAAAACAAACCGCTTCAGAATACGCAATCTCTTTTCTGAAGATATTGCAGATTTTGCCTCTAATGACTACCTTGGATTAGCAGATTCAAAAAAAACCTTAAAAGCTACATACAAACTCCTCAAAAAATCAAACATATATGCGCCAAAAGCCTCTATGATGGTAAATGGATACCACAAAATCCATCATGACTTCGAAAAGAGACTTTGTGAACTGAACGATTTTGAAGATGGACTGCTTTTTAGTAGTGGGTTTTGTGCGAATATAGGGATTATAGAGGCTCTTTGCAGAAGAGGCGTAACTCTTTTTATGGATGAGGAGTATCATGCAAGTGGGATTTTGGGCTCTAGGCTCTCTTGCGGGGATGTTGTTTTTTTTGAACATAACAGCCCATCTAGCCTAAAAGAGAAGATAGCTACAACAAACCCAAAAAACGCCCTCATAGCAATAGAGGGTGTCTACTCTATGATAGGAGATATAGCAGATGCTGAGTTTGCAAATATAGCTAGTGAAAATAACTTCTACCTACTTGTAGATGAAGCTCACAGTAGCGGAGTAATTGGTAAAAACCTTCTTGGCTACTTTGATTATTATAGTATAGAGATAGAGCCAAACTTCATAAAGCTAGGGACTTTAGGAAAAGCGTATGGAAGTAGTGGAGCTTATGCACTTGGAAGTAGCGAGCTTATAAGCTTTTTAGAAAACCGCTCTAAACCCTCTATCTACTCTACAGCTCCCTCTCTTTTTGATACATTACAAGCTCATATAAATGTAGATAAAATATCAAGAAAAAAAGAGAAATATAGAAACAGACTTTATGAAAACATAACTCTAGCTTCAAATGTATTTCAAATAGAGTTAAAAACTCCGATACTCATACTTCAAGTAGATAGCTCAGAGAGACTTCTGCTCATAAGAGATGAGCTAAAAAGCAGCGGATTTCTACTAGGTGCAATAAGACCACCTACAACCAAAAAACCCTCATTAAGAATCATACTAAGAGGAGATTATCACAAATGCAAAGAGATGATTGAAAGAGTGAGTGATGTTTATCTGTAAAAAGCTAAAAATCACTAAAGATAGCTCACCCATAGTTGACATAGGATTTCAGATAGAGCACTCATTAGCTCTTATAGGGGAGAGTGGAAGTGGAAAGAGCCTAAGCCTAAAAGCTCTTCTTAACCTGCTTCCAGGCTCACTTCAAAGAGAGTTTGAATATGAAGCAGGGTTTGAGCTAGAGCGAGGTGTGAGCCTCTCTTTTGTGCCTCAAAACCCTTTTACAGCACTCTCACCACTTACAAAGATTAAAAATCAGATGTTTTGTGAAAATGCAGATAGGAGATTAAAAAGCGTTGGACTAGATGAGAGGTTTTTGGAGAGATTTCCACCTGAATTAAGTGGGGGGCAACTTCAAAGAGTGCTTATTGCAATGAGTTTGAGCGAAGATACAAAACTACTACTACTAGATGAGCCAACAACTGCTCTTGATACAAAAACAAAAGAGGGTATAATCACACTTCTAAAGGATTTACAAAACAAGTTTGGTTTTTTGATGCTTTTTGTTAGCCATGATGTAAATAGCGCGAAAAAGCTCTGCAAAGAGGTAGCTGTAATAAAAAAGGGCAACATTGTCGAATCTGCTCTTATGGATGATTTTATACAAAAGCCAAAAACAGAGTATGCAAAAGCTTTAATTGAAGCAAACTTTGCATATAGGGATTTTAGAGAGTAAGGAATGTAGTTGAAGATATTTTTGAAGATTATTTTTGTTGTTTTTATAGGTATTTTTGTAGGTGGCGTAGCATTTATAGTTAATGAGTTTGACAAAGCTCACAAAGGCCTAGAGCCACTTATAAACTATAAACCAGAGACTACTACTAGGATATATGATACAAACGGTGAACTTATTGCAAACCTGTTTTTAAACCATCACAGACTTTATGTACCCTTTGAAAAACTACCTCCAAGAGTTATAGAGTCACTCTTAGCCACTGAAGATACACTTTTTTTTGAGCATCACGGTATAAATTTTGATGCTATTTTTAGGGCTATGCTTAAAAACTTAAAATCAGGAAGAATAGTAGAGGGAGCTAGCACCATTACTCAGCAACTCATAAAAACAACTGTTTTAACTCCCGAAAAAACATTTGAACGAAAGATAAATGAAGCAATTATGGCTTTTAGGCTTGAGACACTTCTGAGTAAAGAGGAGATACTAGAGCGCTATTTAAACCAAATCTACTTCGGGCATGGTTACTATGGAATAAGAACAGCCTCAATAGGATACTTCAAAAAAGAGCTAGATAAACTAACCCTAAAAGAGATAGCGATGCTAATAGCTCTCCCTAGAGCGCCGAGCTTCTATGACCCTACAAAAAATATGAAACTAAACCTATCTCGTGCCAATAAAATAATCTATAGACTATACTCACTAGGGTGGATAGATAAAGAGCAGTTTGATGAAGCCATAAAAGAGACCCCAGTAGTATATGATGAGACTTTGACACAAAACAGAGCTCCATATGTGGTAGATGAAGTTTTGCGAGGGCTAGGAGATAAGTACAAAGATATTAAATCAGGCGGATATGAGATAGAGACAACTGTAGACCTAGAGATGCAAGCAGTTGCTAAGGAGAGTTTAAAAGAGGGTTATGAAGCTGCTAAAGAGAGAATGGAAAAAAATGACTTTAATTCTTCAAAGCTAAATGGAGCACTTGTTAGTATAGACAGTAGCACAGGAGAGATAAAGTCATTAGTTGGAGGAGTTGACTATAAGTCAAGTAATTACAACCGAGCCACTCAATCCCAAAGACAGCCAGGAAGTGCTTTTAAGCCATTTATCTACCTCTCCGCACTAAACCTTGGATACTCACCCTACTCCAAAATACCAGATATAGCCAGAACCTACAAATATAAAAAAGATGGTGAGGAGATGCTATGGAAGCCAGAAAATTATGCAAAAGACTTATTTGGAATGGTTACACTTAAAAAAGCAGTTGTGAAGTCCATAAACATAGCCACTATAAACCTAGCTGATGAGATAGGTCTAAGCAAGCTTTTTGAACAGCTAGACAAACTAGGCTTCAAAGACCTACCTAGAAACCTATCTATTGCACTAGGAAGTTTTGGTATATCCCCAGTAGAGCTTGCAGGGAAGTACAGTGTTTTTTCAAACTATGGAACCGAAGTAAGGCCATACCTAATAAAAACCATCAAAAAAAATGGAAAAACCATAGAGTCCTCACTACCAAAAGAGAATAAAGTATGTCCAGCTAAGCAAAGCTACCTAATGATAGATGTGTTAAAAAGCGCAGTCAAAAGTGGAACAGGCAGGAGGGCAGATGTAAAAGGAATAGAGATAGGAGGGAAAACAGGAACTACAAACGACTATAAAGATGCGTGGTTTTGTGGCTTCACACCAACCCTTAGTAGTATTATATGGTTTGGGAATGATGATTACAGCCCAATGCCTCACGGAATGGCGGGCGGTGTGGTCGCAGCTCCAGTTTTTAAGTCCTATATGGAAAAAGTATTAAAAATCCACCCTCAGCTTACAAGAGACTTTCATAAGCCAGAAGGGGTAAAAGAGATAAGAAGAGGTGGGAGTAAGTATCTGTTTACAGATATATCCAAACTCCCAGCCATAGAGAATGAAAACGAAGAAAAAAATCAAGAAGACCAGCTTATCTTCTAGGCTACAAACTCACTGAATTATAGGTGGTAATACTACATCTATACTGTCTGCTATTGCCTTTAGGAGTTGGTACTCTGTTTGATTGATGATATCATCAAAGCTCACACACTCTATCATGGCTTTCATGAGGGTTAGTTTTTGCATTGGTTTTAGGTGGGCTAGCTTATTTAGTGCTATATCTAACTCTTTGAAGCTGAGATCTTCTTCTTTTAGGAGTTTTGACTTTGTGTTAAGGTTTAGTGTTGCATAGGCTTTTTGATATGCCCTATCTGCATTATCGCCACTTTGCCCTGAATATGCAAGGGTTGATATGAGTAGCTCTATCTCTTTTTTGCAACTACTTAAAGTGTATGATTTTGAGCTATACTTAATCCCCTCTATGTTTTTTTCGACAATATTGTACAAAGACCATTCAAAAAGGCTTATTTTGTTATCAGCTTTTATTAACTCTTGGAGTGTTTTTTTAAACTCTTGGTATTGGCTCTGGCTTAGCTCTTTTAGAGCAGGGAGGAGTAGCTCAAGTAGTGGTATAAAAAGCTTTAAATCCAAGCTTTGTACTTTAGAGAAAATCTCAGTACTCTGCTTTAGCTCCAAGAGCTTAGTTCCTAAAATATGTTTTTGAATATCTTGGATTTTACTATCTCTGCTTAGAAGCATAGCATATACTATTACTCTTGCAAAAAAAGGCTCGTGAGATAGCTGGTATAGACTAGAATCTAGCTCTTGGAGCATCAGTTTTGCATCATCTATGTGTTCATCTCTAATCTCACCTGATTCATTGAGAGATTTAAAAGCTTTTTGCTTTGAGATAGCGACATTGGTAGTTGCAAAAAGATGGCTTAGGTTTTGTTTATGTGATCTGCTATCACTTTTTCTTTTTTCAGTCTCTATGGTTTTACTATCAAGACTTGGAAACTCTCCATTCCAGTTTGGGTCTATTCTTTTTATGCGATCTGGCAAGGGCGGATGTGTAGCTCCTAGAGCACCTAGCTTTGAGTTAAGAGCAGAGCCAAAAAACATATGACTAAACTCTGAGGCTTTAGCACTTCTTATCTGCGAGCCATAAGCATTAGCACCTATTTTTTTCAAAGCTCCCGCAATCCCTCTAGGATTCCTTGTGTACTGTACTGCTGAAGCATCAGCTAGATACTCTCTTTGGCGACTAACGGCTGAGCGAATTAACCCACCAAAAAAAGACCCTGCATATCCAACAATCATCATACCTATACCTATGATTAAAGCTACTGGAACTCCACTATCCTTATCACGCCGTCTTGCCATGCTCCCATAAGCAGCACCTCTAAAAACAAAACCACCAATGAGCCCAATCAAAATAATCCCATATAGCCATGAAACTAAACGGATATTAAGGCGCATATCTCCATGTAGAATGTGACTAAACTCATGTGCCATCACTCCTTGGAGTTCATCTCTGTTTAGAAGCTTTACACACCCTCTTGTAACACCAATCACTGCATCTTTTTGGTGAAATCCTGCTGCAAATGCGTTGATTGAATCATCCTCAATCATATAAACTGGCGGAACAGGAATACCTGAGGCTATAGCCATCTCCTCTACTACATTTAGCACTCGTCTTTGATCTAAGTCTGTTGTGTTTGGATGAATGAGTTTTGCCTCTAAAGATTCTGCAACTGACTTTCCTCCACCCTTTAGCTGTAAAGAGCGAACCCAAGTCCCTACTAAAACAATACCAATAACAACAAATGCCACTGTAACAAGTAGCAAGATGTTGTTCTCATTAAAAAGGACAGAGTAGTTTTCATTTTTTATCTGCTCTGCGATTTGTGCATCACTGAGCATAATCACAATAATAATAAGTAGTGTAACTGTTATGATAAGAGATAAAACCCCCAAGGCAAAAAGGGCTACTAGCTTAGTGGTGTTCTGCTTTGCCTTGTCTTGATGTTGAAAAAAGTTCATTACTTAAAAAGAGACTTTTGGTGCTTCTTGAATCTGCTCTGAATCTTCAAACTCTAGTAAGCTAGCATCTTTAGAGTGTCCAAACATAGAAGCGAACATTACAGGAGGAAAGCTCTGCTTATAGGTGTTGTACTCCATAACTGCATCATTAAATGCTTGTCTAGCAAAAGCTACTTTGTTTTCTGTGCTTGTTAGCTCTTCTGAGAGTTGTTGCATATTTGCAGAGGCTTTTAGGTCAGGATATGCTTCCATAGTGATATTTAGGCTACCTAAAGCACTTTGAAGTGCATTTTCAGAACTCATCAGTCCTTGCATAGCTTGAGCGCTACCTGGGTTTTTGGCAGCCTCTTCTAGGGCGCTTAGAGCTGTGTTTCTAGCTTTTACTACACTATCTAGTGTCTCTCTTTCGTGTTTGAGGTATCCCTTGGCTGTTTCTATGAGATTTGGAATTAAATCATATCTTCGTTTTAGCTGTACCTCTATTTGGGCAAACGAGTTTTCAAAGCGATTTTTTAGCGTAACTAGTTTGTTATAGATAGAAACAACATAAAAAACCACCACCACAATAAGAACAATAATCACAATAGCAGTAATACTCATCTTTAAATCCTTCTAAAAGTATAGACTTCATTGTACACTTTTAAAAGAAAGGCTAAGCTTATCTTTTAAGCCCTATAGCCTCTTTTAGCATCTCATCACCTGTTGTGACGCTTTTTGCATTTGCTGAGTATCCTCTTTGCATAACTATTAGTTCAGTCAAAGCTACTGTAAGATCCACATTACTTGTCTCTACCATACCTTGTAGAACGCTAGAGTTTTTGAGATTTCCATCCTCACCCCACATCACTATTGGTTGCCCACTTATAGCTGTGAACTCACCTCCATTGAAGCTTTGTTGTTGCATCTGGAATAGATTTCCACCTAGTTTGGCTAGACCTTGGTCATTTACAAACTGTGCCATTCCTACTCTACCCATAGCTTCATACTCTCCATTGGTAAATGATAGATTAATAATTCCATTATCATCGATGATAAAGTCTGCTAATCTACCCTCTGGACTACCATCTTGCTGTTTTGCCATGATTTGAGAGCTCATATATGCTTTGTTCGTAGTTACCACTTCACCTGATTGTGTCAAATCAAATTCTATATTTCCTCCATCATACGCTACAGAGGTAGCTCCCTCATAGGTTGGTGGTGTTATCTGCGTTGCACCCTCTCCATCTTCTCCATCTTCACCATCACCATCACCATCACCACCACCATCCTCTGAGTTAGCAGGAAAGGTTAAAGTCCCCTCTTGAGTCTCAGTTGAGATGATGTTTTTTCCAGTTGCATCATATAGTGAAGTAGCTGTAGCCCAAGTATCTGCACCATCTTCACCTAGATTTGTTAGATAGTAGTTGGTGTTCATAATCATTTTTTTACCTGATTCATCATATACATCTTGTGCGGCACGAAGAGTTGGAATCTGAAGTGTTGGTGATGTACTTATAGGCTCATCTCCTGATATATCTGCCTTAGCTGCTGGAAGGTTTAGAGCTTCAGCTATAGCTCCGCTAAAAGAGTACTCTACAGGGTCTTCACCCCCAGTTCCTTCAAAAAGAACATTACATCCAGTTTTTTCATCAAGCTCCATAGTTGCACCAGTAGAAGCACTAATAGCACTCATAAGCTCACCAATTGTTGTAAAGTCAGTTCCATACTCTAAGGTCTCAGCAGGCTCTATTGGCTCACCATCTTCATCATATCCTTGTATGGTTATGCTTTTGTCATTAGCATCAAAAAGCTTCTGTCCGCTCTCGCCTCTCAAAGCTCCAAAGTCTATTGCATTAAACTTCTCTGCATCATATCCATCTTCACCTTCTGTATACTCAGACACTGAGATGCTTGTACCATTTTTGTTTAGATTTGTAGCAACATCTGCTTCTGTTGTAATAACTGGTCTATAGTATACATCTTTAGGAACTCTTATAGGTCCTACAGTAGTGCCAGTTAGTCCAGCTAGATCAGCCTCTCCACCTCCTGTTGAGTTAAATACTCCATTTTCGGCGATTTTGCCAAGGTCTATTCCGTATAGATATTGCCCATCAGCATTTACAATGTAGCCTTCACCATCTCTGCTAAACTCCCCATTTCTTGAGAAGTATGTGTTTATTGTCTGATCTACTGTTGGGTCTGCTAGGTTGAACTCTCCATCTTTTGACTTACCGACTGTGAACCATCCATTTCCATTTAGCGCCATATTAAAAGGTGAGGCATCTGATTTTTTTAGACTTCCCTCTCTCGTATCAATTGGGTTTGCTCCAACAGTTGCCCCATGACCTACATCTGAGCTAACTATAGAGTTTGAGTTGATATACTCCATATGTTTTGAAAAAAGTGTATCAAACTCAGGAAGGTTCTGTCTATATCCGTTTGTGTTTACATTTGAAACATTGTTTGACCAGCTATCAAGCCCGAATTGGTGGGTCTTAATACCAGAAACGCCGTTATATAGGGTCATATTCATCTTTTACCCCTTATTCTTAATAAAATTCCGTTACGCTAGCAGCAGGTACATAACCGCCACCAAGTTTTAAGTAGGCCTGCCCATCTTCAAAAAGCACGCTTTCTACCTTTCCTCTGCCCATTCTTGTTTCAAGTTTTTCTTGATTCTCATTGAAATATGTAGCACTTACACTATAAGCTCCAGGTGCTACTTTTTCACCTGCTGCATTTTGCAAGTTCCAGCTAAAATCAACATAGCCACTTTGTCCTATATGGCTATTTAAAGGCATAGTTTGTATAAGTGAGCCATCCTCACCTCTTATCTCTAATTGACCATTTTGTATAGGTTCATCAAAGTAGAGCTGAAAATTTTTAGAGTCTCTTATATCATCAACCTCAAGACTGCTTTGGTCTGTCTCTACACTTTTGCCAACCATATTTACTGCATTGTACTGCATTGAGAGTTTAGAGTTCTTGTTAAAAGTATCACTCATATCTTCAACAAAGTCTTTTAGAAGTTGTTGCGACTCTAGTTGCGCTAGCATTGAAGTTTGTTCTAGTATTTTTTCATTCTCCATAGGAGCTGTTGGATCTTGCATCTTTAGCTCTTCTAAAAAAAGCTTCAAAAAAGCCTCTTTATCTAGTTTTCCTTTTGGATTTTCAGCCTGTTGCCCTGCATTTGTAGCTGCAGTTGGGTTTGAAAATAGGGAATCTGTTACCATAATATTCTCCTTACATATAGCGAGGAAGCACTATCTCTACGCTCTCACTCACTTCTTCTTCATTCTTGCTAGATGTGTATAAGCTATTACTGTTCCCTCTTTTCTCACTTCCATCTTCACCGCCTTGTCTGCTACTGTTTTGACTATCTTCACCACTGCTAAAATTCATACTAACCTCACCAAACCCTATATCATTTAGGGCGTTTTTAAAATCAACCATATTTTGAGATAGAAGTGCTATGGCTTGAATATTTGAGCCAATGTTTATGTGGAGGTTCTTACCTCTTGTAACCATAGTAACCTCTACGCTTCCAAGTTTAGCTGGGTTTAGTTCTAGTGTTATCTTTTTAAAAGGTGGCTTATAGTTTTGAGCCTCTCTTTGGAGATTAGAGGCTAGGTTTTTTAAGGTCTCTTTTGCATTTAAGCTCTTACTTAAAAAGTCAAACCTATTTCCTATGTTGCTGCTTTTTTCTCCACTATCCTCTTTTGCAAATGACTTTTTCTGAGAGCTTTCACTATCATCCTTTCTCTCTCTTCTCCCATCACTCTGAGTATCAAATTCACGACTTGTTGCAAAAAGTTTCTCTAAAAAACTTGGCTCTTTGCTTGTCTTAAAGGTTTCATCACTTTTTTGAGTTTGAGCCTGCTTTGGCTCATTTGGCATTACTACTTTTGCTCTCTCCTCAGTAGCTATCCTTCTTGAATCCCTCTCTTGGTTTTTCTCCCTTGCATATCTATCCTCTTTTGGTATATCATTTTCAAAGTAGCTCTTCTTAGGCTCTTTTTGGTTCTGTTCTACCTTTTTATCCTCTTGGATAGGCTTTGGGCTCTCTGCTCTTTGAGTATCTTCTCTTTTTACTTCAGTTTTGGGATTACTCTGTGGTTGATTACTATCTTTTTTTAGTTCAGCTTGATTTTGTTTTTGTTCATTCTGTCTTATATTCTCTTTTGGTGTATCATCTTTTATGGCGCTTTTTTTATTTGACTCATCTTTTGAAGCTTCTGGTTTTAGATTTTCGCTTTTTGGAGACTCTTTTGTTTCACTGTTTTTAGCTTCATCTGCTACTTTTTGAGCATACTCACTTTTTGGAGTTTGGGTTTTTATGCTCTCATTTTTTAGATTTTCACTCTTTTGAGCTTCTGTTTTTGCCCCATCTTTTATATCTACTTTTTTGTCTTGAGTAGCTTCCTCTTTTGGTTTTTCTATCTCTTTTTTAGGAGTTATCACTTCAGGCTTTAGCGGAGCTTTTGGCTCAGATTTTTTGGCTTCTGTTGCCTTTTCATCGACTATTTTAGTATTTTGTACTGTTTCGCTTTTTTGGGTCTGCTTCTCTTGGTCTAGCTTTGCCTTACTCTCTTTATCAGCAGAGGCTAGTAGGGTTTTTAGTGAGTTTTTAGTTTTTGTTTCAGCTTCCTCTTTTTGGCTTAGCTTTTGAGCTAGCTCTGGGTCTGCTTTTTTAGGGGTTGTTATGGTCTCTTTTGGCTCTTTTTTGGTATCTTTGATTTGGTTTTCTAGAGCTTCTTTGATACTGTTTTTATCAAAACTAGTTTTTACCTCTTTTGATTCACCATTTATCTTTTTGTCGTGTACTATCTCTATTTTTTCTTGGTTTACAGCATATTACAAATGGATTTGTTTTGGTCTCAATTATCATCAGGCTTATGATAATCGCTGCCGCTGCCTTTTTTGGCTTCAAAGTTTTTATTCAACTCAATAAAAGCAAGCGGTTTTATAATTATTTTAAGGGATTTGTAGGATACGGTATTGTTTTTACCTATGTTTTTTATTCTCTCCCAAGAATGGTATATAATTTTACACTTTTTGAATCAGGTCAATTTGAGTCAGCACATACAAC
>CAZAFM010000015.1:0-13060 GCA_964484395.1 uncultured Campylobacterales bacterium | reverse complement strand
AATATCTCTTTTTTTTCTAGGTTTACCTCTTTACTTTTAGCCAGCTTAAAAAGCTCTTTTTGGCTCATCTCTTTGGGCTTAGCGTCTCTCTCTCCTACTAGCATAAACTTCACTCTATCTTTAGAGCTTCCTAGTTTAGCTACTAGCTCCTTTGATATGACCTCTTGTGCTTCTTTGCCTTTTAAATTCAAAGATTTAAAAGCCTCAAGTGAACTTACTCCTTTTGACTCTTTTGCATCCTTGATAGATAGAAGCATAGAGAAAAAATCACTCTTCTCGCCTTTTTTTAGTTCATCACCCTGTCCTATGAGCCCTTTTAAAGAGGGTTCTTGGGCAGGTTTTGTTTTTAGTAGTAGCTCTAGCATACTCTACCTTCTTTTACTTTTTTGCCATAGGGCATTTACTAGAGCCTTGGAAGCAACTTTTATTCCAGAGCTCATCAACATACTAAAGGCTAAAATTTGATAGAATTAGAAATAAAACAACTTTTAGGAGATTTTTTTGCAGAAAATAAGAAATATTGCAGTTATTGCCCATGTTGATCATGGAAAAACTACACTTGTAGATGAGCTACTTAAGCAGAGTGGGACTTTTGAGGCACATGAGAGAATAGATGAAAGAGTTATGGATAGTAACGACCTTGAAAAAGAGAGAGGTATAACTATCCTTTCAAAAAACACCTCTATTAGGTATGGTGATTGGAAGATAAACATTGTTGACACTCCGGGTCACTCCGACTTTGGTGGTGAGGTTGAGAGAGTTTTGAAGATGGTTGAGGGGGTTTTACTTCTAGTGGATGCTCAAGAGGGTGTTATGCCTCAGACAAAGTTTGTTGTCAAAAAGGCTCTATCCTTAGGGCTAAAACCTATTTTGGTCATAAACAAGATAGATAAACCAGCAGCAGAGCCAGATAGGGTTGTAGATGAGGTGTTTGACCTTTTTGTTGCGATGGGTGCTAGTGAAGATCAGCTTGAGTTCCCAGTAGTCTATGCAGCTGCTGTAAATGGATATGCTATTACAAACCTAGAGGATGAGAAAAAAGACCTAGAGCCACTTTTTAGTGCAATACTAGAAAATGTTCCAGCACCAAGTGGCTCAAGTGATAATCCTTTGCAGATGCAAATCTTCACACTTGATTATGATAACTACATTGGGAAAATAGGTATCGCCAGGGTTTATAACGGAAAAGTAAAAAAAGGAGATAATGTCCTCCTAGCAAAGGCAGATGGAGAGAAAGAGAGTGGCAGGATAACAAAGCTTATAGGGTTTTTGGGACTTAATAAAATAGAGATAGATGAAGCAGAATCTGGTGAAGTCGTAGCAGTTGCAGGGTTTTCTACTATAGATATAGGAGACTCCTTAGTTGATCCAAACAACCCTATGCCTCTTGATCCACTCCACCTAGAAGAGCCTACAATGGCAGTCTTCTTCTCAGTAAATGACTCTCCTCTAGCAGGACTTGAAGGGAAGCATGTTACTTCAAATAAGCTAAAAGATAGACTCTTAAAAGAGGTTCAGACAAACATCGCTATGAAAGTAGAAGAGCTAGGTGATGGTAAGTTCAAAGTTAGTGGAAGAGGTGAGCTTCAGATAACAATCTTGGCTGAGAACCTAAGAAGAGAGGGCTTTGAGTTTAGTATATCTAGACCTGAGGTTATTATCAAAGAAGAGGATGGAGTGAAGTTAGAGCCTTTTGAGTATCTTGTTATAGATGTTCCAGAGGATAGTACTGGAGCAGTTATTGAGAAGTTAGGAAAGAGAAAGGCAGAACTAAAAAGCATGACCCCTATGGAAGCTGGGCATACAAGACTTGAATTTGAGATACCAGCACGAGGGCTTATAGGATATAGAAGTCAGTTTTTGACAGATACTAAGGGTGAGGGGATTATGAATCACTCATTTTTAGATTTTCGCCCATTTCAAGGAAATGTGGAGACTAGAGGAAATGGGGCACTTGTATCTATGGAGAAGGGCGTAGCAACTGGATTTTCGATATTCAATATTCAAGAAAGAGGTGTGCTTTTCATAGAGCCTCAAGCGAAAGTTTATTCAGGAATGATTATAGGAGAGCATTCAAGAAGTGGTGATCTTGAAGTAAATCCAATAAAAGAGAAGCAACTAACTAATGTGAGAGCATCTGGAAGTGATGATGCTATCAAGATTGTTCCACCAAGACTTCTTAGCCTTGAAGGTGCACTAGAGTGGATAGAGGATGATGAGCTAGTTGAGGTCACACCACAGCATATCAGACTAAGAAAAAAGCTACTTGATCCGACTGAACGAAAAAGAGCCGCTAGAAACAAATCTAAATAGGAGGCGTTATGGACTTTAATAGTGCTATGAACTTTAGGCATGCATGTAAACTTTTTGATGAAACAAAAGAGATAAACAGTGAAGACTTTACCAAAATCCTAGAGTGGGGGAGGCTAAGTCCTAGCTCTTTTGGGCTTGAGGAGTTTAGGTTTTTGATAGTTGAAGATAAGCAAAAAAGAGAGGAGTTAAGAGCGGCTTGCTGGGATCAATGGCAGATAACTACTGCTTCAAAAGTAGTAGCCCTAAAGGCTCTAACAAAAGAGCTGCTTCCAAATAGTGAATATGTAAAAACAATGCTACAAAGAAAAGCAAAAGATGATGAGACACTAAAAGCTTACTTAGAAAAATACGCAGGGTTTATGAAGGACAAAAGCGACATAGAGACACTTACTCACTGGAGTGAAAAGCAAGCTTATATAGCAAGTGCCAATATGATGACAGGTGCCGCATCTCTTGGTATTGATAGTTGCCCAATAGAGGGATTTGTAAGAAGTGAGGCTGAGAGAGTGCTAGAGATAGATAAAGATAGAGAATCCTTAGCACTAATAGTAGCGTTTGGATATAGAGTAAAAGAGCAACCTAAGAGGACTAGGCTCCCACTAGAACAATATATAGAAACTATGTAAAAGGATTTTAATTATGGCAAAAATAAAACTGGCAAGAACTGAGTTAACAGAGAACCCAAAAGAGGTTGAATTTAGTAAGCTTTTAGAAGATGTAAAAGTAAGTAGAGATAGTATTTTTTACTTTGATAAAGAGAATCAGCACAAGGATATGATGTCTTTAATTAAAAAGTTTGAGAAAGAGGGCTTTAAAGTCTATTTTAGAGAGGTTAGATTTGGACTTGATGAGAATGACTACATATATGAACTTCATGTGCTAGAGGAGAGCTAGTAGAGTTGAAGTATCTCTTTTTAGAAACTTTGGGCTGCGCTATGAATGAGCGCGATAGTGAACACATAGTAGCAGAACTAAATGAGATAGAGCCCTACTCTTTGTGTCAAAGCGTAGAAGAGGCTGATCTTATTATCATAAACACATGCTCAGTTAGAGAAAAGCCAGTTCAAAAGCTCTTTTCAGAACTAGGTGTTTTTAACAAAAAGAAAAAACAAGATGCTAAGATAGGAGTATGTGGCTGTACTGCTTCACATTTAGGAGAGGAGATATTTAAGCGCGCTCCGTATGTCTCTTTTGTCCTAGGAGCTAGGCAGGTATCTAAAATAAAAGATGTAGTGCACAAAGAGCGCTCCATAGAGGTTGGTATAGACTATGATGATACACTCTACACTTTTGCTAAAGGCAAAAATGAGGGTATTCGCTCACTTATAAACATCTCCATAGGCTGTGACAAAAGCTGCTCATACTGCATAGTTCCTCAAACGCGTGGAGCTGAGATTTCCATTCCTTCAGACCTTATACTTGATGAGGTCAAAAGAAGTGTAGACAGTGGTATAAGTGAGATTTTTTTATTAGGTCAAAATGTAAATAGTTACGGAGTTAGGTTTAGTAAAGAGAGTCCTTGCAAGAGCTTTGTAGAGCTTCTAAGAGAGGTCTCTAAAGTTAGTGGCGTAAAACGCA
Organism: uncultured Campylobacterales bacterium; assembly: GCA_964484395.1. GTDB lineage: Bacteria > Campylobacterota > Campylobacteria > Campylobacterales > CAZAFM01 > CAZAFM01. Next base: position 9,169 of record CAZAFM010000015.1, on the reverse strand, counting down.
TTCGCTTTACCTCTCCTCATCCTTTACACATGGATGATGAGTTTATAGAGGAGTTTGCTTATAATCCCAAAATCTGCAAATCCATCCATATGCCACTTCAAAGTGGTTCAACAAAAGTTTTGCGTGATATGCGAAGAGGATACACAAAAGAGTGGTTTTTAGCCAAAGCTATGAAAATAAGAGAGATGGTTCCTGAGGTGACCATAGGCACAGATGTGATAGTAGCATACCCAAGCGAGAGTTATGATGATTTTTTGGAGAGTATAGATGTAGTTGAGCAAGTTGGCTTTGAACATATGTATAGCTTTGTCTTTAGCCCAAGACCCTTAACTCCTGCTCAAAACCTAAAAAGTGATATACCTATAGATGAAGCAAAAAAGAGACTTGAGATACTCCAAACAAAGCAAAAAGAGTTAGCCATCAAAAAGGCTAAGAGCAGAGTTGGCTCTATTTATGAAGTTTTGATAGAGGCCAGAAATCAAAATGGCTTTTTAGAGGGTAGAAGTGATAATTACCACCTTGTAAAAACGCAAGGAGATGACTCTCTAATAGGTAGACCTATGGATGTAAAAATCACAAAAGCTGAGGGTGCTTCACTATATGGAGAAGTACTCAGTAGGAACAGCTGATGCTCTCAAAAGAGAAGAAGAGAGCTCTAATCTCTAAGGTAGTTCCACCTATTGCTTATCTGCTTATAAGACTTCTAGCATTTACCAATAGAAAAATCTTTCACATAAAAAAGATTCCCAAAGAGAGCTTCATTATAGCCTTTTGGCATGGAGAGCTCTTAATGCAACCTCTTTTGTACAGAAAGATGAAAAAACCAAAAATATCTGTTATGATAAGTGAGCATTTTGATGGGGAGATTATTGCTAAAACTATTGGTTATTTTGGTTTTGAAACACTTAGAGGCTCTAGCTCTAAAGGAGCTACAAGACTTCTTATACAGAGTATTAAAAAACTAAAATGCGGATATGAAGTAGCCATTACACCCGATGGTCCCAGAGGTCCTAGGCACTCAGTAGCAGATGGTATAATAGCACTAGCACAGAAAACAAAAAAGCCAATAGTTGTTTTTAGATCAAGACCCACCAAGTCATGGAGGCTTAAGAGCTGGGATAGGTTTGAAATACCAAAGCCTTTTGGTACAATAGAGTTTTTTGCACAAGAGCCGTTTTTTGTACATGATATGGAGTTTGAAGAGGCTAGAGAGTATATAAAAAAAAGGATGCTTAGTTATGAGTAAAAAGCTTGCCCTCCTCATACCTATAATACTTCTACTAGGTGTGGTTGCTCTATTGCTCTTTAATTCAAGCTACCAGAAGTCTATCCATGCAAACTATCTACTTTTTCAAGAGGAGTATGATGAAGCTTTGAGGATTGCAAAAGAGAGCCATGCACTAGACCCTTATAATAAAATGGCAAAAAATGTAATAACAAAAGCTAGTGCACACAAAGCATATAGTAGCTACATAGCTCTATCAGAAGAGTATCTTGATAAGATTATTGCCATAGCTAACAAATCACCCATAACGCCAAGTGAGCGTACAGAAGCAAAGCTTATGAGTGAAGTAGTAATAGCTAGATATGAGATATTAACAAAAGCCCACCATATAGAAGGTGAGCAAAAGGATAGAGCAAGAGAGTTGTATATGAAGTTTAAAGAGATATATGAAAATGCATTTTAACCTTTTAAAAGAGATAGAGGAGTTTTTGGAGTTTATAGCAAATATTAGGGGATATTCAAAAGAGAGTATAAGAACCTACAAGACGATACTTGAAGATGCTAGAAGTAGTATAAAAATAGAGCTTGAGGATGGAATTTATGAGATAAATATCATAGAGTATAGAAAAAAAATAGCTCACCAAAACAAAAAAACCATCTCCAAAAAACTAAGTGCCATAAGAAGCTTCTGTGAGTATCTCAAAAGTAGGGGATATAAAAACAGACTAATAGGTGATAGTAGTGTAAAAATACCAAAAACACTTCCAAAACCAGCGCAGGAAAAAGACATACTCAATACCATAAAAGAGCAACCACTAGAAGAGAGGCTTCTTGTTTTGATACTCTATGGGCTAGGACTTAGGGTAAGTGAAGTTTCACACCTAAAGTTAGAGGATATAAAAACTCAATGGATAAGAGTTACTGGAAAAGGTGAAAAAACAAGAGATATTCCTCTTTTAAAATCCATAAAAGATGATATTGAGACTTTTGTAAGCTTAAAAAACCCCAAAATCTACCTTTTTGAGAAAAATGGAGAGAAATTAAGCGAAAATAGTTTAAGATATAGAATATCACGGATTTTTGAAAAAATTGGCAAAAAAGTTACACCTCATCAGCTTAGGCACTCTTTTGCCACAGATCTACTAAATAGCGGAGCAGGGATAATGGATGTCAAAGAGCTACTAGGGCACAGCTCACTGGGAACTACTGAGATTTATACTAAACTAAACTCAAAAACTAAACTCAAAAACTATCTATCTACTCACCCACTCTGCAAGGATAGTGATGAATCTTAAAGCCTTTAAAAACAAACTTTTTCATACTGTCTTTATATGTGTTAGATTCCAGCAAAGAGCCTGCAGTGTAGATGTACTATATACAAAAAACTCCCAGATAGTCTCAAGTGAACACAAAAAATTCAAAAGCTACGATATAACTATTCCTATGGATGCTATACAGTTCATAAGAAAAATAGAGTCAAAATACAAAATAGTATACACCTCAACTATAGTAGAGAGCATCACACAGAGTATAGCTTATGAGTGTGTGAGTGAGGGTATATATGAAGAGGATGAGTATATGAAAGTCTGCCTTGGTAAAGGCTTTGGAGCTATCACAAGAAAAAGTGACATTGATGAGTCAAGAAAGCTTTTTGAAAAAATAGGTGGGCTTGATTTTTTATACTCTCCGTATGTAGTTTTGTGGAAAAGCATAGAGAGTATTGTTGATGAGGAGAAACGACTCTATCTTCTAAATCTAGAGTCTTCTATAACCATAGCTGTGGGTAGCAAAGATGGTCTTGAGTATGGAGCTTTTTTTCATATGATATCAGATGACCTTCAGAAAATAGAGGATATTCCTGAAGAGGAGCCTACAGATGATGAAGAGGAGCCTGAAGAAGAGATGCATGAAGAAGATGAAAGCCTTGAGGAAGAGGGTGCTATGGATGATTCTCTAGAAGACTTAGATGAGTTAAGTAATCTTGAAAGCCTTGAGGATGATGAAGATAGTAGTGAGCTAGGAAGCTTTGATGAGAGTCATACTCAAGAGAAGAAGCCAGAGCCTCCTAAAGAAGATGATAAAGATGAAGAAAAAGAGCAAAACCCAGAAGATTCATTTGAAGAGTTTGCAAGAGGCATAGATATTATCAGTTACGCCAAAGAGTCCATAGAAGACTACTATAAAAACCCTAACCTAGATAGTGCATTTATTGATACTATAGTCATAATGGATAGTGCTGGACTCAAAGAAGAAACCATAGAGTATATGAAAGATTCACTACTTCTTGAGATAAAAAAAGATGACATAGATGCAGGTCGGTTAATAAATGAACTATCATTTGCTGAGGTAAGAGATGAGATATAGCTTTATAACGCCTCAAGAGAAGAAAATATTTCAAGATAATACCAAAGTATGGATGGGACTTTTTGCGTTATCTATTATGATGCTTTTGGTTTTTAACCTTTTTTTATCCTATAAGCAGAGTGATATGGAGCTACTAAAGGAGGAAAATGAACTAATTGAAAAAGAGTCTGTCCAAAAAATAGCTTCAGGTAGAGAGTTACTTGAAACACTAAACAAAGACAAAAACTTTGGAGAGAAGGTTCTTACTGATAATGATGTACTAAAAGAGAGTCTAGAAAACCTTTTTGAGCTAATTCCAGATCAAATCACAGTAAATGAGACAAGAATGGAAAGTGATACACTTGTTATAAAGGGCATTACTCCTTCTAAGGATGTATATGAGTTTTTATTAGCAGTTCCATTAAAATCAATATTTTCAAGCTCAAAGGCCACTTTTTATAGACTTCCAAATGGTTGGTATAACTTTATCTCTATAAACAAAGTAGATGAGGAAGAGGTGTTTTTTGAATAACTTTATGGATAGGCTAAAAGAGATAGATTGGACAAAAAACATATCCTATATGGTTATATACTTTATAGTTGTTTTTTCGTTTTTTATGATTTTTACACTTCCTGCACTTCAGGCTACAAAAGAGAAAAACATCTCCTATAGAAAAGCTGTTATTTCAAGTGAGGGCACTAAGAAGCAACTTGCTAAAATTGAAGAGAGCATAGATACATTTGAAAGTAGCAACAAAAAAATCCTAAACTCCCTAACAACTCCTTATGATAAAGAGATTATAGAGGAAGGACTTGAGGCAAATATAGAAGATGTAGTTATCAAAAACATAACTGAGTCAAAAGCAGATAGATATGATGTAGTTAGTATGAGTATAGAGGGCGTTATAAACTCTCCAAAAGATTTTTACAACACTATAGATACTCTTAATAGCTCTAAATACATTGCAAAAGCTACCTTTCCTATAAGCCTAGATAGATATGGTGATAAGATAAAGATAAGCTTCATGCTTAAAGTCTACAAAGCACCTAACTAAACCTAAATCTTTTTGTATCAAAATTTAGTCTCTAACCAAGGATTGCAATATAGTCTTTTTGTAAATTTACTCTGTAGCTTTATTATGTAGAAGTTTATCCATTTTTCTCTTCATCTTTTGCTGTTTCAGAGGTATTTTCGCTATAGCTCTCCTCTATATGAATACTCTCTTTTTGCTCCTCTACCCACTCATCATCTTGTCTAGGGTCAAACTCAGCAGCAACTAGACCAGAAGCTGATGGTACATTTACATATACACTTCTCTCATCAAAAGGAACTCTATCTTTAAATATCGAATAAAGTCCTAAAAAGAGTCCTATAATTCCAAAAACCATAAATATAGAGCTTCCACCAATATACCCCATTACACCACCTATAATTAGTGGTGACATAAAAGAACCAATACCATAGGTCATAAGAAGGCTTCTACTAATCTCTACCGCATTCATATCCTCATCAGTCGTGTCGTTTGCCCTAGCAACACTTAGTGGATAGATTGCAAATATAGATCCTCCTAAGAAAAAAGCACCTACAAAAAGTGCATAAGCAAAATCAGCCAAAAAATACATTATTCCCGAAACTATAAAAGCAAAAAAAGCCACATACAAGATAGCCAATTTCCTGCCAAGTCTATCAGATATCCAGCCTATAGGCCATTGTGATAGAAGTCCACCTATAAGAGCTATGGACATAAAGTAGGATACATCCCCATCTACAAAGCCTTGATTTTTCATAAAAACAGGAGCCATAGTAAAAAAACCACCCACCAAAAGACCGCCTGCAAAACTAGCTGCTGTTGCTAGCTTTGCCACTTTGTAGAGCTTCGGGAGACTAACACTATCAGTTGTTATAAGCTCTGGTTCTCTAACCCTAGTCATCGCCACTGGTAGAAGTGAGATAACAATAAACATTGCAGCAAGCACAAAAAGGCTCAAACCTGTCTCATCATCAATATTTAGCATAAGTTGACCGCTAGAAGTAGCAAGATAGAAGATTACAGTATATATAGATAGAACTTGGCTTCTATGAGCACTATCTGTTTTTTCATTTATCCAACTCTCAATAATCAGAAGCATACTATAAAAAGCAAAGCCCGAAACACCCCTAAAAAAAGCCCAACTTAGAGGGTCTACGTTTAGTGAGTGAGCAAGTGTAGCAAAGGTAAGAAGTGCTGCAAAAACCCCAAAACTTCTTATATGTCCTACTCTTGATACTATTTTATGAGCACTTAATGATGAGACTATCGCACCTAGAAAAAAGGTAGAGTTTACAACCCCAGTAACAAGCTGACTAGCTCCAAACTCCTGTAATCTTATACCCACAAGACTCATCAAAAGCCCATACCCTACACTAAGGAGAGATATGGCTACAAATAGTGATGATATAGGTAGAATAGCAGAGTGCATAAATAGCCTTTTTTGCGCGGATTGTATAGGTTTTATGATTAAACTTTACTACAAAACTTGCATTATGAACTTGAATTATAATAGTGATTAAAATATTATAATTCTTGTCAACTAATATCTATCTTTAAAAACTTTCTAGAATTTTTGCTCCTTTTTCCCAATTTTTATATTATATTAAGTTATAAAAGATAGTATTTGGTGTATAAGTTTTTTTTATTCTAATTGCTACTTTTAGCAAGACAAAAAAAGGAGAGGAAATGGCAAAAAAAACTTCAGGTAAAGTAGTAGAAAAAGGCATACACGAGCTATATGCAGAGGATCCTATAAAAGCAGATAAAGAGCTTTGGGGAAGAGAGAGTGATCCAAACACTAGAAGAGGATTTCTTAAAAAAAGTGGTCTAATGGCAATGGCAGCAGCAGTTGGTGCAGAGATTCCTTTTGCTCAAAATATGCCTTCAGGTTTAATCCCAGCAGCCCTAGCTAACACATTTGAGGATTTTAAGATACCTGGTAAAAACCCGAATATTGTGGTCTTAAACGACCTACCGATAAATGCAGAGACCCCACCTTGGCTACTTGATGATGATATAACTCCAGGAGATGTTCTATTTATCAGAAATAATGGTGTTCCACCAAAAGACCCAGACCCTAGTAAGTGGGTACTGACTATAGGTGGAGAGGAGAATGAACACTCAAGAGGTCAAGCTAGTGAATCTACAAAAAGAACTGTAAGCTTTACTATTGATGAGCTAAAAAAGAAATTCAAAAACTACAGCTATCAGCTAACTATAGAGTGTGGTGGTAATGGTAGAAGTGAATACAATCCACCAGCTAAAGGAAATCAGTGGACAACAGGTGCAGTTGGATGCCCAAAATGGACTGGTGTTAGACTAAAGGATGTCCTTGAGTATGTAGGGCTTAAAGATGATGCTACTTATGTTGCATACTATGGAGCTGATAAACACTTAAGTGGAGATGCGACTATTCACCCTATCTCAAGGGGTATGCCAATTGATAAGGCTCTTGAAGATGAGACACTTATTGTATGGTCTATGAATGATGAAGATATTCCATATCAAAATGGCTATCCTCTAAGACTTGTAGCAGGTGGATGGGCAGCTTCAGTATGTGGGAAGTGGCTTGAAAGAATAGTAGTTAGAAACAAAGTTCATGATGGTAAAAAGATGACTGGACAAGCGTATAGAACTCCTTGTGAACCGGTAGCACCTGGTACTAAAGTAGCTGATGAAGATATGTGTATTATTGAGTCTATGCCAGTTAAATCACTCATTACATATCCAAAAACAGGTGTTCTCTCAGAGCCAGGCAAACCTATAGAGGTTAGAGGTCACGCATGGGCTGGTGATAGATCTGTTAAAGATGTCTATGTGTCTATAGACTTTGGAGCTACTTGGCAAAAAGCTAATCTCAAAAGACCAGTTAACCGCCTAGCATGGCAGAGATTTAGCACAACTGTAACTCTTCCACAGAGGGGCTACTATGAGATATGGGCTAGAGCAGTTGATAGTGAGGGTGTATCTCAGCCAATGGTACTGCCAGGCTGGAATCCAAAAGGCTATCTAAACAACGCATGCCATAGAATAGCAGCAAAAGCACTATAAAAGGAGGATATATGAAATTAGGTCGAAAACTCCTACTAGCCTCTTTTGTTAGTACACTTCTGCTTTTTTCAGGGTGTGCTGATAAACAAAACAGCAGCGAAGCTAAAAAAGCCAAACCCGAAAAAGTTGTCCAAAAAGAGCTAAAAAAGGGTAATCAAAAAACAAAAAAAGCAGTTGACCCTACTACAGGGCTTATCATAGATGATGGATATGATCTTGTAGTGGGTAACTGTATAAGCTGTCACTCCTCAGCTCTTATCACACAAAACAAGGGTGATAAAGCTACATGGAATGAGATGATAGTATGGATGCAAAAAACTCAGGGACTTTGGCCTTTAGGTGATATGAAAGAGCCAATTATTAACTATCTAGCTAAAAACTACGGACCAACAAAAGCCTCTAGGCGTTCAAACATCGTAGTAGAGGAATGGCATCAAGCCAACTAATCCTTGCCCCTTTGGGGCTAGGCTACTAAAGCTCAGCTACAACTACTCTGTTTCTTCCACCTTCTTTTGCTTTGTATAGAGCATCATCAGCAACTTCTATTATTCTATATGGTTCTAGGCTTGAACTAGGAGATACTATTACAAGTCCCATAGAGAGTGTGACATACATAGATGCAGAATTTCCCGTATGCTCTATTCTTAAAGCCTCTATGCTTTTTAGTATCTGATTTGCAAACTTTATAGACTGAGACTTACTAAGTCCACTAAACATAGCGCCAAACTCCTCGCCACCTAGCCTAAAAATATAATCACTTGGTCTTTTGAGGTTTGATTCAAGTCTTTTGGCTACATCTTTTAGCACATCATCACCCTTTCCATGACCGTAGGTGTCATTATACTGCTTAAAATGGTCTATATCTATCATTACAAAGCAGAAAAACTTCCCATCTCTCCTTGATTTTTTTAACTCACCTTCGTATAGAAGCTCAAAGTAGCGTCTATTATAGATACCTGTAAGTGTATCTTTTATGGATAGGTCTTTTAGAAGTTTGTTTGCTAACTTCAGCTCTCTTCCTTTTTGGAGCAAAAGATTATTACTACTATGGATGTTTTTAGAAACCAAAAGTGAGACTGCAAGACTTAGAACAAATATAGCTCCTAATATGAGCCACATCTTGTATATAGCACTCTCATACTCCTCATTCATAATCTCCTTCATCTCATAAGCATGCTGGCTTTCATAGTTTATCACACGGTTTAGAGCCTCTGCTATCCTTCCTGTCATATAAAAAAGCTTATCATATGATATAGATGCTATCCTATCTCTATCGCCACTACCTACTATCTCTTTGAGAAGTTCTAGCTTTGGAAAAGTAGCATTTATCTCAGAGTCTACTCCCTCTACTAAGGCTAGTTCATTATCTGTTTTGTAGCTGTTTTTGTAGTGTTCCCAGTCTTCATATATTAGAGACTTTATGGTTTGTATTCGCTCTTCCGCGATTTGTGGCTCTATCATACCCGTTTTTGTCTGCACTACTGTCTGCATAAGATCAGAGCCATAATACTATATTATG
>CAZAFM010000014.1:0-33602 GCA_964484395.1 uncultured Campylobacterales bacterium | reverse complement strand
TTAGCTACTATGGCTCATATGAAGGGTTTTTTATAAACGCCTATATAGCTAAAAAGATAGGAGGAGCAGAAATACTAAGTGAAGATAGTTATAACACTAAAGCACTAGTTCAAGGAGGGTGGGTTTTTTAGTACCCATCCAATAGCCACTGATATAAAGGGATTATTTCTACATTTTCATATTGGTCATGCATTAGGTTATAAGCATCTTGGACAATAAGAATATTTTTTTTATTTTCATTCTTAAAAAAATACCCAAAACTTCGCAACTCTCTTTTACGCACGGACTCATCCTCAATAGATGTAGCAACTTGATAGAGTGTGTTTTGTGTATAAAAATCACACTCATAGGTATCTTTTAAAAAAGTAAGTTCCTTGTCTTGTTTATAAAGCTCAATAAATACAAGATTTTCTAATCTTTTTCCTTTATCGCTTGAGCGATTTATACCTATATTTAAAAAACCGTTATCATTGAGATAAAGCTTTTTTGATGAAGTTATTTGTGCGGTTAGCTTGTTGTGATATTGAGGAATAGTTGCAATTAAAAAATTATCTTCAAAATACCCAATATACTCTTTTATCATCTTTGGATCAATATTGATTTTTTTTGCAAGATTTGAATAGTTTATAAGTGTTGTTGTATTGGATACAAGATAGTAAAAAAGGTCTTTTATAGCACTAGAGTTTTTGATATTGTATCTTGGGACTATATCTTTTAAGATAATATCCTCAGCAATCTGTCTAAGATACTCTTTTTTTATCATCTCATCATCATTTGATATAACACTGTAGTATCCGCCCCATTGAAGATACTCATCAAGATACCTTTGGATGTCTATTTTGTATTGAGTTCGCTCAAGGGCTGTTTTATAAGGGATATTTTTAAACTCCAAAAACTCTTGAAAACTAAAACTATCTAATTGTAGTCGCAAGACTCTTCCTGTAAGTGCAGTCGCATAGTTTGAGGTAAGCAGTGAAGAGTTAGACCCTGTGATGATGAATTTTATATTCAAAGCTTCATATTTTGATTTGATAAAAAGCTCCCAATTCTCAAATATCTGTATCTCATCGATAAAAAAATATATTTTTTGTTCTCTGTTTGGATTGGCGAGTTTAAGATACTCATCAAATATCACTTGAAGATAGCTAGGATTATTTTTAAAAGGGATAAATTCTGGTTTTTCAAGATTGATAAAAAATATCTGCTTTGAATCTATACTTTGCTCTTGGATAAGATTTTTAATAAGTAACTTTGCAAGAGTTGATTTACCAACTCTTCTAGCCCCAATAATTGCTACTATCTCTTTTGTATTAAGATATTGCATTGCTTGAGGTACGATTGCTCTTGGGATATATTTATCATATACAGAGTGATTTGTCCAGTGCTGATTATCTTCTAAAAGAATTGATTCTATCATATAGTGCCTTTATATGGATTGTATTCCTTATAGTATCATATTTTTATTGAATCAACTCTTTTCTATCTTCTTAAGACCCTCTTTATTTTCCTGTTAGTTATCTGTAATGCAATGAAATCACTCTTGAGAATATCTAGGAGGATATATCAGTGCTGGGGAGCTAAAAAAGCCCAATTAGCTTCTGGCTAATTGGAGCAAGTTTATCTGGCTATGATTTTAGCCATAGATAGTAGGTTGTCTAGATAATCAGGGCTTAGTGGTGAGAAGCGCTTGACCTCAATGTTTAGCTCTTTTGAGATAACATCCGCAAACTTTTGTGAAAACTCAGGCTGAGCAAATATGGCCTTTACTTGTTCCTCTCTTGCCTCCTCTATGATGCGTGTTAGCTCTTTTGGTTTTGGGTTTTTGCCCTCTATCTCTATGGGTAGTTGGACTAGGTTGTACTCTTTTGCAAAGTAGCCATATGAAGGATGAAAAACCATAAATGCACTTTTAGGCGGTGTGTTTTTTAGGGTTTGTTTTATCTTATTGTTTATTGAGTCTATTTTTTTTACTACAAGTTGATAGTTTTTTTCATAAAAATCAGCATTCTTAGGTTCTTCTTGTTTTAGAGTTTCTAGCATATTTTTTGCAATTGCTTTTGAGTTTTGAGTGTTTAGCCATATGTGCGGGTCTTTTGTACCGTGGTTATGTTCGTGCTGATGACCATGGTGATGATTATGGTCTTGATGATGTTCTTTGTGAGTTTCCATATCAATTTTTTCTATACCTCTATCACTTTTTGATATAACTAGATTTTTGTTTTGTGATTTGAATCTATCAAGCCATATATTTTCAAACTCTACACCTATAGAAAAATAGACTTTAGCCTCACTTAACTCTTTCATCTGTGAAGGCTTTGGCTCGTATGTATGAGGGCTTTGACCCTTTTTTACCATAACAGCTACATCTGCTCTATCTTGTACTATCTCTTCTAGTAGGGCTTTTTGGGGGATTATGCTAACTATGTATGTCTGCTTGGCTAGTAGGCTTGAAGCAAAAAACATCATTAGTAATATAAAAATTCTCATTGAGAGCTCCTTTGCAAATTGTTTGCAGAATAATAGAGATAATTAGCTTAAATACTACTTTTTATGCAAATGATTTGCATTAAGTAAGTTATGATAAGCTTATCGTAATAAAAAATATGTAGAATTGCTAAAAATTTAAGGAAGTAGCTTTGAAAAAAATTATTTTTTTAACACTAATGCCATTACTACTTTTTGCAGAGAATCCGCATGAGGTAAAAAATGAAGAGAAGCTCGACCTCTCACTAGGTTTAGCAAGCTTTTATAAAGAGAGTATATATAAGCAAAACAGCAATAGGGTTGTTGTATTTCCTAGTGTTGACTTAGACTACTATGGACTATACATAAAAGGAACCCAACTAGGATACAACTTCAAGCTAAGTAGAGGACTATATATCTCACCAACTCTTACATATAGGTTTGATGGGTATGATAATGATGGTAGCTATATGGATGGGATGGAGAGGCGAAAGGACTCTGTGTATGGTGGAGCTAGAGTGTCATATACCTACAAAGGACACACAGTATATAGTAGCTACTCACAAGATGTAGCTGGTGTAAATGATGGTGGATATGGAACTATAGGGTATAGATACTTCAAGCTCTTCTATCCCTTTGCACTCTCTCCTAGTATCTCATATCAGTACAGTAGCAAAAACTACTCAAACTACTACTACGGTGTAAAAAGCAAAGAGGCGCTACCTCAAAGACCAGAGTATAACCCAGGTGCTACAAGTAGCGCTTCAGCCTCACTTCTTGGTATATACCATGTAAGCAAAAAAGCCTATCTGTTTGGACTTCTATCATACGAACTACAAGAGAGTGCTATAAAAAGTAGTCCTATAGTTGACAAAAGAGACGCCTATGGAGTAGGGCTTGGCTTTGCTTATAAAATCTACTAGGATATAGATGAACATATCATTTGGGAATGAAGTTATTGCGCTTTTGATTTTTGTTTTTTTGCTAATCGTGCTTGTTGTATATCTTGCATATAAAAACAAAACCTTAATGCTTAAGAGTGCTGAGCTAGCAAAGCAGAGTGAGCTAGATAGCTTCTCTTTAAATGAGCAGATAAAATCATCAAAATTTCAAATATCACTACTAGAAGGTCAAAATAGTGAGCTAAAAGAGGAAAAAAGCATACTTCAGGACAAAATAAACACTCAAAACAGAGAAATATCAACCCTAGAAGCGACACTACAAGCAGAGCAAAAAAACCTAAAAGCCCTAAAAAATGAGTTTGAAGAGTATGGAAACAAGCTTGAACTAAGACTAGATGCTATTATGCAAAAAGGGCTTGAGAGCAAGCTCAAGAAGTTTGATGATACCTCCATAAAGTCACTTGATACACTTCTTAGACCATATAAAGAGAGTTTGGAGTCTTTTAAGAAAAAGATAGAAGAGAGCAGAGAGGATAGTATCAAGAGCTTTGCTACTCTAGGCTCTCAGATAGAGATGATAAGCAGGGCAGGGATGAATATCTCAAAAGAGGCTCAAAACCTAACAGAAGCATTAAAAGGCAAAAAGCAGACCCAAGGAAGCTGGGGAGAGATGATTTTAGAGAGTGTGCTTGAGTACTCAGGACTTATCAAAGGCACTCACTACAAAACCCAAGAGAGCTACAAAGATAGTGATGGTGCTATAAAGCGCCCCGATGTAGTAGTCTATCTAAGTCATGATAGAGCCATTATTATTGATGCTAAAGTCTCTCTTGTTGATTATGATGCTTTTATAAAATCTGAGAGTGATGAGCAAAGAGCCCTAAATGCTAAAGCCGTAGTGTCTGCTTTTAAAAAACACATAGACACATTGGCCGCTAAAGACTATAGTGCTTATAGTAGTGGAACATTGCAGTATGTTTTTATGTTTGTCCCAATTGAAGGAGCGTTTGCACTTGCTGTGCAAGAAGATGCTGGATTGTATGAGTATGCTTTAAAAAGAAATATCGCCGTTGTAAATCCCTCTACCTTAACAGTCTCACTTAGAACCATATATCTGTTTTGGCAACACCAAAAAGCAAACTCAAGGGTAATCAAGCTTCTGGATGAAGCTGGAAAACTCTATGATAAGATGGATGTTTTTGTCTCAGGATTTTCTAAGATAGGCTCTCAGATAAAGAGCTTGCAAGGAACATACGAAGATAGCTACAGCAGGCTAAGTAGTGGTCATGGAAATATAATGGGTAGATTTGAAAACATTAAAAAACTAGGAGCAAGAGCCACAAAAGACCTCAAAAAATCAGAAGTAGAGTTTGATGAAGATGGTGAAATTGAGCTTGAGTTTGAAGTTGAAAACCAAGGACTAATAGATGAGAAGTAATCATCTTTTTTTATTCCCATTTAGATTTGACAAAATCACCAAAAAAGTTAAAAACTTTGATGAGCTATGCTCTAGTACTGAGCTTTTTGATAGGGTTGATATAGCTGGAAAGAACTCACTCATAGAGAGCCTGCAAGAGACTCACTGGAAGTATGATGACTTTAAGCCTTCACTTGATTGCGAACACTACAATATGTTCTCTAGTTTTTTTGACCATATACGACCCCTGCTTTTTAACAAAAAAAACGAACCTTCTCAGCTATCCCATCTTTTTTATCATGAAGGGTTTGATGAGGGAGTTGGCTATGTTGAGCTTGAGTTTGATAATAAAGTAGTTCGACTTGAGGTTGGCAAGCTCTTTCTTAGGATATTTGAAGCTGGAGTTGGTGTTTTTGCTATGAACCTTGTAAATAAAGAGATAGATGACCAAGAGTTAATTACAAAAATCAACAACAGTTTAAGAATGATATATCCTACAAATATCTCACATAAGGATGGTTATTATAAAGAGAATGATTTTTTTGATAGGGTTTCTTTTATCTCCTCAAGTGGTGAAGTTGCTAGTTTTGAGAATAGATTTGAAGCACTTGAAGATGAACCGCCAATATATAGCTATATAAAAGAGCTAATTGGTGATAAGCTTTTTAGCTTTTCACTTGAAAGTGTCGGGAAGTTCTATATAAAGCCTATTATTGGAAGTGAGATGTTTGTAATGTGCCACTATGTAGATGATAAGACATTCAACATTATACGAAATGATGATGAGTTCTTTTCTAAAAAAAGCTGGCAGAAGATGTTCTTAATGGGTGATGAGTTTAGTGTGGTAAAGAGTTTTGGAGAGAGTTATGTGCAAGCTGATTTTCATAGTTGGATGAGTAAAGATGCTGTTTTTGGAGTGTCTAAAAATGCTTTTTTTATGGTTACAAAAGAGGGTAACTCTCATATGGAGGAGAAGTTTAGAAAGCTTTTTTTTAAGGTGATAGTTCTTATTGTGTCCATCAGGTCATCTATCAATCGCTTCACTGAAGATGTAACATCTATATCTGCTATTTGTGACCCTAAAGTAGACCCAGCAGATAACTTAGCTACTTTAGAATCTATAGAGACACTCTATCAGTTCTATGTTAGGTTTGTAAATAGGCTTCACTTCAGAGATATCACAACAGATAGAGATGGGGAGATGCTACACAAGAGTGTATCAAGGTCAAACAAGATTGAGAAAAAACTAGAGATGATAAATCTAGAGATAAAAAATCTATACAACCTCTTTAACTACTCAAGAACAATCTCTGAGAAAAGACGACAAGAGTTTATTGATAAACTAACTCTTATGGGTGGAGTTTTTCTACCTGCTACTGTGCTTGGTGGAGTTTTTGGAATGAATATTTTTGATTTAAACAATCTAACATGGCAAGAGGTAGTAGCCTCATCTGTAATTACATATATCTTTGTTGGGATGTTTTTATCAAAGGCTATTACAAGAACGCTCAAAAGAGCGCTAGGGTAGAGCTACTGTCCTCTAGCATCTCTTAGTGTTTGAGCAACCAAAAACGCAATCTCTAGAGCTTGAGAAGCATTTAGTCTTGGGTCACAAAATGTATCATATCTATCTTTTAAGCACTCTTCAGTAATAGCGATACTTCCACCTACACACTCAGTTACATTTTTTCCAGTCATCTCTAAGTGTATGCCACCTGCATATGTTCCCTCTGATTTGTGTATTTCAAAAAATCTCTTTATCTCCATAAGTACACTATCAAAAAGTCTTGTTTTGTATCCAGTACCTGTTTTGTAGGTGTTCCCATGCATTGGGTCACTACTCCATAGGATTTTTTTACCCTCTCTTTTTGTTGCTTGTAAAAGGTTTGGTAGGTGATAGCCAATGTTTTCAGCTCCCATTCTAACTATGATATTTATTTTTCCAGCTTCATTTTCTGGGTTTATTATATCTATGATTTTCATTAACTCATCTGGGTCAGTTGTTGGTCCTGCTTTTATTCCTATAGGGTTGTTTACACCTCTTAGAAACTCCACATGAGCACCATCTATCTGTCTTGTTCTATCACCAATCCATAACATATGAGCAGAGCAGTCATACCACTTTCCACTAAGGCTGTCTTGTCTTGTTAGTGCTTCTTCGTAGTTTAGAAGAAGAGCCTCATGGGATGTAAAAAATGGGGTTTCAGTGATACTTGGAGAGTTGTCTGAATTAATTCCACACGCTTCCATAAATTTTAGTGCATCAGTTATTTTCTGCGCTACTGCTTGATACTCTATTCCAAAAGTGTCTGATTCTACAAAGTTTAAGTTCCATTTATGTACTTGGTGTAGGTCTGCTAATCCACCTTGAGCGAATGCTCTAAGTAGGTTTAGGGTTCCTGCTGATTGGTTGTATGCTTGAAGTAGTCTTTTTGGGTCTGGTTCTCTTGCTTCTTTGGTAAACTCTATTCCATTTACAATATCACCTCGATAGCTTGGAAGTTCTACACCATCGATTTTTTCTGTATCAGATGATCTAGGTTTTGCAAACTGCCCAGCTACTCTTCCGACTTTTACTACTGGACAAGCTCCAGAGTAGGTTAGGACTATACTCATCTGAAGTATAACTTTAAAAAGGTCTCTGATGTTGCTTGCACTATAATCTGCAAATGTCTCAGCACAGTCTCCACCTTGAAGCAAAAATGCCTCTCCCTCTGTTGCTTTTGCTAATCCATCCTTTAGTGCTTCAACCTCTCCTGCAAAAATCAAAGGAGGAACTGAGCCTAGCTCTTTCTCAACTCTCTCTAGCTCCTCTTTGTTGTTGTAAGTTGGTTGTTGTTTTATATCTTTTTCTCTCCAGCTTTTTATATTCCATTCGTTCATAATCTCACCCTTCAATAAATGTTTGATTTAAAGGGTGAATTGTAACATATAGGCGCTGAAATTGGCTAAACCTTGAACTGATCAAGGTTTTTGTTTAGCGCATTTACTTTATTTTTTAGATGCTCTGCTGTTTGAGATATATCTTTTATGCTTTCATTATCTTTTTTCGCATTTCCTTCTACACTATTTAGAAGCTCAATCATCTCATCTACACTTGATTTTATCTCTTCTGATATCTGCAGAGAGTTGTCTGAAGAGGTTATGGCTCTTTGCATAACTTCTGAGACATTATTGATGTTTTTTTCTACATCATGACTTAGTTGTGAGAGTTGGTCTATTTCACTCATGTTAATATTCATCTGATCACTTGACTCTACTATTGATTGGATGATTACATTTACTGTTGAGTTTATCTCTGTTAGTGACTTTTGGGTTTTTTCAGCTAGCTTTCTTACTTCATCAGCAACAACTGAGAATCCTTTACCATGCTCTCCAGCCCTAGCTGCTTCTATAGTGGCATTTAGAGCTAGAAGATTTGTCTGTTCTGCTATCTCACTTATTATGGTTAATACATCTTTTATCTGTGTCACATCAGTACTTAACTGGTTTAGTCCATTAGTTATTTGTTGCTCTTTTTCTATACTTTGACCTACAACTTCTGCAAGTTTTGTTGTTGAGTGTCTAGCAGTGACTAGCTCATCTTGAGCATTATTCATATCATTTTTGGTGTTTTCAGCTTCTTTGACTGAGCTATCAACTATTTTTTTGATACCTATTGATTTTTCTACAGTTTGGTCTATAGAGCTAGCACTTTGGGATGATCTTTTTCCCATATCTACTGCAGTTTTGCTAAGCTCATTTGCTGATTGGACATTTTGTATTGAAGTCTCTTTTCCCTCTTTTATGATACTGTGCATATGATCTAAGAATGAGTCTATATTAACTGCAATTGCACTGATTTCATCTTTGATATTTGAACTCATATTCAATCTTTTAGTAAGATCTCCTTCACCTTGAGTTATCCCTTTTACAAGGTTATTTAGCCTGTTTATTGGATTAACAACAGCAGCTGAGAGCATATAGGCTATAAATACAAGTAGCAGAAGGTCTATAATACCTATGATAATAACTTGATTAATCAAAGCATTAGTGGCTTTTGAGATGATTTGCTCTACTGAAGACATAGGTTTTGCAACTAGAGCATATCCTATAGTATCTCCTTTGAAGTCTTTTAGAGGTATAGCTACATTGAAGTATGCATCATCAGCACTATATCCTTTAGAGATTGTCTCTTGAAGATTGAACTTATTTGAAAAAACATAAGCCTCATACTTTTTATCTATATTAGCTCCACTTGATAAAAAATGCCCATCTTTTGATTTTTTTTCACTTGAAAGAATATTTTTATAACTCTTATCTAAAAAGTAGAGAAAGTCTATATCGGCCTTTTTTAGAGCGGAGCCAAAGTTGTTTATTCCACCATCAAAGATCAAAACTCCTAAAAATTGATTTCCTTCAAACATAGGAAGAATACTCTTAATTCTAAGTCCTTTAGGAGACTCCTCTATTGTTATAAGAGGTTTTTTTGTATCCATTACCTCTTTTATTGCATCACTGTATTCAACCCTATTTCCATAGTTTTCAGGTGCCCATGATTTATAAAAAGAAACAAAATTTGGATCAATAATCTCAACACTAACCCTTTTAAAAGGAGTGTTTTCACGGTATAAATCACCTATTTTTCCTATGACCTCTTTTAGTTTCTCTCTATCTTGGAAGTATACTGCATTTACTATATCGTGGTTTTTTGCTAAAAGCATTGCATTGGTGAGCCATACATTCTCTTTTGATACCACTTGCTCATCTACAGCAAGATTGAGTGTTTTTGCTTGGTTGAGATACTCTTGCTCTTTCATATCCACTACTGATAGATAGGAGGTGATAACTATGATAATCATACCTATGGTTATAGCGAGTATAAGAGGGAGGTGTATTTTGGTTTTGATGGATGCTTTTTTGAACACTTCAGCTCCTTTAAGGACAATTATTAGTATGCACTATAATACAATTTTTATAAGGTTTAACTTATTTTAAATAAAAGATAACATATAATCACCAAAATCAATCAACTACAAAGGAGCCTTATATGGCCGAGAAAAAGCTTGACAAAGATGCTTTTTTGGTATCAGAAACAGACGAAAAGGGGATTATTACTTTTGCAAATGAGGATTTCTGTAGTATAGCAGGATACGAGCTTGATGAGCTCTTAGGTAAGCCCCACAATATTGTAAGACATAGAGATATGCCAAAGGCTGCCTTTAAAGACCTATGGGATACGGTGAAGCAGGGTAAAGTCTGGACAGGATATGTCAAAAACTCTTGTAAAAACGAAAATGATTACTATTGGGTCTATGCAACTGTATATCCTATGAAAAACGGCTATATGTCATGTAGAAGAATGGCAAATAGTGATGAGATAGCAAGTGCTATAGAACTCTACAAAACTCTAACATAAGGATATATGATGACAAGTACCATAAAAATAGCAGTATCATCAATCTTTTTTATTATTACAATACTACTCCTTCTTGCAACTGATATAGTACCTCTTCAAATAGCACTTTTGGTAGTGACTTGGGGTGTTGTGATTTTTCTTATTAATTCTAAGGTAGGTGGTAGTGAACATCTTCTAGAGCATTTAAAACACTTCAAAGAGATGCTTGATTATAAGCGAAATGAGCTTCCCGCACTTGAGGTAAAAGGTGGTGATTCATCTGAGCTTATAGAGCTAATAGATGAGATATCAAAACTCTATATAAGAAACTCACAGATGGATATGAAGGTTGCTGGAGAGGCAGTTTTGCTAGCTAGTAGAATATCAAAAGGCGATATGGGTCATAGGGTAAGCTCTGAAGCATCCTCACCACAGCTAAAGGTTCTATCAAAAGAGATGAACAAGATGCTAGATAGTATGCAAGAGTATGTAAGTAACTCAAAAGAGACATTAGATAAGTATGGTAAAGGTGAGTTTGAAGCTAAGATGGAGATTGAGGGGGTTGATAAAGACATTAAACAGCTTTTTATTAATATAAACAGCCTAGGTGACTCTCTACTAGAAATGGAGAAGAAAAATCAAAGACAACAAGAGAAAATACAAGAGTCTTCAACCAAGCTCTCTGGAGCAATCTCAGAGCTAAAGACTACAACTTTTTCAGAGTTAGATGGAATAGTATCTACTTTGACAGAAGATATGATAGAGGCAAGTCATCATGAGAACGATATGGCAAACTCACTAGTAGAACTAAGTCAGAGTGCAGCAAATATCAAGCAGGTTCTTACAGTTATAGGTGATATTGCTGAACAGACAAATCTACTTGCGCTAAATGCTGCAATAGAAGCAGCAAGGGCAGGGGAGCATGGTAGAGGATTTGCAGTTGTGGCTGATGAGGTTAGAAAACTAGCTGAACGAACTCAAAAATCACTAGCTGAATCTCACTCAAATGTGAATATCGTAGTACAAGCCATAAGTGATAGTAGTGATAATATGAATGAAAACGCTGAAAAAATGACCACGCTTTCAAATGAGGTTGAAAAAGTAAGAGATAAGATGCAAGATGTACTAAGTGTACTTAATAGGCTAAGTAGCACATCATAAAGTGCCAATATATAAAATAACAAAATATATACTACAAAATAGTGAGCTTATGGACTCTATATACAAGAGTCCTGAGCTTGATTACTTCTATAGTGATGATTTCTCACCCACTTTTTATGTAGAACTTGCAAAAGCAGGCTTTATCACTGTAGGGGCGATTATACAAGGACAGGAGTTCCTACTACCAGAGATACAAAAAAGCTATGCTCTGCTAGACTTCAATAATCTTCACACCTCCAAAAAAGTAAAAAAACTAATAACAAAAAATCGCTTCTATCTAAAAAAGAGTGATGACATCTCAAGACTTATATCTCATATCAAAAGCTATCATATAGAGTGCTGGATAGGAGGGAGGTATACAAAGCTTCTCTTAGAGCTTGAACTTGGAGGGTTTAGAGGTTTTGGTCTTTGTGGCTTCGAGCTAGTAGATAGAGAGGATGGGAGAGTAGTAGCAGGTGAAATTGGCTACTTTACTCACAACATCTACACAAGTCTTACAGGGTTTTTTATACGCAAAAAAGAGTATAATAATTGTGGCAATCTTCAACTAGTGCTTCTAGCCAAAGAGCTAGAATACTTAGGTCTTAAGTTCTGGAACTTGGGACATCCATATATGAACTACAAGCTAGCCCTTGGAGCACACATAGTAGAGCGAGAAGAGTTTTTATCCCAAATTTTGCAATAAGATTTACCAAATTAGCATCTATTATTCCAATACTCTGCTTTTACTAAATTTTAATTATCCATAGGCAAATCATTTTACTTCCCAAGACAAAAAGAGCTAAACATCTCATCTAGCATCTCATCATTAGCGTATGGCTTTGAGATGGATTCAAGGGCTTTTAAAGCACCTTGTATCTCATAAGAGAAAAGCTCTAAAACCCCTTCATCTACTAGATTAGTAGCATTTATTATGTTTTTTAGAGCTTCATTTGCTGCTATTTGTTGTCGTTTTGAGGTTAGCATTATTTCATCATAGTTCACATTCTTGTCTAGATATGACTTTAGTGCATCATTTAGTCTGTTTAAATTTTGTGTTAGTGAGAGCTCTATTGTTTCATACTCTTTTGGAAGTGCATTTATATCTAACTCTCTTTTTAGGTCACACTTGTTTATGAGTATAAAAACCTTTTTTTCTTTAAGTGTTTTTATAAACTCTAGTACCCTAAAATCATCATCTCTAAGAGCACTAGAGCTATCAAAAAGTGCAAGAATAACCTCAGAGTCAAGGGCAGAAGTGAGTGAACGCTCTATCCCTATAGACTCTATCTCTTCACTACTCTCTCTAATACCCGCTGTATCAACTATCCTGACTATATGGGAGCCTATTTTTATAGACTCCTCTATAGTATCTCTTGTAGTCCCAGCACTACTACTAACTATTGCTCTTTCAAACATAAGTAGACGGTTAAGGAGTGAGCTTTTTCCTACATTTGGGCGACCTATGATAGAGAGTTTGAAGCCTTTTAACATACTCTCTCTAGCCTCACTTGAGTATATAATAGAGTTTAACTCCTCTTCTATCTCTTTTAGAGAGTTTTTGATACTTACTAAAGAGTCTTTAGGAAGCTCTTCTTCTGCATAGTCTATATTTACCTCAGCTATAGCAAGTGTCTCTAGTAGTTTTGCTCTAAACTCATCTATTTTGTGTCTAAGCTCACCTTTTAGCTGCTTAGTCATTAGGCGCGCGGAGTCTTGGCTTTTTGATTCTATAAGAGTTGATATGCTCTCTAATTCTATCATGTCAGCTTTGTTGTTTAAAAAAGCTCTTTTGCTAAACTCACCGGGCTTAGCAAGTCTTGCTCCGTTTTTTAAGAGTTCATCAAGAAGCAGGTTTGCAACCATATCCCCACCATGGGTTTGAAACTCTACAACATCCTCTCCACTGAAGCTTGCAGGAGCTTTGAAGTATATGACTATAGCTTTGTCTATTATGTTTTTGCTACTATCGTATATATTTTTTAGTGTAGCGTATCTTGGGGTTAGGGGAGGGGATATTAGCTTAGAGGCAATCTTAAGTGCATCATCTCCACTTAAGCGTACTATAGAGATGGAGCCTACACCACTAGCAGTGGCTATGGCTACTATTGTATCACTCATTGTTTTTGCTGGCTGTAGAAGTCATTGACAACTACAAATCTATCTCCATCATGATTTACTTTTATAGCTACATACTTGTTTGGAAAAACATCCCTTAGTTGCTTCAAAGCAATATGAACAAGTACACCATCAAGAGGTTTTGTTTGTCCTCTACCATCTTTTTTTATATTTGAGATGAGAGGTTTTAGATAGTTTCTTATCATCTCCTCTTGATTTTGTAGAAACTCAGCTATTTCAAGCCTTATCATAAGGTTATATTTTGAGTTTATCCAGTTAAAAAGCATATATGACAATGCTTTATATCTATAACCCTCTTTACCTATTAAAAGCGCAGCATCATCTCCGCTAAACTCTACATAGATGGTGTTTTCATCATATCTTTCTACTTTTATAGGTGCTAAATCAAAGCAGGTTTTTGAGAATAGCTTATTAATATCCTCCTTAATCTCTTCTATAATATCTACCTTCTCACCCTCCTTCTGAGAGTAGAAGCTATCTATTATTCCCTTTTCACTATGTGAGTACTTGACTTCGCTTGTTGTAGGTTGTTTGATATGGGCTTTTTTTATCTCCTCTTTTTGAGGTCTCTCTACTTGTTTTTTGCTACCTTTGTACTCTTTTGACTCTTCTTTTAGAGGTGCTTTTGGCTTCTGTGCTTCTTCTATGGCTTCTGAATCTTTGGCCATAGGTTTTGTAGGGTATGTTGCTAAAATAATAGCCTCTTTTCTACCAAAAAGCCCCAGAAATCCAGAGCTTGGATGCTGTAATACCTCACACTCAAGATCAAGTATAGAGCACTTAAGCTCCTTTGCTGCTAATGCGTATGCATCTTCTAAATTTTTTGCACTAAACTTCTTGCTCATTTTTCTTAGCTCTCTTTTTTTCAAAACTTTTGTTTATTATCCACTGCTGTGCGATTGAGAAAAGGTTGTTTACAAACCAATAAAGGACAAGCCCTGAAGGGAATGTCAAAAAGAAAAAGGTAAATATTAAAGGAAGAAACTTAAATAGCTTCTCCTGAAGCGGGTCTTGAAATGTTGTTGGTGTAAGCACCTGATGTAGGTACATAGACCCACCCATGAGTATTGGAAGGATATAGTATGGATCCATAACTGATAGGTCATTTATCCACAATATCCAGCCAGCACCCTTTAGCTCAATAGCATTATAAAGCACCATATAGATAGCAAAAAATATCGGCATCTGAAGTAGTATAGGAAGACATCCACCAAGTGGATTAGCACCATTTTTCTTATACATATCCATCATATGCATTTGAAGTTTTTGCTTATCATCTTTATATTTTCTTTGAAGCTCTTTTATCTTAGGTGCTAGATCTTTTAGCTTCTGCATAGATACCATACCTTTATAAGTAAGTGGGTAGAGTATGATTCTTACAACAAGTGTAAGAAGTACAATAGCCCATCCCCAGTTACCTACAAGCCCTTCTAGATACATCAGAAATATAAAAAGTGGCTTTGCAAAAAATGTGATAAAACCATAATCAACAATAGAAGTAAGTTTACTATCTATGCTTTTTAGTGTCTCATACTGTTTAGGTCCTATGTAGCCATTTATCTCGTAGTTTCCATTTGTCCTAATAGATATTTGTGGATTATCCTCCTTACCTCTTGAGACTATAGACTCAAAAGTAGAATCTTCCTTAAAAAGTATAGAGGCGTAGTATCTATCTACTGAAGCTGCTATATTAGTGCCCTCATATACTTGCGTATTCTGCGTGAAGTCACCATCTTCAAACTTCTCAAGTGTCTCATCAGCAAGACCAACTATAGCCCCTCTAAAAGCAAACATATCATCATCTGTGTTCGGAGTGCTACCTGGATATAAGAAATAGGTGTCATCTGTTGTAGTTTCTACTTTTAGGTTATAACTTCCGTTGTTGTGAAATGTTATTATTTTCTTGACTACAACCCCATCTAGATTTTGAGTTAGAGTGATATTTCCAGAATCATTTTTGATATCAATCTCACTTTTGTCACTACTATATGGGATTTCAAAAGCTTTAGCATTTAGCTCTGGATTCGCGAATCTTATCTCAAGAGGTTTAGGAGATGCATCAGGAGAAAAAAGTCCTAGTTCGCTTCTATCACTTTTGTCCAAGAATCTCTCATCTTTAAGGGTAACTTGTGATATGCGTCCAAGCTTATCAATACTTACTGTGTAGTGTTCTGAGTTGATTGAAGCTATTATGTCTTTTCTATCCACTTCAGATATTGGTGCACTTGATTCTGGAGTTGAATTAGGAGCAGAGGAGGATGCTGGGGCACTATTTGAGTCTGTAGTGGCTGTGCTACTCTGTTCAGTCTTGGTTGTTTCATCTTTTGGTGCTGGTTCTGGAGTAAAGAAGTAGCTATATGGGATGAAAAAAAGAAGCGCAATCACCGTTGCTATAAGTATTCTAGTCTGTGGAGTCATATCTGTTAGTTGTTTCACTAATCAATCCTTAAGAAGAGAGGTTTTTGACTACCCTATATCTGCTTTTTGCATCTGTAGGTATGAGCCAGTATTTTATCTTTTTTCTGCCAAAGCATGGCTTTATCTTTTTATATACAATAGGGTGGTCTATTCCACCGCTAAATAGCTGATTACATCTAAGCAACCTTGAAGCCGAGCGCCAAAAAGCAAAAAACATACTATCAGAGTTAATAAACTCAATCCTAGCATACTCTGAGCAACTAGGGTAGTATCTGCAACTACTGCCAAAAAGAGGCGATATGTACTTCTTGTATATATCTATTAAAAAAACTTCAAATCTCATTTTAGTAGTTCTAGTTTTTTTAGCGCAAACTCAAAATCTTTTTTTATCTCAGCAAAGTTATCTTGAAGCAGATCTTTTTTTGCCACAAAAACAAAATGACCTGCTTTTAGCTTGTTACAATACTCTTGATACAATGCTCTAAGCCTTCGCTTAGCATAGTTTCGTTCGGGGGCATTTCCAACCTTCTTAGAGGCAGTAAACCCAGCTTTTAAATCACCTTTTTTTGAGTAAAAAAGGACAAAAAACTTTGTGTGAAATCTTTTTCTACTACTATAGACTTCACTAAACTCATCTTTTGTTTTTAGTCTTGCTGTATGCTTTAAACAGCTAATCTTTTTCTGCCTTTAGCGCGTCTAGCATTTATGATTTTTCTTCCATTTTTAGTTTTCATTCTTGCCCTGAAGCCTAGACTTCTCTTTCTTGGTGTGTTGTGAGGTTGGTAGGTTCTTTTCATTTTATATTCCTTTAAGTTTTACAGATTTAAGGGTAGAATTCTACCAAAAAATATTTAAATATAGGTTAATCGCTTTAGCTATTATACTGATATCTGGCTATAAGTGCAGCAGCAATAGCAGCAGCGGTGTCTTCTGGACTCTTTTCATCCTCTTTGGATATTAGGCTTGGAAGTTTGTTTTCAAGAAAAGATGTATCAAAAAGCCCCTTTTTAAACTCTCTATCTTGACAGAGGTTTTTTAGAAGTGGGATAGTTGTTTTCATACCTTTTATCTTGAACTCATTAAGCCCTCTGTTTAGTTTTTTGACACAGAGCCCATAGCTTGAGGCTTTGACTATAAGCTTTGCTACCATAGAGTCATAATATGGTGGAATATCGTAGTCTTTATAGATATGACTATCTACTCTAACACTAGGTCCTAGGGCTGGATAGTATGCAGTTACTTTACCCGGAGTTGGCATAAAATCAGCACTTGCATCTTCGGCATTTATCCTAGCTTCAATAGAGTAACCATTAAAAACAACATCTGATTGGGCTAGGTCAAGTATCTCTCCTGCGGCCATTCTTATCTGTCTTGTAACTAAATCTACTCCCGTTATCTCCTCAGTAACACCATGTTCAACTTGAATACGGGTGTTCATCTCCATAAAATAGAAGTCGTTTTCATCATTCACTAGAAACTCAACAGTTCCAGCATTTGTATATCCTACTGCTTTTGCCGCTGCTACAGCTACTACGCCCATTCTTCTTCTTAAATCTTGTGAGATAGATGGGCTTGGTGCTATCTCTATTAGCTTTTGGTGGCGTCTTTGAATAGAGCAGTCTCTCTCTCCTAGGTGAATAGTGTTTCCATGATTATCTGCTAATATTTGAAACTCTATATGTTTAGGGTTTACTATGTACTTCTCAATAAAAACATCATCATTATTAAAAAAAGCCTTCGCCTCTCTTTTGCAAGCTAAAAAGTTCTCTTTTAATTCCTCTTTTTTGTAGCAGACTCTTATACCCCTACCTCCGCCACCACTTGAGGCCTTTATGATAACAGGAAAACCTATCCTATATGCAAAATCCTCAGCCTCTTCAATTGAACTTATAACATCACTTCCAGGAACTACTGGAATTCCATTTCTTATCATAAGCTCTCTAGCTCTGTTTTTATCACCCATAGCTGAGATGACATTCCACTTAGGTCCTATAAAAACAAGACCCTCCTCTTCAGTCGTTCGACTAAAATCAGCATTTTCACTCAAAAATCCATATCCTGGATGTATAGCTTCTGCTTTTACTTTTTTGGCTAGTTTTATTATTCTAGCTGGGTCTAAGTAGCCACTTATAGGGTCATCACTTATCTCATAGCTCTCATCTGCCATTTTTACATGAAGTGAGTCTCTATCAGCTCTTGAGTATATAGCCACACTCTGCAAGCCTAGGTCATTACAAGCTCTTATGACTCTTAGTGCTATCTCACCTCTGTTGGCTATCAAAATCTTTTTAAACATAATCAAACTCCAAATTATAGATGGATTTCAAGCAGAATATTATACAATCTCAATCAAAAAAAGGGCTTTAATGGATTTTTTAGATGCACTAATTCTTGGTGCAATAGAGGGGATAACGGAGTTTCTGCCTATATCTTCAACTGGACATTTGATAGTTGTATCTCAGTTTCTAGGATTAAAAGAGGATGACTTTTTAAAGTTCTTTGAGGTTGCTATTCAGCTAGGTGCTATTTTTGCTGTGATTTTTATCTACAAAGAAAACCTCAAAAAAGATATATCCTTATGGCTAAAAATGGCAATAGCTTTTGTCCCAACTGGCATTGTTGGGCTACTTTTTTATGATGATATAAAGGCTCTTTTTACCTCTAGTGTAGTGGCCTATATGTTTATTATCGGTGGTATAGCCTTTATCATCGCTGAGCTTTGGTTTAAAAAAGTTGGTATTAAAGATAGAAGTTTAGAGGATGTAAGCTATGCTCAAGCCCTAGGAGTTGGGCTTTTTCAGGTACTAGCCTTTATACCCGGGACTTCAAGAAGTGGAGCGACTATACTAGGTGGTATGTTTTTAGGACTTGGCAGGAAGGGTGCAACAGAGTTCTCTTTTATGTTAGCAATCCCCACAATGCTTATAGCAACAGCTTATGATGTTTATAAGAACTACCATCTGCTAGATGCTTCAAACTCTTTTGTCTTGCTAGTTGGCTTTATCTCATCATTTGTTTTTGCATACATAGCTATAAAAGCACTATTAGTATATCTGTCTAAATTTGACTATATCCCTTTTGGTATATATAGGATAATTTTTGGATTTGTATTACTACTCTGGTTTTTGTAGCTCTTTAGGATTAATTTAGCAGAAGGAGAAAATATGTCAAAAAAAGTAGAAGTAGCAATTATAGGGGCTGGTTCCGCAGGTCTCTATGCAGAGTCACAAGTTAGAAAAAAAACTCAAGATTATGTACTTATAAATGGTGGTGCTCATGGGACTACTTGTGCTAGGGTCGGATGTATGCCCTCTAAAGCACTTATTCAGATAGCTCACTGCTACCATGAAAGAAAACACTTTGCAGATAGTGGTATTAGTGGGGCTGAACATCTAAGTGTGGATATTTCAAAGGTTTTAGATAGGGTTAGGAGCTTTAGAGATAGGTTTGTAGGCGGGATTATATCTAGTTCTATTGATACTTTGGGGGAAAAAAGAGTAGATGGATATGCTAAGTTTATAGATAGAAATACTCTTGAGGTTGATGGAGAGAGGATAGAGGCTCAAAAAATAATCATAGCTACAGGCTCAACACCAATTATACCTAAAGAGTGGGAGAGCTTTAGTGATAAACTACTCACAA
Organism: uncultured Campylobacterales bacterium; assembly: GCA_964484395.1. GTDB lineage: Bacteria > Campylobacterota > Campylobacteria > Campylobacterales > CAZAFM01 > CAZAFM01. The sequence continues at coordinate 14,104 of CAZAFM010000014.1, read as the reverse complement.
CTGATACCCTTTTTGAGCAAAAAACACTACCTAAAAAGATAGCAGTTGTAGGTCTAGGAGTTATCGGACTTGAGATTGGACAGGCACTAAGTAGGCTTGGGATAGAGGTAGTTGGTGCTAGTTTAGGTGAGAAGATAGCTGGTATAGGTGACCCAGAGGTAAATGCAAAAGCTATAGAGCTAATAGGAGCTGAGTTTCCTCTATGGCTTGGAGTTCCAGTAGAGCTTCAAGAGTGTGGAGATGGTATTAAGCTAAGAAGTGGAGATAGGGAAGTAGTTGTAGATAAAGTACTTGTAAGTCTTGGCAGAAGAGCTTTCTTAGAACATCTAGGATTAGAGAATCTTGGGATAGAGCTAGATGTAAGAGGATTACCAAAGTACAACAAAAACACAATGCAGGTAGAAGATTTGCCTATTTTTATAGCTGGAGATGTTAATGGGGATAGACAGATACTACATGAGGCAGGAGATGAGGGGCGTATAGCAGGATATAATACTGTTCATAGTGAGATAAGAAGCTTTAAGAGAAAGGTGCCTTTTGGAGTTGTTTTTAGTGACCCAAATATTGTCTTTTGTGGGGCTAGGTATAAAGAGATAGAGAGCAGAGATGATACTATAGTTGGAAGGTTTGATTTTAAATTTCATGGTAGAGCAGTTGTTATGAACAAAAATGCTGGTATTTTGTCACTATATGTAGATAAAAAAGATGGCTTAATATTAGGAAGTGAGATAATAGCTCCAAATGCTGAACATCTAGCACATCATATAACTTGGGCTATAGAGCAAGGACTAAGTGTCTATGAGCTTATCAAGATGCCATACTACCATCCAGTGATAGAGGAGGGGCTTCAAGCTGCTTTAATACAGTGCATTAAAAAAATAGGAGTTCATAAAGAGGGTATTTTAGAGAGCTATTTTTTAGACTAGATGACATACTTTTAAGCTAATAAGTAGTAAAATTTATCAAGTAATATAGTTTTAGGATAGTTATGAGGAATTTAACTCTCTTCTTTTTGCTACTTGTATCTATTACTAATACACTCTATGCTGAGCCTAGTGTGAAGCTTAGTGAAGCTGAGAGTGAATTTGTAAAAAACCATCCTGTGATAAGGGTTAGTAATGAACTAGACTATCCTCCATTTGACTTTGCGATTAATAAAAAACCGATGGGCTATAGTATAGATATGCTCAATCTCATACTTAGCAAAATAGGTATAAAAGCAGAGTATATAAATGGCTATAGCTGGAATGAGCTATGGAATAAGTTTGAAAAAAGAGAGATTGATATAGTTCATCCAGTCTATCACAATAGTTATAGAGAGAATTTCGGACTCTACTCAAATCCTCTTTTTAGAGGAAAAAATGTATACATTACAAGAAAAGATGCACTACCTATAAAGTCCATAGATGATATTAGTGACAAAATTGTCGCAGTTTCTAAAGGTTATGCTATTACTGAGTATCTCAAAGATGAACTACCTAATGCTGAGTTTTATGAAGTAGAGAACCAAAGAGAGGGAATTGATGCAGTTGCTAGAGGGTTAGCTGATGTAGTTATAGGAAGTGATGCTGTAGCTTCATACATCATAAAAAAAGATATGCAGTCAAATGTATCGATTAATGGGTGGTTTGCTGAGTATGATAGAGAGAGAAATAACAACTACTACTACCTCATAAGGAGAGATTGGCAGGTTTTTCACTCTCTTTTCTTGAAAGCTCAAGAAGCTGTGATGATAAGTGAGATAGAGGAGTTGCAAAAAAAGTGGTTTGGTGATATTTTTATTAAAGACAAAAGTGCTCAAGAGTATGTTTATTTTAGTAAAGAAGAAAAAGACTATCTTGCAAAAAAAGGTAGTATAAAAATGTGTATAGATCCTGACTGGATGCCTTTTGAAGCTATAAATGAGAGTTTGCAACATATTGGTATGAGTGCAGAACTTCTTGATATAGCACAACAAAGAAGTGGTGTAAGACTTGAGCTTGTACCTAGCTCATCTTGGTCACAGTCTCTAGAATACGCTAAAGAGAGGAAGTGTGACATTCTTTCTTTAGCTATGCAGACTCCTAGTCGCTTAGAGTATATGGATTTTACTGAGCCTTATGTATCTTTTCCCTTTGTAATAGCTACAAAAAACGATAAGCTATTTGTAGAAAATATTGAGTCTATTCTTGATGAAAAATTATCAATTGTAGAAGGGTACGCATACGCTGAGATACTCAAAAACAGATATCCTAATCTAGAATGGGTCTATGTAAAAAACATAGATGAGGGATTAAGAAAAGTTCAAGATGGTGAGGTGTATGGGTATATAGGTGCTCTGGCTACAGTTGCTTATAATATACAAAAAGATGGATTAGTTGATATAAAAATAGCAGGTAGGTTTGATGATAGCTGGGATTTAGCTGTAGGAACTAGAAACGATGAACCAATTTTAAAAGATATTATGCAAAAAACTATCAACTCAATAACAGAACCTGAAAAAAGAAATATCTACAACAAATGGTACTCTATAAAAATAGAGAGTAAACCAGATTATGCGTTTTTATGGAAGATATTTGGTGTTATTTTTGTCATAATATTTTTAGTTATTGTATGGAATATCAACTTAAGAGTAAAAATAAAAGAAGCAATAAAAAGATACAAAAAACAAGAGGTAATACTCACTCAACAATCAAAAATGGCTTCAATGGGTGAACTAATAGGTATGATAGCCCATCAATGGAAGCAGCCGCTAAACGCTATATCACTCTATGTCCAAGAGCAAAATAATATGTTAGATGAGGAGGGATATAGTAAAGCGGAGATCAAAAAAACAAATAAAAAGATTTTAAAGCAGATAGAATATATGAGTGATACTATTAATCTTTTTAGAAACTTTTTTAAGCCTTCAAATAAAATAGTCTCATTTGATGTATGTATGATAGTAAAAGATGTCTATATGCTTATGGAGTCAAAGATTAAGTCTTTGGGGGTTGAGTTTAGTATTGATTGTCAATCTGATTGTGTCTTAGAGGGTCTTCCGAATGATTTGAAGCAAGTTTTGCTAAACATATATAGTAATGCACTTGATGTCTTTATTCATAGAGATACAAAAAACCCTTCAATAAAGACTATCATATCAAAAAACGACCAGAGTTTAGTGATGAGTATTCAAGATAGTGGTGGGGGGATAGATGAGGGTCTACTACCTAATAAGCTTTTTGAAAAGTATACAAGTACAAAGGGTGAGGGCGGAACTGGAATAGGGCTCCAGATGAGTAAAGTCATCATTGAAGATAGATTTGGAGGAAAAATAACTGCAACAAATATCCAAAATGGAGCAGAGTTTAGGATAGAGCTTCCATTTGTTACAAAAAGTAATATATAATATTCTAATGTAGAATAATGAAACATACTTAACTCTCTTTTTTCTACTTCGTGTTACAATATGAAATAAAATCATAGAGTAAAGGATGTTAGATGGGATTTTTTGAAACTTATAATCAACATGTAAAGCAAAGAGCAGAGCTAGGTGTTCCACCTCTTCCACTAAGCCCAGAGCAGTGTAGTGAAGTTTGTGAACTTCTTAAGAGTGCAAGCGGGAGTGATGAGGAGTGTTTACTTGAGCTCTTGCTAAATCGTGTAAGTCCGGGTGTGGATGATGCTGCAAAGGTTAAAGCAGAGTTTTTAGATAGTATAATTGAGGGAAAAACAAAAGTTTCAGCCATATCTCCTAGTAGAGCAGTGGAGATATTAGGAACTATGCTTGGTGGCTTTAATATAAACCCACTAGTAAAAGCTCTAGACAATAGTGATAGTGAAGTAGCAAGTAAAGCAGCAGAGGCACTTAAAAAATCACTTCTTATCTATGATGCATATGAAGATATAGTAGAGCTTTCAAAAAATAACTCTTATGCAAAAAGTGTTGTTGAGTCATGGGCGAATGCAGAGTGGTTTACAAGTAAGCCAAAGATGCCTGAAAAGATAGAGGTTATAGTTTTTAAAGTAGATGGTGAGACAAATACAGATGATCTAAGTCCTGCAAGTGAGGCGTTTACTAGAAGTGATATTCCACTTCATGCTCAAAGTATGCTAAAGTCCAAAAACGAAAACTCTATAAAAGAAATAGAAGAGCTAAAACAAAAAGGTAAGCTAGTAGCCTTTGTAGGCGATGTTGTAGGAACAGGAAGTAGTAGAAAATCAGCTGTAAACTCAGTCCTATGGCATATGGGTGAAGAGATACCCTATGTTCCTAACAAAAAAACAGGTGGAGTCGTTCTAGGTGGAGTTATTGCGCCTATTTTCTTTAACACTTGTGAAGATAGTGGATGTATTCCTATTCAGTGTGATGTTACAAATCTAAACACTGGTGATGAGATAACTATCTATCCTTATGAGGGTAAAATAGAGAGAAATGGTGAGGTTGTTACGGAGTTTACTCTAGAGCCTTCAACTCTTAGTGATGAAGTCCAAGCTGGCGGTAGAGTAAATCTAATCATTGGAAGAGGACTAACGAACAAAGCAAGAGCAGAGCTAGGAATGGAGCCAGAGAGTATTTTCAAAAAGCCTATTCAGCCAAAAGATAGCGGTAAAGGCTATACACTTGCTCAAAAGATGGTAGGAAAGGCTTGTGGAATGGAGGGTGTTAGACCCGGGACTTACTGTGAGCCTGAGATTCTAACTGTTGGCTCTCAAGATACAACTGGTGCTATGACTAGAGATGAGATAAAAGAGCTTGCAGCTCTAGGATTTGGTGCAGATTTTGTACTTCAGAGCTTCTGTCACACCTCTGCATATCCAAAGCCAGCAGATATAAACCTTCATAAGACACTTCCATACTTCATCTCTTCAAGAAGTGGTGTTAGCTTGAAGCCGGGTGATGGAGTTATTCACTCATGGTTAAATAGATTTGTACTTCCTGATAGTGTAGGAACTGGTGCGGATTCACACACTAGGTTTCCTATTGGTATAAGTTTTCCTGCTGGCTCTGGACTAGTGGCTTTTGCAGCAGTTACAGGAAGTATGCCTCTAAATATGCCTGAATCAGTTCTAGTAAGGTTTAAAGGCAAAATGCAGCCAGGAATTACTCTAAGAGACTTAGTAAATGCTATTCCTCATGTGGCTATCAAAAAGGGTCTTTTGACAGTTGAGAAGAAGGGTAAGAAAAACATATTCAACGGAAGAATACTAGAGATAGAAGGCTTACCAGAGCTAAAAGTAGAGCAGGCTTTTGAGCTAAGTGATGCTTCGGCTGAAAGAAGTGCAGCAGCTTGTACAGTTAGGCTAAACAAAGAGCCAGTCATTGAGTATATCAAGTCAAATGTAAAACTCATAGAGTCTATGATAGAAGCTGGATATGAGGATAGTAGAACACTTGAGCGAAGAAAGCAGAGAATGCAAGAGTGGCTTGAAAACCCAACACTCTTAGAGCCAGATAGTGATGCTGAGTATGCAGAAGTGCTTGAGATAGACTTAAATGAGATAAAAGAGCCAATAGTAGCGTGTCCAAATGACCCAGATGATGTAGCAACTTTGAGTGAAGTTCTAAGTGACTCTAATAGACCACATAGTGTAGATGAGGTGTTTGTAGGTAGCTGTATGACCAATATAGGTCACTACAGAGCACTAGGTGAGGTGCTAAAGGGTGAGGGTCAAACAAAAACAAGACTGTGGGTAGTACCTCCTACAAAGATGGATGAAGCGCAACTCATGGAAGAGGGCTACTACTCACTTTTTGGAGCAGCTGGAGCTAGGACTGAGATGCCAGGATGTAGCTTGTGTATGGGTAATCAAGCAAGAGTTGCTGATGAAGCAGTGGTCTTTTCTACAAGCACTAGAAACTTTAACAATAGAATGGGTAAAGGCGCTCAAGTCTATCTAGGAAGTGCAGAACTAGCAGCAGTTGCATCACTACTAGGTAAAATTCCAACCAAAGAGGAGTACCTAGAGATAGTTGGTAAAAAACTAGAAGATAAAGCCGCAAATGTCTACAAATATCTAAACTTCAATGAAATAGAGGGATACAGACTAAAAGAGAGAGGAGAGGGCTTCTAAGCCTCTTCCCTTCTTCTGCTCTTGCTTATCTACTAAATAGCAGTCTTAATAGTTCTTCTTCTCACTATCTTTTAGAAGAGATTTATCAAACTTTATAACTCTATTTCTTCCAGTCTCTTTGGCTTTATAGAGGCATAAATCAGCGTATTTTATACATTTCCATATCTGGTCTGTATCATCAGGAAAAAATGAGTAGCCTATGCTTACAGTTTTGTTGAAGCTTTCATTATTAAATTGGAAGACTATCTCTCCAAACTGTTTATTAATATCTGTAGCAACCATATATGCATCATCCTCGCTAGAACCAACAAGAAGTATCAAAAACTCCTCCCCACCAAACCTAATAACATGACCCTTGCTACCTACATTTTCACGCATAATTTCTGAGAGTTTTTGAAGTATAGCATCACCTGCATCATGTCCATAAGTGTCATTTACCATTTTGAAATAATCCACATCAAGAAGCATTATCGCAAACCTGCTACCTTTGTCAAGCTCTTTTTGAAGCTTTGTGTCTATAAACTCATCTAAAAACTTTCTATTATAAAGCCCCGTTAGGCCATCTACAAAGTTTCTCTCTTTAAGTACATCCATAAGCATTCTGCTTTCTAAAATAGGTTTTGCCTCTTCTATGTATTTCTTGATAATACCTATTTGATATTTGGAGTGCTTATGCTCCTCATTAGTTCTAGATATGATACTTATCGTTACACTTTTTTGCTCACTTATCTGAAAAGGGATACAGATATATCTCTTTTCATCATCTGTACAAATAGCGGACATACATATCTCAGGAAAATTATCTGATTGGATGACCATATTTGTTCTCTCTGCTCTACACTGGTTTTTGATATCATTATCCAACTCACAACATGCAATACCAGTTGTACTTTCATAGATGATTGTTCTGTCGTTTTTATTTAGGTTGTTTTCAAATATTACAAACTCTTTTATTTTTAGCTTGTTTTTCATAGTCTGTATGAGTCTATAATATATGTCATCTTTGTTAAGGTCTGTCTCAATAGTCTTCTTGAAGTTGTATATATCTGCTATATCTTGGATTATCTCTTGAGCAGTTAGAAGCTTATCGTTGTTGATGTTTATAGCTCTGTTGTGTACAAACGAGGTTAGATTTTTTTCTATACCACTTAATACTGTTTCAAGCTTCTCTATCATTTCATTTAGCCATTTTGCAGCCTCTTTATCCTCTTTGTATACACCCTCTTTAGCCCTTATACTATAATCACCTTCGTGAACTCTTTTTAGAACATTTGTTATAGAGTCAAAAGTAGATGTGTATGGTTGGATTTTTCTGCTTATAAAGATTAGGATAACAATAAGAAATATAATAGATGTTCCTATTATCTTAGTTAGTGTATATACTCCCTCAACTCTATCATCTTGTATATCAAACTCCAAAGAGATTGCTCCTAATGTCTCTCCCTCTTTTGCATTATGGCAGGTAAGGCAGTTTGGCTTGTCATTAGCTGAAGCTATATAGGGGATGGTTGTCCTAAGTGAAGCACTCTTAAAAGTCTCATCTGTTTTAGTAATTTCTATTCCAGATCTTAAGACCTCTTTGTCTATAGCATCTCTTGGTTTTTCGTTCTGCATAGGTTCACCATATTGATCTGTAACACTCTGAGCTCTTACAACCCAAAGGTCTTTAACATTTTCAAGCTTTTTCATACTATCTAGAAAAACATCTCTTTGATGCATATTTCCATTTACCATATAGGCTGTTAGGGCATTTTTTACGATTTCCGCAGTTAGTTGTGCTCGCTTCTCCGCATGCTCATATCCACTCTCTCGCGAACCTATAGCGACTAGAATAACTATAATGGCAGTTAGGATAGATACCATGCTGAAGATTATTAAAGTGATTTTACGGTTTGCGTTCATTTTGCCCTCTCTAGGTTGGATGTTTAAATTTTCCTAAGATTATCACAAGTGAGGTTAAATAAAAAGTAAATTTAAAAAATTAAGATTTAATTGTAGGTATGTTTAGACAAGCTAGGACTACTTAGCAGCAGTCCTTTACTTTTGACTAATCACTTATCTTTCTTGTGATAGAGTTTGCACCAGCCATCTTCTTTGACGCTTCCTTCTACTACTTTACAACTATCTGGTTTGATGAAATATGTGCAATCACTACACTTCTCACCATCTTTGGGAGTTTTTTGATAGTTTGCAACATCTTTACTCTGTTTTGCATGTGCATTTATTGTCAGTAATGAGCCTATCATTAGACCACCAAATGCTATTCCACTTTTTCTAAAAAAAACTCTTCTATCCATTTTTCCTCCTTTTTATGTTTGTGATGTTTCTTGAGACTGCAGATTATCTACATATTCACACACTGGTGAACTGTCCTTACACGGTGCTGATAGATAATCTAGGTTGTTTTTTGCATAACTGTAGTTTTGGCTTACAAACTCCCAGTTTATCTTTTCCCAAAAAGCATTTAGGTAGGCTACTTTGTCATTTCTATAATCTATATAGTATGCATGCTCCCACATATCGCATGTTAGTAGTGGTGCCCTACCTTCTCGCAAAGGGTTGTTTGCATTACAACTCTTCTCTATTGCAAGCTTACCTTTGTCATCCAAAGTAAGCCAACTCCATCCAGAACCAAAAAGAGTAGCTGTGGTATCAATAAACTCATCTCTGAACCTCTGAAAAGATTCAAACTCTTTCTCAATAGCGCTTTTTAGCTCAAGTGAAGGCTCTTTACTATCATCACATAGGCAATTCCAGTAAAACTCATGGTTCCACGCTTGGGCTGCGTTGTTAAAAACTCCTCCACTTGAGTTTTTTACAAGTGCTTCAAGAGTTTTATTCTCATCATCACTGCCTTTTATGAGCCCATTTAGCTTTTTTATGTATGTGCTATGATGTTTGTCATGGTGGTACTCTAGTGTTTCTCTTGATATATTTGGTGCAAGAGAGTCGTATGAAAATGGTAGGTTTGGAAGTTCAAATGCCATTTTTATGTCCTTTTGTTAAAGATTTCTTACACCCTACCACAATAAAAACATAATGTCAAATCTATTGTGATACAATGTTACAATGAAAAAAGAGAGTTATTTTATTGATAAGATTTCTACTAAATCTAGTGGTATAGGGGATGATGGCGTCTATAAAGATGGGCTTATCTATTCTATGGATGCTTTTTTTGAAAATATCCACTTTAAAAGAGAGTGGAGTAGCCTAAAAGAGATTGCCCAAAAATCCATGCTAGTAAACATATCAGATGCAATTGCTATGAATGCTAAGCCTCTTTATGCTTTGCTAACCATAGCTATGCCAAAGAGCATTACAAAAAATCAGATAGATGAACTTACAAGTGGGTTTTTGGAAGTGTCAAAAAAATATGGATGTGAGATAGTAGGTGGAGACACTATAGCAAACTCTAAGCTAGATATATCTATTACCATTATCTCAAAGCCACTTGGCAAGCTAGTAGAGCGAAAGGGGCTTAAGCTAGGGCATGAACTAGCATATACAGGAGAGCTTGGTAGTGTAGCAAGAGATCTAAAAAAAGCTCTTTTAGGTCATAAAATCCCAAAAAACTCCAAACTAATCACCCCTAAACTAGAAGGTGAGTTTTTCTACGCTATAGCGCCTTATGTAAGTAGTGGGCTTGATATATCAGATGGGCTATTTTTTGAGCTTAGCAGACTCTCTAAGATAAACAGAGTTGGCTTTGAGTTTTATCATTCTATCAAAAAATCCATCGGATGCAGTGGTGAGGAGTACGGAATGCTCTTTAGCTATGATATAAAGTACAAAAAAACTATAGAGAGACTAGCTAAAAAGCATAGGGTAAAAATAACCCCTTTTGCTAGGGCTACTAGGGGAAGATTTATAAACCCATGCAAGGAGCATCACTTTTGAAAAGACTTAGCCTACTAACTCACTCTCCTATAGAGTTCTACTTCAACCAAAACCCAAAAGACTTTGTAGTCACAGAGGTTCCACTATATGAGTTTAGCGGTGAAGGGGAGCATCTTGTTTTAAAAGTCGCTAAAAGAGGGCTTAGTACCCATGAGCTACTAAACACACTATCCTCATCAGCCCATATCCCTATAAAAGAGATAGGATATGCAGGACTAAAAGATAAGCAAGCCTACACCATTCAACACATCTCACTACCCAAGAAGTATGAAAAAAGCCTAGAGTATCTAAGTGATGAAAATATCAAGATACTTGAGAGAACGCTTCACAAAAACAAGCTAAAAACAGGTCATCTAAAAGGAAATCACTTCTTTATCCGCATAAAAAAGCTAAACCCAACTGACGCTACTAAAATAACCTCCGTAATAGAGAGTATTAGAAAATATGGCTTTGCTAACTACTTTGGATATCAGCGCTTTGGCAGGGATGGAGATAATGCAAAAGAGGGTAAGATAGTAGCCCAAAATCAAAGGGGTAGGGTGAATTATAAAAAAGAGTTTTTGATAAACGCCTACCAAAGTGAGCTGTTCAATAATTGGCTAGCCAAAAGAGTAGAAATATCCAAGATAGTAAACTCCATGAGTGCTAAAGAAGCATCAGAGGCTCTAATGCTTGAGAGTGAAACCATAAAGCTCCTTGGTGAGCAATCTCATCTTTTTAAGCTTTTTGCAGGGGATGTTATGTGTCACTATCCTCATGGTAGGCTTTTTGGTGATGATGATGTTTTGGAGCTTGCTTCGAGGTTTGAAGCAAAAACCATATCACCTACTGGGCTACTGTGTGGAAAGAAGTGTGAGTTTAGTAAAGACAAAGCATGGGAGGTAGAAAAAGAGTACATAGATGAAAACATAAAACTAAGTGGAGTTAGAAGATATGCTTGGGTCTGGGCAGAAAATCTAGAGTTCACCTACAAACAGAGCGAGGCATGGGGAGAGCTTAGCTTCTACCTGCCAAAGGGTTGTTATGCCACAACCCTTTTGGAGCAGATAAAGGGAGGGGAGTTGTAAGGGTTATCTTTTACCCTTAAAAACCCCTATAGCTTGTTTGCTTGAATCTGAAATAGCAAAAGAGCCACCTGTTGCTTCAGCATTTGGTCCATAAACTCTTCCTTGTATAGCAGAAGCCGGATGGCTAGTAAATGTCCCTTCATACTTTCCTTTGCTAATCTTGAGGTCATCTGCTTCTTCTGCTGGTGTAGCTGTAAAAGACTCATCCCAGTCTCCATCATCTGTTTTTAGAAAAAATGTACCTCCAACTAATCCAGTACCAAAGTTTATCTCCATATTAAAGTTTGAATCAGCCTCTAAGGCACTCATAGCGTTACTACTATTAAAATATGTACCCATAACATCACCACTATAGTTATATACTGTGTTCCCATCTACAAGAGTATCAATATATGCTTGAGGGGTTGGTTCACCTGCTATCCACATCGACCTTGGGTCTACTTCTAGGAGATTTGCATTATCAACTGCACCTTCTGCAGACATTGCCCAGTAGCCCCAACTCACATAGTCACTTCCTGCATCACTACTTGTATCCATAGCTATCATATAGCCACGCGTATCTGTGGAGTACAGTTCAGTATTTGAGTTTTCTAGTGTCCCACCATTTCTAGGTAGTGCTGCAAAGAAGTCATCTCTAATGTATGAAGATAGCTTGTAGTTAGCTGTGTTGTCACTACCATATGTTTGATGTCCACCATACTGTGTTGTATCGGGATTCAAATCAGCTTCTACAAGTCCATTGTCTCTATCAAGTATCATAACTGCACTTCCAATCCCTATAAATGGATCTGTCTGCAAGCTTGTATCTTTATATGCTGAGGCTGTGTAGCCTTCTAGTATTGATGTACCGCTTGGTGTTGAGCTTGTCTGTCTGTCATTTAGGTCTTGGAAGCCTGCTTGGATGTTTAGTTGGGTTGTTCCAGCTGTATCAACTTCCACATAGTTATCACTTACAACCAACCCTTGTTGATTAGAACCAAACATAAATCCGTCTACATTACCATTGAAGTAGGTTGGTGGGCTAAAACTACTTTCATACTGGAAGTTTTTACTATCTGCTTCTATGATAGCATATCCATTACTCTCTCCAACTCTACCTATTTTTAGCATTATGCTTCCATCATCTGCATTTCTGTTGACTGATAGATAGGCTTTGCTTCTCCAGTTTATAGTACCTATGCTTTCACCTAGTGCTACTGGGTCATTTGGGCTATACGAGGCATCAAGGTCTGGCTCAGCGTAGCTATAGATTCCATCTGTAGGGAGGTTATCATAAACACTCTGTTTACCAAAAGCTACGACCTGTGTTAGCTGATTGTTTTGAGGTGACATATCATATCCTTTTTGATATGCTAAAAAGTACTCCTGCATACTATCAGCCATAAAAGACCAGTTATAGTAAGCACCATCTGTGTCACTATCTATCAGTCCTTGACCTTCTATCATGCCAAAGTTACCAACTATACCACCAGTATAGGTTGAGCTTGGAATACCAAAGCTAGCTGATACATCTACATTTTTAAACTCATTACCTTGTATAGTGTTGTAATTGTCTTTGTATTCAAGTGACTGTCCGCCACCATAGAAAGATATATTTGGTCCATTAAATGCAAAGTATGCATCTTCACTACTAAGTGCTAGTGGTGCAAAATAGGTTCCATCATAGTTTGGATTGCTTTCTGTAAGGAGTATATACTTGGTAAACCCACCAACACCAGTATATCCTATATACATATCACTTGGATCTACTGTTCCTCCGTATGCTCCATATGCCATTTTGCCTTCAGGCGACTCTATCTTAAAAATACCACCAATAGCTTCTGCATTATCCCCATAGAAGCTACCATCTAGCCATCCTTCAAAATCATTTAGAATTGCGTAGTAGTTGCGTCCTATGCTTGAGTCACTAGCTTTTGCTACGGCTATAATCCACTCACTACCATCAATATAGTTTCCTTCACTATCATGGTGTCCGCCATAGTTGAGCGACATCTCTCCGTGAAAATTATCATTTTGGAAGTCAAAAGAGAGGGTTAACATATTTTGAGTGGTTTCATCATGGAAGTCATAAAGATTATAGTATGTACCATCAGATTTTACAAGTCCTACAAGTGAGGCTTGATATAGTAGTGGCTCACTAGGTGCGTTAGCTGTGGCAAAAAAAGAATCAGGAGTTTTGGTTCCAGCTACCCAGTATGAAGCCCCATTGATACTACTGCTTCCACCTATCTCACCTGCTAGCATAGCACCTAGCTTTAGATCAGTTACTGCTCTTGCGTTTTGGTACTGCTGTCCTATATAGTCTGTGAATACACCAAAATACCCATCATCTATATGTGAAAAAGCATCAGTACCACTTGCATTAAGTGCTAAAAAAGCATCATCACTAAAGTACATTCCATCCTTGTTAGCATTTCCACCATCAAAGCTTAGCTCACCATAACTCTCTGTTGTTATGGTTGAGGATATGTATCGGCTAGCTCTATCAATGCTTAGCTCAAGAGTTCCATCCATGACTGAACCATCATTGTTGTACATAATAGCATAACCACTATTTGATAGAGTTCCAGTTGGATTAGTAGGAGTTGGGTTTATAGGGTCTTTGTATAGTCCTAAAACCCCTCTGTAGTTTTCAGTATCATCCACTATGCCTATACCTTGATAGTTTGAACCATAAAAGCGTCCAGTTATATCACCAGAGTAGCTATCTTGATATGTAAGTCCATTTTGATATCTATAGACTACACTACCAGTTATAACAGCATCTCCAGAGCTGTTTTGTATGCTCCCAGTTGATATTTCGTAGTAACCATATGGAGATAGGTTATATCCTCCAACAAAGTTGTTATCAAAGTCTACTCCATAGTTATTGTATGAGTATACTGTACCAGATGCATCACTACTTAGATGATGAGCCTCCCAAGGGTCATAATACTTCACAATTCCACTTGTAGGGAGGGATGTGTAAGAGGTTTTAGTTCCACTCATTATGGTGGTGTGCTCTCCTTAATATATCTCATTACTACCATCTACTAATTTGTTGTAGCCTTGATTGTAGAAGAAGACTTCCATCATACTATCAGCATATAGATTGTTATATGAGAAAT
>CAZAFM010000013.1:0-33998 GCA_964484395.1 uncultured Campylobacterales bacterium | reverse complement strand
AATTTTAAAAATAAACTTAATTTTATTGTATCAAACTTTTCAAAAGGCCTAAAAACATAGGATGAGGTTTAATTGGCCTTGATAAAAACTCTGGATGAAATTGAACGCCTACAAAAAAAGGATGATCTTTTATTTCTATTATTTCTACTAAATTTTCATTTAAGGTAACGCCGGCTATAACAAGTCCTTTTTCTACTAGGACATTTTTATATTTATTGTTAAATTCATACCTATGACGATGTCTTTCTATAACTTCTGATTTTTTATATAATTTTTCGCTCAAAGTATTTTCCTTTATTTTAATAGTCTTCTAGGTAGCGATAGATGAACTCATTTTAATTTGTGATATAATATTTGTAATTTTATTATTAAACGGTGGCGATGTGGCTAAAATAGATGAGATAAAAGAAGAGATAGGGTGGCTTAAAATCTGGCTTGGTATTTTTGTAGTAACGATGTTTAGTATGATTGCTTGGCTTGCAGGAAACTATGATAAGGCAGATATGTTAGTAATATTCTTAGATGTAGTTGGTATTTTAGTGCTTGCCGTTATTATATCGTTTATAAACAAGAAAGCGATAAAGAGGATAAGAAGCTTAAGAGATATAGAAAGAGAGGACTGAGATGGAAATATTTTTAATTATTGGCTTTTTGATATTTATAGGTACGCTTGTTTATAACGGCTACAAAGCAGCAAATATTAGCTAATATTAAATTTTACAGATTCTTTTACAGATAGATATTTATCTAATTCGGATTTTTTAAAAAGAACTCTAGAGCCATTTTTCATAAACTTAACCTCTCTATGACTCATAAGTTTATTAATCATGCTTTGACTGCATTATATAACATAATGGAGTAATCAAAACAATTCCAAACAATCTCAAGTAAATTAAAAGTAGTAGAAATATTTCATTTTTAAAATTCTTCAACAATATTTGGTGTGATTGCTTGACTTGTTGTAAATTATGAAAAATCAGATTCAAGTATACTCTATTTAGATATTGTTGGGATAGTTCTTCTAGCTACAATGTTTTCCTACATGATGTAATCAGATACAAAGTGCCTATTAGAGATTTATTGTAATTGAGATATAATTAGTTATTAGACTTAGAGTAGGAAATCATGGTTATAGATATCTTAAAGGTAGTAGAAACTGCCAAGTTAGCAGGAAGGGCGATAGCTGATATATACAAAAAAGATTTTGAAGTTGAGTATAAAGATGACAGTAGTCCCCTAACTGAGGCCGATAAAGAGGCAAATAGAATCATTGTAACTGAGCTAAAAAAGCTCTACCCAAGCATTCCTATCCTCTCAGAAGAGGGTAGAAGTATAGATTATAATGAGCGAAAAAACTGGGAGTTATTTTGGTTAATAGACCCACTAGATGGAACTAAAGAGT
Organism: uncultured Campylobacterales bacterium; assembly: GCA_964484395.1. Lineage (GTDB taxonomy): Bacteria > Campylobacterota > Campylobacteria > Campylobacterales > CAZAFM01 > CAZAFM01. The sequence continues at coordinate 32,596 of CAZAFM010000013.1, read as the reverse complement.
TTATCAAAAAAAATGGAGAGTTTACAGTAAATATCGCTCTAGTTAAAAACCAAATCCCAATAGCAGGGGTAGTCTATGCACCAGTGTTACAAGAGTGCTATTATGCAAAAGAGGGTGAGGGTGCATACAGAGATGGTGTGAAACTTCCTCTAAAAAAAGATGGAAACTATAGAGTTGTGGCTAGTAAATCTCATAGAACTCCTGAAACTGATGAGTTTATAGACTCTCTAAAACTAAAACATAAAGACCTAGAGATAGTATCAAAAGGAAGTAGTTTGAAGCTCTGTATGATAGCAAGTGGTGAGGCTGATATCTATCCAAGACTTGCACCAACAATGGAGTGGGATACAGCTGCTGCTCATGCGGTTGTAAGCCAGAGTGGAAAGAGAGTGTATGAGTATGGAACCAAAAAAGAGCTAGTCTATAATAAGCAAGACCTCTTAAACCCGTGGTTTGTGGTGGAGTAATGGATACAAATATATTATGGCACTCTCATAAGGTTAGCAAGAGTGATAGAGCAAGCCTAAATGCACAAAAACCATGCTTATTATGGTTCACAGGACTATCAGGTAGTGGGAAAAGTACAATTGCAGGAGAGCTTGAGTATTTTTTGCATAAAAAAGGCTACAAGACATATCTTCTAGATGGTGATAATGTACGACATGGACTAAATCGTGATTTAGGCTTCAGTGAGCATGATAGGGTAGAGAATATTCGCAGAATAGGTGAAGTTTGTAAGCTTTTTGTAGATGCTGGGCTTATAGTGCTTAGTGCTTTTATATCTCCTTTTAAGAGTGATAGGCAGAGTGTTAGGGGGCTACTAGAGTTTGGTGAGTTTATAGAGATTTTTGTAGATACTCCTCTGCAGGTGTGTGAGAGCCGTGATCCTAAAGGTTTGTACAAAAAAGCAAGAGATGGAGAGATAAAAGAGTTCACAGGTATAGACTCCCCATATGAGGCACCTCTGACTCCAGAGATAACTATCAAGGGAGATAGTGCTATGCCAGATGAATTAGCACAAGATATAGTAAAATTCCTGCAAAAAAACAACTATATAGGAGAGTCATGACACATTTAAAAAAACTTGAGATTGAGTCTATTCACATTATAAGAGAGGTTGTAGCTGAGTTTGAACATCCTGCAATGCTCTATAGTGTTGGTAAAGACAGCTCTGTTATGCTTCATCTTGCACTAAAGGCCTTCTATCCTGCACCCCCTCCTTTTCCACTTGTACATATAGATACTACTTGGAAGTTTAAAGAGATGATAGAGTTTAGAGATAGAAGGGCTAAAGAAGTAGGGATGGAGCTCATAGTTTATTCAAATCCTGAAGGCATAAAGCGTAATATCTCACCATTTACTCATGGAAGTGCGATGCATACTGATATTATGAAAACCCAAGGACTTAAGCAGATGTTAGATAAGCAAAAGTTTGATGCGGTTTTTGGAGGAGCAAGACGCGATGAGGAGAAGAGTAGAGCAAAAGAGCGAATCTACTCTTTTCGCGATGAAAACCACCGTTGGGACCCTAAAAATCAAAGACCAGAACTATGGAATATCTACAATGGCAGACATAAAAAAGGTGAAAGTATCAGAGTTTTTCCACTATCTAATTGGACTGAGCTAGATATCTGGCAGTATATATACCTAGAAAATATCCCCATAGTCCCACTATACTACGCAAAGAAACGCCCAGTAGTAGAGTATGGTGGAACAAAGATAATGGTTGATGATGAGCGGATGCCTAAAGAATTAAGAGAGAGAGCAAAAGAGGAGATGGTTCGTTTTAGAACACTTGGTTGCTATCCTCTAACTGGAGCTATAAACTCAGATGCAACAACTCTTCCAGAGATTATTCAAGAGATGCTTCTGACTAAAACAAGTGAGCGACAAGGAAGGCTTATAGATAGTGATGAATCAAGCTCAATGGAGAAAAAGAAGATAGAGGGGTATTTCTAATGTCACACAGCAGTAAACTTATAGCAACAAATATAGAAGAGTATCTCAAGTCTCATGAAAACAAAAAACTTCTAAGATTTATCACTTGTGGGAGTGTTGATGATGGTAAGAGTACACTTATTGGCAGGCTTTTGCATGATAGTAAGATGATATTTGAAGATCAGCTAAGTTCTATACAAAAAGACAGTAAAAAGCATGGAACTACTGGTGAAGAGATTGATTTAGCTCTACTTGTAGATGGGCTTGCTAGTGAGAGGGAGCAAGGAATTACTATAGATGTAGCATACCGCTATTTTAGTACAGATAAAAAAAAGTACATCATAGCAGACACTCCAGGCCATGAGCAGTATACTAGAAATATGGCAACAGGGGCTAGCACAGCTGATTTAGCTATTATCCTTATAGACGCAAGATATGGAGTGCAGACTCAGACTAGAAGACATAGCTTCATTGTAAATCTGCTGGGTATAAAAAACATAGTAGTTGCCGTAAATAAGATGGATTTAGTGGAGTTTTCACAAGGTGTGTTTGATGGAATTTGTAGTGATTTTATCGAGTTTACAAAAAGACTAGACTTTGAGTCTATAGAGTTTATCCCACTATCTGCTTTAAAGGGTGATAATGTAGTAGACAAAAGCTCCCAAACTCCTTGGTTTAAAGGACTTCCTTTAATGGAGTTTTTGGATAGCTTTGAGCCAAATGAGGAGATAAAAAAGCAGCCTTTAAGATTTCCTGTACAGTATGTCAATCGTCCAAACCTTAACTTTAGAGGGTTTTGTGGAAGCTTAGAGAGTGGAAGTGTGAGTGTGGGTGAAGAGATAGTAGTTCTACCTTCTAAAAAATCAACAAAAGTTAGCTCTATCATCACTTATGAAGGTGAGCTACAAAGTGCCTCAGCTCCTATGGCAGTAACCATCACAACAGAAGATGAGATAGATATAAGTCGTGGTGATATGATAGTGGCTAAGGATACTGTGCCCGCTACTAGCGCTGAGGTTGAAGCTGATGTAGTATGGATGAGTGAATCTCCTTTAAAAGTAGGAAGTGAGTACATCATCAAAAGAGCTACAACCACTATCAGAGGCAGGGTTAAGAGTATAAAGTACAAAAGAGATGTAAACACGCTTGAAGAGCTACAGAGTGACAGATTGGAGCTAAATGAGATTGGAAGAGTAGAGTTTAGTCTATCTTCTAAAATAGCTTATGACAGATATGAAGAGATAAAAGGAACTGGGAGTTTTATCCTCATAGATAGATACACAAACAATACAAATGGAGCTGGTATGTTAGTGGGTCATGGTGATGAGAAAAGCTCCCCTAAAAAAGCTTATACTGAAGCTGAAATCGCTCTAAATGCTTATATAAGAGAGCACTATCCTGAATGGGGATGCTTGAGCATTGATTGAGAAGCTGTTTGTACTAGTAGTCCTTGCTAGTGTGGTTGTCTTGCTAGTACAAAACCGCTTCAAAGCTTCACTTGTTTTTACTGGGGCTGTGGTTGTTTTCTATGTTTTTGGGTTTTTGGATATTAAAGGGTGGCTTTTAAACTATGTAAACCCCTCTCTTGTAGCACTTATGCTTCTTTTGCTTGTAGCAGTAGTGCTTGAAAAGAGTGTTTTTATAAGAAAGCTCTCTCAAGGGCTTGTAAGCAGAAGCTATGGTCATTCACTTTTTAAAATAGGTTTGTTTACATCCTTTACTTCTGCTTTTTTAAACAACACTGCTGTTGTAGCATCTCTTATCTCATCGATAAAAAAAAATCGTTTTCATCTGCCCTCAAAACTGCTATTACCACTATCTTTTAGTGCTATTTTTGGTGGAACTCTAACGCTTATTGGTACATCAACAAATCTTATAGTAAACGGTTTTGTTATAGATAGAGGTTTGGAGCCTTTGGGGATGTTTGATTTTTTTTATGTTGGGATTTTTATTCTCTTTTTTGGACTTTTGACACTGTTTGCTACTTCAAGGTTTCTGCCAAACATTGAGATGAGGCAGGATAACTTTCAAGAGTATCTCATAGAGGCTAAAGTTTCAAAAAGCTCAAGTTTAAGTGGCAAAACCATAGAAAAGGCTGGACTTAGGAATTTGGAGTATCTTTTTTTAGTAGAGATACAAAGAGATGGGTCAATATTAGCTCCTGTAGGTCCAAGAGATGTGATAAAAGATGGAGATATACTTGTCTTTAGTGGTGATGTTAAATATGTGAGTTTGCTAAAAGGGTTTGATGGACTAAAGATTTCTGATGAGAAAATCTCTACAAAAAACATAATCGAAGCAATAATAACGCCTGAATCAAATTTGGTTGACACAAGAGTGAAAAACTCAAACTTTAGATCAAAGTTCAACGCAGCTATTATAGCTATAAAAAGAGGTGATAAAAATATCAAAAAAATAGGTGATACGGTTTTAAAATCAGGTGACAAACTCATCTTAAGCACTGGTAGTGACTTTGCTAAAAGAGACAACATTGCTCAGAACTTCTACATCATCTCAGAGCTAAAAGAGGATAAGCTTTTAAGTAGGAGTGAAAGCTATTTTGCTTTTTTTGGGTTTCTAGTAGCTGTTATTGCTCCATCTTTTTTTGATATATCTCTTGTAAAAAGCCTGCTTGTTTTGCTGATTGTCTTTTTCTTGGCTGGGTTTTTGGATATTGCACAGATAAAGAGGCGATTTCCTTATGAGATAGTACTCATTGTTGGAGCTGCCTTTGGGATAGCTACGGTGCTAATAGAGAGCGGGATTAGCTCCTCTATCTCTACGACTATATCTGCTCTTTTTGGTGGATTTGGAGTGTATGGTATGTTTGTTTGTGTTTATTTTTTGACGCTTATTCTGACAGAGTTTGTCACAAACAACGCCGCAGTTGCTCTTGCATTTCCCATAGGATACAGTAGTGCTATATCTCTTGGGGTTGACCCTATGCCTTTTGTCTTTGCAGTAGCTTATGGAGCTAGTGCTAGTTTTTTAACCCCCTATGGATATCAGACAAATCTTATGGTTGCAAGTGTTGCAGGATATAGTGTGAGAGATTTTGCTAGAGTTGGGATTTTTGTTTCAGTCATCTATTCTGCTTGTGTGCTTATTTTGACACCTCTGTTTTTTCCATTTTAAGTGGTAATCATCTACAATAGATGAGTTTGACACTATACAGTAAAAACTATATAATTAACAATGTATATACAAAAAAGGATTTGTGATTAAACCTTTTAGATGGAATGAGAGTAAGAATCAAACACTAGAAGAGCAAAGAGGTGTCTGTTTTGAGGATGTGATTTTAAGTTTGGAAAACGGAGGACTGCTTGACATAGTTCCGCATCCAAATTTAAAAAAGTATCCAAACCAAAAACTCTTCATATTGCTTATAAGTTCTTATACATACTATGTTCCATTTGTTGAAGATGATGAGAAGATATTTCTTAAAAACATAATTCCAAGCAGAAAATATCATAAAAAATATGGAGGATAATCATATGACAAAATCACCAAGTCTTACCTCAGAAGAGCAAGAGATAGTTGAATACATAGAAGGTGGAAGTGCTAAAAGTATACCAAATGTAAACGATGAGATAGAAAAATACTCTCAAATAGCAAAAGAGTACAATTCTAAAAAAAAGTCCATAAGTATTCGTCTGAGTGAAAATGATCTCTATCTCCTAAAGCAAAAAGCCCTAAAGGTAGGCATAAACTATCAAAACATCATTCAGTCACTAATACATCAGTACACCCATGATAGGATTAAAGTAGGATTGTAGCATGCTAATAACTATGTAACAAACTAGCTCTATTTTTTCCATTTTAAGTAGCTTTTTAGTAAAATTTGAAAAACTAAAAGTATGGAGTTATATGAATGTATCTTTTTACAAGTGAGGTCGTAACACCAGGTCATCCTGATAAGTGTGCGGATATAATAGCTGATAGTATTGTTGATAGGTATATAATGGCTGATTCTTCTAGTCGTGTAGCAAGTGAGGTTTTTGTTGCTGGAAAGCAGATTGTTATAGGTGGAGAGGTGAAGTCAAAACTAAAGTTAGAGCAGAAAGACTATGAAAAATTAGTAAGAGATGCACTAGTTAAAATAGGCTATACGGGTATAGGTGGCTTTAGTAAAGAGCAATGCTTATATCCAGAGGATGTAAAAGTAAATGTCTATCTCAATCAACAGAGTCCTGATATAAACCAAGGCGTGGATCAGAAAGATGGTGAGATAGGTGCAGGGGATCAAGGGATAATGTTTGGATATGCAAATAGTGAGACGGCTGATTTTATGCCCTCAGCCATCACTTATGCAAGAATGCTAGCTGATAAGGTCTATCATTACGCCTTAGAGCATCCTCATAAACTAGGAGTTGATATAAAAACTCAAGTAAGTATGGACTATGGGACAAAAGAGAAGTTTGAAAACTGTGAACCTGAGAAGATACACACTATCGTAGTATCAGCACCCTCAGTAGAGGGCATGAAGATAGAAGAGGTTAGAGAGCTTATACAAGGACTTATAGATGATACGGGACTTCCTACTGAATTATATGACCCAAAAAACACTATCATACACATAAATCCAACTGGTAGATATGTAAACCACAGTGCTTTATATGATAGCGGACTTACAGGAAGAAAGCTCATAGTTGATACATTTGGTGGATATGCTCCTATAGGTGGAGGCGCACAGTCTAGTAAAGACTACACAAAGGTTGATAGAAGCGGACTGTATGCTTGCAGATACATAGCAAAGCACATAGTTGCCTCAGGACTTGCTAAGAAGTGCATTGTTCAGGTATCTTATGCCATAGGTGTAGCAAAGCCAGTCTCTGTAAGTGTCGATACTATGGGAACACACACAAAGTTTGATGATGACCTCCTTTCAGCCAAAGTCATGGAGAGATACCCCCTAACTCCTTCATGGATAACAAAGAAATTTGCACTTGATAAACCAAGCAAAACTACATTTACCTACGCAGATGTAGCCGCAAGAGGTCAGGTAGGTCAGAGTGACTACCCATGGGAAAAGTTGGATGATTTGGAGTTTTTTGAGGGGATGAAGTAGCGCCAATGGCAAAAAACATATTTAGAGAGTATGATATTAGAGGGATTTTTCCTAGCGAGTTAGATGAGATAGGTGTTAAAAACATCGGTTACTACTTTGGACTTGATGTAAAAGTTGCTACCTCAGAGCCTCATCTAGTAACGATTGGATATGATGCTAGACTTCATTCAGTAAAGCTAAAAGATTGGATTGTGAGTGGACTTAAAAGAGCAGGTGTTGAGTGTGTTGATATAGGTCTTGTGCCTACTCCTATTAGCTACTACTCAAACTATGTAGATATAGATGGTAGAAAAGTTAGTGCATCTATCATGATAACAGGCTCTCACAATCCTCCAGAGTACAATGGCTTCAAGATAACTCTTGATAAAAAGCCATATTTTGGAAGTGATATATATGCTTTAGGTGAGAAAGTTATAGATACCCCAGTAGAGATTGAGGATAGTTTTGAGGTGGAGAGTTTTGATCTTGAGAGTCTATATGTGGATTTTATAGTCAAAAACTTTAGTCATTTAAAGCTAGATGGTAGAAGCTTCATCTTTGATAGTGGAAATGGGGCAGTAGGTCCGACACTTGAAAAGATACTAAAAAAGCTAAACATTGAACACAAAATCCTATACAAAGAACCAGATGGAAGATTTCCAAACCACCACCCAGACCCAAGCGAAGAGGAGAGTCTTGAAGATATAAAAAAAGAGCTTCAAACCAACAAGTATGACCTAGGTTTTGCATATGATGGTGATGGTGATAGAGTGGCCACTCTATCAAAAAAACATAGCTTTAAGGGTGATATTTTGGCTATATTTTTTGCTAGAGCCTTGGAAAATCCAGTAGTTATAGGTGAGGTTAAATGCTCCCAAGTAATGTATGATGAGATAGATAAAATCGGCAAGGCTGTGATGTATAAAACAGGTCACTCAAACCTCAAGGTAAAGATAAAAGAGTTAGATGCCTCTTTTGCAGCTGAGGTAAGTGGACATCTCTTTTTTAATGATAGATATTATGGATATGATGATGCCCTCTATGCTACTTTTAGAGTGCTTGAACTTCTTGAATCGGGACTTGACTTTGATGCAGAGATAAATAGACTACCTAAAATGTACACGACAGATGAGATAAATATAGATGTGTGTGAAGATAGAAAGTTTAAGATGATAAAAGACCTAGCAGAAGCTCTGAAAAATCCCCCATCAAACTTTCCAAAGATCAAAAAAATTATAACAGTTGATGGTTTAAGGGTTGTTTTTGAGGATGGCTGGGGACTTATAAGAGCTAGTAACACCACCCCAAAGCTTGTTACGAGGTTTGAAGCAAAGAGTAAAGAGAGCGCAGAGCTATATCAAAATAAGCTACTAGAGCTTCTAGAGACTAACTAGAAGCTGGCTTTTTTCTAAACATCTTAATAACTAGTAGCACTATTCCAAGATCAATCATCACATCAGCAAAGTTAAAAATAGCAAAATCAAATCCACAATGCCAATAAAAATAATCAACCACTCCACCATGAATAAACCTATCATATACATTGGAAACACCAGCTCCAAGAATTAGTGCTATAGGAATGTAGTACTCTTTAAACACATCCTTTGCCAGTACCACATATCCAAGTATTCCTAGTAAAAAAACAATCTGTATGTACTTAAGATAGACACCAAGAGACTCAAACATAGAAAATGCAACACCCTTGTTGTAAACAAGAATAAGTGAGAAGCAACTCCCTCTAAACTCATAACCTCCAAGAAATATCTGCTTTATTGCCTGATCTATAAAAATAGTAGTAAATATTACAGCTATAAATAGATATATCTTTTTTTTCATTAATCTGCTTATATAGCTTGTTTTAGGAATCTGCAGAGCTCTTCTAGGTGGGTATCTAGCTTTTTTTGATCCCTTCCTTCTAGCAGAACCCTTAGTTTGTTCTCAGTCCCAGAGTATCTTAGTAGATGTCTAAATCCTGCTTTTTCTATAATTTCAAGTCTCTCTTGTAGTCCATCAATTTTTTCAAGTGGCGGCTTGTTGTTTATCTCTATATTGATCATTTTTTGAGGATAGAGGCTAAAGGGTCTTAAAACTTCACTTGCTTTTTTTCCACTTTTTAGCATCAAGGCTACACATTGAAGTGCGCTAACTAGTCCATCTCCAGTTTTTGAGTAGTCGCTAAATATCAGATGACCGCTCTGCTCTCCGCCAAAGTTCAGTCTGTTTTGTTGCATAAGTTCAAAAACATTCTTATCACCAACAGAGCTTCTAAGTAGCTCAATGTTGTGGGTTTTTAAAAAGTCCTCTAATGCTTTGTTGCTCATAACTGTAGAGACTATTTTGTTGTTTTTTAACTGTTTTTCTCTGCTTAAATGAAGAGCTAGTACTCCTATGAGATTATCTCCATCAACCACTTGTGAGTTCTCATCAACAACCACAAGCCTATCAGCATCTCCATCAAGTGCAAAACCTATATCAGCTCTATAGGTCTTCACAGCTTCTTGGAGGTTATATGAGTCCATAGCTCCACAGTTTTCATTTATGTTATAACCATTTGGCTCATCATTGATGACAAAAATATCTGCACCTAATTCTTTAAATATAGTAGGTGCAACTTTGTACGCAGCACCATTAGCAGCATCTATAACTATTCTTAGGCCTTGTAGGGTTAATTCATTTGGGAATGAGTTTTTGATATGAACAATATATCTTCCTATAACATCATCTATTCTTTTTGAAGAGCCAATCTCTACCCCTCTTTTTTGCTCACTCTCAATTCGCTCATCATTAAAAAAAATCTCCTCAATCTCCTCTTCACTTTTTAAATTTAGCTTGAACCCACTATGATCAAAAAACTTTATTCCATTATCTTCAAAGGGATTGTGGCTTGCACTTATCATAATTCCCGCATCACATCTCATATTTTCTGTCAGAAATGCAATGGCTGGCGTTGGCATAGGACCTATTTGAATGACATTATATCCAACAGCAGTTAGTCCACTAACAAGGGCGTTTTCTATCATATAGCCACTTCTTCTAGTGTCTTTTCCTACCAAAATCTTATTTGTAATACTGTTTTTTCTAAAGTGTATCCCAGCAGCTGCTCCTAGCTTTAGTGCCATTAGAGCGCTTAATTTTTTACCAGCTTCTCCTCTAACCCCATCAGTTCCAAACAATTTCATCAATAAACCTTCTGTTTAATCTATATTTAATCGTTATAAAACTATAATTCTACCCCAAAAAATTTTAAATAAGGATTGACTAGGTCATGGCAAATATAAAATCAGCAAAGAAAAGAGCTAGACAAAGTATCGTTAGAACTGAAAAAAATAGATACTACAGAACAAGAATGAAAAATATGGCAAGGGCTATAGAAGAAGCAGTAAAAGCAGGTGATAAAGACAAAGCAGCTGATGCTTTGAAAGTCGCAAATAAGAGCTTTCATGCATACGCTTCAAAGGGTATTATCAAACAAAACAAAGCCGCAAGAAGTGTTAGTAGGTTTAACAAACTAGTCAAATCTCTACACGCATAATCTTATATGTTTTCAGAAAAACTACAACCCTTCATAGACCGCTATGAGGAGATAAACTCTCTTCTTAGCTCTCCTGATATAACTAACGATATTAAAAATATGACGGAACTAAGTAAAGAGCAGTCATCTCTAGAGCCTATTGTGGAAAAAGCTAGAGAGTACATAGATATACAAACAAGTATTGAGGAGAACAGAACTCTACTAGAAGATAGTGAACTAGGAGAGCTAGCAAGAGAGGAGATAAAAGAGCTTGAACCTCGCTTGCCAGAGCTAGAAGAGGAGCTAAAGCTTCTTATGCTCCATGGTGACCCAAATGATGAAAAAAATGTTTACTTAGAACTAAGAGCAGGGGCAGGTGGTGATGAAGCTGCTATTTTTGTTGGAGACCTCTTAAAAACATACCTAAGATATATAGAGTTAAGAGGCTGGAAGGCAGAAATCATGAGTTCAAGTGATAGTGATGCAGGTGGCTATAAAGAGGTTATTCTACTTGTCAAAGGTGAGGGTGCTTATAGTAGATTGAAGTATGAGGGCGGAACGCATAGGGTTCAGAGAGTTCCTGATACTGAGTCTCAAGGGCGTGTTCACACCTCTGCTATTACTGTAGCTGTTATGCCAGAGGTTGATGATGTTGAGGTTGAGTTAAGCCAAAGTGACCTAAGGATTGATGTATATAGGTCAAGTGGAAATGGAGGTCAATCTGTAAATACAACTGATAGTGCTGTAAGAATAACCCATGTGCCAACAGGTATCACAGTAGCTATGCAAGATGAGAAGTCTCAACATAAAAACAAAGACAAGGCTCTAAAGATTTTAAAAGCTAGAATCTATGAAAAAGAGATGGAAGAGCAATTGCAAAAAAATAGTGCAGATAGAAAAGCACAAGTTGGAAGTGGTGATAGAAGTGGGAGGATAAGAACCTACAACTATCCACAAAACAGACTCTCAGACCACAGAGTAAATCTAACCCTATATAAACTAGAAGAGATTATGCTAAGTGGTTCACTTGATGAGGTAATAGACCCAGTTATCACACACTATCAAGCAGAAGCAATTAAAGAAGCTGGTCTTTAACTCTTTTTATAGCCTCATCTATAGAACTATCTGTGTTAACTGTGATATCAGCATACTTTTCATAAAGAGTTAGTCTTGAGCTATAGAGCTTATAAGCACTATTCTTGTCTCTAAAAAGAGGTCGAGGATGTTCATGGTTTATCACTCTTTTATATATTGTCTCAAAGCTACACTTTAAATAGACTACTTTTCCCATCTCCCTAGGGTTTGTGTTTATGACAAAGCCACCACCAGTTGATATGATTGAGTTGCTTATGTTTGAGGCTATTTGAGAGCATATCCATGCCTCTTTTTCTCTTAGATAATCTTCACTATATTGTGCTAGAAGTGTAGCTATATCTATGCCAACATTCATCTCTATAAGACTGTCTGTATCTATAAAAAGTCTATCTAGTTCAGTCCCTAAAGCCTTTCCTATGGTGCTTTTTCCGCTACCCATAAAACCTATTATGATAATATTACTCAGCTTTCACCTCTAATCCATAGTCTGTATGTCTTAAGGAGTATTTATATATCCCATCAAGCTCTATAGCTACTCTATAAAAGTCCCTATGCTTTCCTATAGCTACTTCCTTAAAGATAGATGCATCAGTATCTATGAGTTTTGTTTGGAAGTTCTTGTTTCCAGCTAAGTCTATCACTATTTTTGGTGGTTCTGTTATACTAAAGTCCCTTAAAAGCTTATCTTTCGTTTTTATCATTAAGACATTATTATCTATCTCAAAGCTTATAAACTTCAAGCCCGTATCATAACTCTTGTTTTGCTTAGTGACTTTTGGAGTCTCTTTAATGTTCTCTTTTGTTGTCTGAGTGATAAGAACTGGATAGTGCCAATCTATCTCTTTGTTTATATTTTTGCTCATAGTGTCCACTGAGCCATCTATATTTTGAAACTCTACAGTGACTTTTTGAAGAACCCTTGCACTACTTGGAAGTTCTAATGTCTCTTTTGTAAATGTACTCTCTATCTGGCTTGCCTCTTTAGGGCTAAACCCCGCATCAGGAGATACTACTGGCTCAAATGGATTTTCACGCCCAAAGACCATACTTAAGAATAGTACAGTTACTAAAAAAACTCTGATCATTTTGGCTCCAATGTTTTTAACTCAAAATAGTCTTTTTGAAGTTTGGCATTTTGTACCCGTAAATACTCCACCTCCTCTTTAAGAGAGGCTTCTCTACTATCAAGGTTCATATATACTTCTAAGGAGTTTACGCCAAAAAGAAGACCACCCACATAGATTCCAAGTGCAAAAACTATTCCAATAATAACAAATGTCTGTCTAAAAGAGAGCCCAAGGAGCTCATCTCTAGACCTTGAAAGCTCTCTTAAAATCTCGCTCATCTAAAAAGTTTAGCCCCTAAATAATCAAAATAGACAAGCTCATTCTCTATCTCAAGTAGTCTATTGTATTTAGCAATTCTATCACTTCTAGCAGTTGAACCCGTTTTTATCTGTCCTGCGTTCATTCCAACAGCAAGGTCAGCTATAAAAGTATCTTCACTCTCACCACTTCTATGACTTACTATAGATTTGTATCCATGAAGATTTGCAAGTCTCATAGTCTCCATAGTCTCTGTTACACTTCCTATTTGGTTTAACTTGATAAGTATAGAGTTTGCAATGTTCCTATCGATTCCTTCTTGAAGGATTTTTTTGTTTGTTACAAAAAGATCATCACCAACTAGTTGAATTCTGCTTCCAAGAACCTCTGTTAGCTTCTTCCAGCCATCCCAGTCATCCTCTTCAAGACCATCTTCAATTGATACTATTGGATACTTATCACATAGGTTTTTGTAATACTCTACCATCTCCTGGGCATTTAGATTTTTTCCTTCACTATCAAGAACATATTTTCCATCTTTATAGAACTCACTAGCAGCTGCATCAATAGCTAGTGTTACCTCATCACCCGGTTTATACCCTGCTTTTTCTATAGCTTTTAGAATATATGAAAAAGGCTCTTCATTTGACTTTAGGTTTGGAGCAAATCCACCTTCATCACCAAGTCCTGTAGAGTGTCCATCAGCATTTAGAAGCTTTTTTAGCTCATGATATATCTCTGCACTAGCTCTTAGAGCCTCTGTAAAACAATCAAAACCAGTTGGCATAATCATATACTCTTGAAAATCAATACTATTATCAGCGTGACTTCCTCCATTTATGATGTTTAGCATAGGAGTTGGCATAGTTACTGCATTTGCGCCACCTAGATATCTATATAGTGGAGTTTTAAGGCTAGCCGCTGCTGCTCTTGCTACTGCCATTGAGACACTAAGAACTGCATTTGCCCCAAGGTTTGAGTAGTTCTCTGTTCCATCTATATCTTTTAGTATCATATCTAGCTCTGCTTGATTATAAGGCATAAGACCTATAATCTCTTCAGCGATTTTGATATTCACATTTTCAACTGCTTGTAGTACACCTTTTCCGCCATATCTATCATCTTTATCTCTTAGCTCTAATGCCTCTTTTTTCCCAGTACTAGCTCCGCTTGGTACTGTTGAAACTCCCTTACTACCATCACTTAGCTCTACTACTGTTCTAACTGTAGGGTTACCTCTACTATCCATCACCTCATAGCTAATAATCTCATCAATATAAACCATTACTCATCTCCTTCTTCTTCGTTAAACTCTATTTCTTCACCTGCACCTACTGCTTGTAGGATTTTGTTTTTAATCTCCTCTTTTATCTCTTTGTTCTCTTTTAAGAATATCTTTGCATTCTCTCTCCCTTGACCAAGTTTGGTATCTTCATAGCTAAACCACGCACCACTCTTGTCTATTATATCAAGCTTGACACCAAAATCAACTATCTCACCCTCTATAGAAATTCCTTGTCCAAACATTATATCAAACTCAGCATCTTTAAAAGGAGGTGCAACTTTGTTTTTGATAACTTTAGCCCTTACTCTATTTCCAATATTATCATCACCTTGCTTGATTGCACCTATTCGTCTTACATCTATTCTAATAGATGAGTAGAACTTCAAAGCATTCCCTCCAGTAGTAGTCTCTGGGCTTCCATAACCTATCATACCTATTTTCATTCTTATCTGGTTGATAAAGATAATAGTAGTGTTCATCTTATGTATAATGCCAGTTATCTTCCTTAAAGCTTGAGACATAAGTCTAGCTTGAAGTCCGACATGTGAATCACCCATCACTCCATCTATCTCTGCTTTTGGAGTTAGAGCTGCAACAGAGTCTACCACTATCAAATCAACCGCTCCACTTCTTGTTACAGTCTCAAGTATTTCCAAAGCCTGCTCACCAAAGTCAGGTTGAGATACAAAAAGATCATCAGTATCAACACCAAGTCTTTTAGCATAGTGAGTATCAAGAGCGTGTTCAGCATCTATAAAAGCACAAACTCCACCCTTTTTTTGCGCTTCTGATATCATATGTAAGGCTAGGGTGGTTTTACCACTACTCTCAGGTCCATAGATTTCTACCACTCTTCCTTTAGGAACACCACCAACTCCCAAGGCAATATCTAAACCTAAAGAGCCACTACTAATAGATGCTACAGGCTCTATCTCTTTATCTCCTAGTCTTATAAGAGAGCCTTTTCCAAAGGTCTTATCTATCTGCTTGATAGCTAGATCTATAGCCTTTTTCTTATTATCTTCCATACTCATAAGCCAATCTCTCCTTTTTAGGAAATTTTACCGTCTTTGAGATAAAATATGCACTAAATAGTAGATTATCAAATTGTAATTTTAAGGTTTTTAATGCAAAAAGAGTATTTAGTAGCTCATTCGCCAGATGCAGATGATATTTTTATGTACTATGCTATCAAATTTGGTTGGGTTGGAGTTAAGAACAAGAAGTTTTCAAATATAAGTGCAGACATAGAGACACTAAATCAAGCTTTTTTAAAAGGCGAGTATCTAATAGGAGCTATTAGCTTTGGAGTCTATCCTAAAATCCACTCTGATTATGCACTTCTTAGATGTGCTGGTAGCTTTGGAAGTGGATATGGACCAAAGCTCATCAAGAAAAAGAGTAAAATCTTAAAAAGAAACTTCAAAGTCGCCCTAAGTGGAGAAAACACAACAAATGCACTTCTTTTTAGGCTAAAATACCCTGATGCTAGAGTAGTGTACAAAAACTTTATGGAGATAGAGGAAGCTGTTTTAAAAGATGAGGTTGATGCAGGAGTTTTAATCCATGAAAGCATACTAGAGTTTGATAACTCACTAGAAGTTGAAGCTGAGCTGTGGGATATATGGCTTGATATGGCTAAAGAGGAGCTTCCGCTTCCACTAGGAGGTATGGCTATATCTAGGTCTTTACCACTTCTTGATGCTATAGAGATAGAGGATGTGCTCACAAAAGCTGTTGATGTAGCAAACAAAAACAAAAGCATACTTAGTAAAATGATATATGAAAGAGGACTTTTTAGGGTAGATGAAGAGAAGCTAAAAACATATCTAAATATGTATGCAAATGATAACTCTGTAACTTTTACAGATGAAGCACTAAAGGGTATAGATAAGCTTTTTGAAATAGGCTACAATGGTGGTGTTTTTAAAGAACTTATAAAGGCTGAAGATATGTTAATCCCAAAAGAGTACCTTGAGGCTAGATTTTAGTGGAAGCTCAGCTTATTGGACTGGCTGTTCAGACATATAAAATAGCTCTACTTATAGCTCTTCCTATGCTTATGGCGGGTCTTGTAATGGGGCTTTTGGTGAGTATATTTCAAGCAGCTACTCAGATAAATGAGATGACACTAACTTTTGTACCTAAGATATTAGTAGTTATTGGTGTGCTTATATTCATTATGCCGTGGATGATGAATATGATAATGGAGTTTACTATAGATGTTTTTGAGCTGATACCGGAGTTTCCTTTTTGACAAAACCAATTGACTTCTCAGTTTTTTCTTCACTTAAGATAGGTTCTTTGCTTGAAGTTAGGATAATAGATAGTGAGATTCCCAAACAAGATATGTTTATCATAGGAGGTGCAAATAATCTTCTCTTCTCTCCTAGTCCCCCTCAGCCTCTAGCTATGCTTTCTAAAGTTTATGATTACATAGAGATAAGAGATGGGTTTTTGCACATAGGTGGTGCTACTCCAAATGGAAAGATATTTTCTTATGCCAAAAAAAACAATATTGCAGGCTTTGAGATACTACCTAAGTTACCCGGAAAAATAGGTGGTGCAGTCTATATGAATGCAGGGCTAAAAGGAGATGAGATATCCCAAAACCTAGTTAGTATTAAAACCTCTAGTGGATATCTGCCAAAAGAGAATATAGAGTTTGAGTATAGAAAAAGCAGTATTGAAGATATTATCTATGAGGCTGTTTTTGAGATAAAAAAGGGCTTTTCAGTAGAGCTTGAAAAAAAGTTTAAAAATATGCGCTCTAATCAGCCAAGTGAGCCAAGTGCGGGGAGTTGTTTCAAAAATCCAAAAGATGACTTTGCAGGTAGGATTATAGAAGCAGTTGGACTTAAGGGGTATAGAGTAGGGGGAGCTGCTTTTAGTGAAGTTCATGCAAATTTTCTAGTAAATCTAGGAGGAGCAAGCTTTTTTGATGCAAAGTCTTTGATAGATGAGGCAAAAAAAAGAGCTTATGATAGATTTGGTGTTGAACTTGAGTTGGAGATAAAGATAGTTTGAAAACATATGCTCTTCTTTTAGCTCCAATTTTTCTTTTTGGATTTCAGTTTTATGGGATACTAAAGCTCACACCCTCTGCCGTTGTTCCTGTGTTTTATAATAAAGATTATGGATATGTAGAGTGCTATATGTTTGGAGTAAGTAGTAGTGATAATGTCCAAAAGACAGATTGTAATATCACAAAAAGAGATAAAAAGCTTATGGATTACTACACAAGAGGATTTGTCTACAATACACTTCACATAGAGCAGAAGTACAAGATAGAGATGGTTGATGGTCTATGTAAAATCTACAATGGAGCTCATGTATACAACTACCAGTTAGCAAGGGAGGGTTATGCTTTTTTGTCTTTAGCAAATATTACTAAAAAAAATGAGGAGATAGTAAAGATAAGAGACCTAGTAGAAAAAGCAAAAAACCAAAGAGTTGGACTATGGAAAGAGTGGAGAGATGAGATGAGTTGCTTGGAGAGTGAAGCTGCTCAAAACTCCGCCCTACCAGAAAACTGGGACGAGGAAGGTTGAGAGACTAGACCTTGCCTGAGATTTTCATTTTTAAGATGTGTTTATCAAAAACAGCTATATGAAAGACTCCCTCAAAGACCTTTAGCCCAAGATAGGTTCCGTTTATTTTTACCTCTCTTTTTTTACTATCTTGCTGAAGTACCTTTGCAAAGAAGTGAACCTCATTTCCTACTTCTAGGGGTGATAGGAACTTTACATCTGAGCTTATGATGACACTATTTGGATTGTTTATAGCAGCAAGTGCACAAAAAGATGCAGAGGAAAATATAAAGCCAGGATGTATAAGTCCCTCATTATCAGTTCCCATACTCTCATCTGTTCTAAAAAGCACCTCCGCATGATTTTCAGCTAAATTTACAATCTCGCCAAAAGCTGAGGAACCCTCTAGTTTGTTGTATATTTTGAGTGAGTGTTCATCCTCTATGGATTCGGTTAACTCTTCTTTTTCTTCTGCCATTTAGTTACTCCTTGCTTTTATGTATCCTCTTATGGGTGCAGGATATCCTTCTATTGTTTGATTATCATCATGTGGGTCTAAAAAAGAGTCAAGACTCTCCCCATCTATCCACTCAGTCTTTCTTTGTTCAAAAACATCTGTTTTTCTAGTGCCTATAATCTCTATATCTTCATATCCAGCCCTTTCTAGCCACCCTCTAAACGCACTTATTGAAGGTATAAAGTAGCAGTTTTTCATCTTAGCATAGCTTCTTGAAGGGCTTAGAACCATCTCATCTCTATGCTCTATTATAAGGTTATCAACCACTAGCTGTCCACCTTTTTTGAGGTAGTTTTTTAGGTTTTTTAGTTGCTCTATTGGATTGTGCCTATGATACAAAATCCCTAAACAGATAATAGTATCATACTGTTTTTCTAATCTGTGAATATCATCTATACCGATAGGATAGAAGTTCGCACCAGTTTGTAAATATCTCTCCATAAGCATAAACTGCAAAAAAAACTTTGGTGATGGATCAATCCCTGTTAGTGATCTTGGAAGCATTTGTGAGAGTCTGAACATATAGTAGCCATTATTACACCCTATATCTAGTATATCTTTGTCTTTTGCATCTATGTGTGATTTTAGTATGTCAAATTTCACATAGCTTCGCCACTCACTCTCTATGCGCTCACCAAAAAGCTCAAAAGGACCCTTTCTCCAAGGCTTAAGCTCTCTTGCTATCTCTATAGCTTTAGTGCTTCTTGTAGGTGAGTCTATCTTGATGCACTTATCTATATAGCTCTGAACCTCTATATCCTCAAGTGCTTCTATTTGAGGCATAATGTGGTTTATATCTTTAGGTTTTAGTGCTTTTTTTATTGCTTCTTTGATAAACTCAACATCCACTAAAAGTCCTCATTCAAAAATGGATCAGGCTTACTATCAGCTTCACCCATTCCTACATCTGGATACTCTACTATATTTCGCTCTGGACACTCCTCTACAAAGTTTCCTTGTGAGTCATAATACTCTTTTTTTTCATCATAGTAGTATGTAGATACACCACATTTATTACTATAAAGACACCCACTAAGTACAAACCCGCAAAAAAGCGCAAAGCAAAAATATAGATATTTCATTATCTGCTAGCTACCGTTAGTACATCTCTCCATCGTTTTGCATCTATCTTTAGCTCCATTTTGACTTGAGCTAAGCCATCTTCATATATTGTTTCTACTACTTTAGCATTTTTTACAACGGAGTTTAGTCTTGTTAGTACAACTGAATCAACAAGGACGGAGTTTGATAGCTTATCTTTACCCATTATATGCAAACCATGGAGTTTCTCACCCATCTGTCTATATCCATCAACAATAGCGGCTCTTTTTGCCATAGCTATTTTTTGTGCTTTTGAGATATATTTTGCTGGGGCTGCTCCCATACCGACTGCTTCAAGAGTTATTATGCGCCCACTCTCTTTATTTATGATTGGAGCATTTGGTATACCGTATTCGGAACTGTTTTTGCTTGAGCTTTGTTGAATGTTTGTTTTAGAGTTATTGGCTGATGCTGCTAGAGTCATGGCTAGCACACAGCTAATAGCTACAATAGTCTTTTTCATAAGTCAATCCTTTTGTTGGGTTAAATAGCTAATTTAATCGGCACTTATTAGCTTATTTTAAAATATGTCCTACTCTGTGATGGAAAAAGATAATCCCATAAGGCAAAAAAAGCCTTTTAGCATACTCTATGTCTATGATTTTGTCCATCTCTCCTATATGAACCTCTATTTTACAACCTTTTTGATATAAACTACTTAAGTCACTACTTTTCCACTCAAAAGAAAAAAGTTCTTCAAGCTCGCTTCTAATTGGAGTTTTTAGATATTTTTGATGCTCTTTTTTTATACCACACTTTTTGTAAAACATATTAAGATAAGACTCTTGTTTAGATTTAAAAATCTCTAGCTGTTTCTTTTTTTCCTCTACGCTAAGATGGGTAAATATAGCAGGAGAGAGTAGTATGAGTTTTTGCACTCTTGTTTGCTTAAGGGCTTCTTGCAGAGCTTTTTGTGCTCCATAGCTAAAGCCCGCTATGTCATACTCACTATAGCTTAAAAAACTAGAAAAAAGCTCACTCTCATCCTTAAACCCAAACCCACTAAAGTACTTCATTAAGACACTTTTTTATCTCATCTTTGGATATAAACTCATCTTCTAGAAGTTTTGTTTTTACATTGTTTAGAGGGGTTGTGAGGTTGTTTAGCATATCTTTTATCTCATCTTTTGCGACTTTTACTATCTCAGTTACATCCTCCCCTCTGCCTATTACAAAAGAGCCCATACCAAACTTTTCAACCATCTCTGAGGCTATAAGCCTAGCCTTGCTAATATCTTCACTTGCATTTGAAAAAGAGTCTCCATGTATCATCTCGACCCCAACACTACCTGCTAGATAGACTTTTATCTTTGAAATCATCTCAGTTTTACTAATAATCTCTTTATCAATCTCTTTAAAACTATCACTAACCAATGAAACCTTTTCAAAGTCCACTTCAAACCAGTATGCGGCTATTGCTTTAGCTGCTTGATATGTAGCTAGTATGTCTTTTTCATCATCTCTTAGACTCATCTTTTTATGCTTACCTAATAAGACTTTGTCTTTTACTGCCTTGAAGTCCTCTAGTTCTACAAATTTTGATTCTCTTTTTAGTGCGTGAATAGCAGCTTCATTACTAAGTGAAGCAATACCAGCAGCACTAAAGCCAACACTTAAGCGACCAAGCTCTTTAAAGTCCACTTGATGAGGTTTGTTTGCTAGGTGGGTTTTAAATATCTCAATCCTATCTTCAAGTGTAGGAAGCCCTATAAAAACCCTCCTATCAAAACGACCTGAGCGAAGTAGGGCCTCATCAAGCATATCTATCTTATTTGTAGCACCTATGACTATCACTCCACTACTATCCTCAAATCCATCCATCTCTGTTAAAAGCTGATTTAGCGTGGACTCTCGCTCATCATTTCTGAAGCCACCTCTAGCTTTTCCAACAGCATCAATCTCATCTATGAATACAATAGAGGGTGCAAATGCTTTAGCTCTTGCAAAGAGGTCTTTTACCCTCTTTGGTCCAACTCCAACATATAGGTGTACAAAAGTAGAGCCACTTTGATAGAAAAAAGGAACCCCAGCCTCTCCTGCAACTGCTCTTGCAACTAGAGTCTTTCCAACCCCCGGAGGTCCTATAAGAAGCACTCCTTTAGGAAGTCTGATACCGTAATCTTTATACTTATTAGACTCTTTTAAAAAGTCTATTATCTCTTCAAGCTCCTCTTTAACATCCTTAATACCTGCAACATCTTTAAAGGTTGTATTTGTAAAAGAGGGTGTTATTTTTAGACTTATCTCTTCTAGTCCTTCTGGAACTGGTGACTTCTTAGGTGTCGGTGGCTCTTTTTTGGTCTGTTCTTGTATTCTTGTTCTATAGTTTTTAGTAAGTGCTACTATAAAAAGGAGCAGTATGAATATAAAAAAACCGTAGATAATATATCTATTCATATCAAGTCCACTTGATATATCAATAGGTGTATTTTGTGCTAGTTTTTTTAAATCAATCACATCTTTTGCTATTTTGTAAGCTCTGTCATCACTGTTTATGTATAGATACTCATCTTTTAAGGTGGCGTCTTTTATAAGATTGTTTTGAAGAAGTGTCTCATAAAAGAGTGTATCTATAGTCTCTCTAGACTCTCTTAAATAGGCTAAAATAAGAAGCGAAAGTATAAGTGAGCCTGCTAAAAAGGCTACAACACTATTTTTGTTAAAAAACCGTACTATTTTTTTCATAATCAACCTTATAAGTTTCAAGCTCAAGCCATCTTTTTTCTAAGTCTATCTCACTTTTTATCTCTATTTTGTTAAAAAACTGATCATAGCCACTATGTCCATCATTTTTTCTCTTCTCAGCTAAAACTTGAAGTTTTGGCATCTGTTTTCTAAAATCATAGTTGTTTTTGAAAACTACATCCTCTATAAAGCGCTGTCGTGACCTTACTACTTCAAGCTCTACATCAAGAAGCATCTTACTTGAGGGAGTTCCCTCTCTTTTACTGTAGATAAAAGTATGGATATGAGTTAGTGGGAGTTTTTTGAAGTTCTCCTTTGCCTCTTCCCATATCTCTTCACTCTCACCGGGATGACCTAATAAAAAGTCAGTCCCCAAAGCAAATCCTCTCTCTTTTAAGTCCAAAAGTAGCTCTAAATCACTCTCAAACCTATTTCTTCTTTGCATAATCTCAAGCATTTTATTACTACTATGCTGTAAGGCTATATGTAGGTGCTTGTTAAAAAAAGGAGCATCAAGAGCCTCTCTTAAAAGCTTAACTTGTGAAGGCTCTATACTCCCAAGTCTCACTCTTTTTATCCCCTCTATTTTACCTATTTTTAGTATGAGTTTCTCTAGGCTTGAGCCACTATTCTTACCATAACTTCCTACATTAGTTCCAGTTAGTACTACTTCACTAAAGCCTCTATTGCTTAAAACCTCTACTTGCTTTAGTATGGTTTTTTCTTCCAGACTTCTAGAGCTCCCACGAGCCTTAGGTATAATACAGTAGCTACACTCAAAGTCACAACCCTCTTGGATTTTGATAAAAGCTCTACTACGCCCTTTTAAGTCTTCTACTATGGTACTATCTATGTGGTTTTTATTACCTCTTTTTATAAAAAACTCTTTTTTTTGAAGAAGAGAGTCAATATTTTCTTTAAAGGAGTGTTCAAAAACTCCTTCTAATGCGCTATCTTTAAACTCAGCTTCATCAGTTACTGGAACCTTACAACCTGTTAAGTATATCTTTTTATCACTTTTTGAGACCCTGTTTATGTACTGCTTTAGCGATATATCTGCACTATTTGTGACAGTGCAACTATTTATGACAACTATATCAGCATCTTTTTCACTATCTGTTTGTTCAAACTCTCTTAGATTTTGTGCCATCAGTGCTGTGTCATAGATATTTGTTCTACAACCAAAGGTTTTAAAAAAGACCTTTTTCAAGGTTATCCTTCATATTTTTATGCTCCATGGCTATATCCCCTTTTTTGATGTTTATAGTTGTAGTTGGGTAAGCTATTTTTATATCTTCATGCTTTAAAAACTCTGTTATAATCTCTCCTGAAATAGTGCTTCTAAGAATTAAAGTAGCAAAAGAGTTCGTTAGATACCAGACACTTATTTTAATACCATTTTCTTCCAGAAAACTAAAGATTCTAGGCTCTACATTTGTGTTTTTGAGTGAATACTTATCTCTTAGTTTGTTTAGTTGCTTTCTTGTTATGTCAGTATAGCCTTTTGAGTATTTTTTAGCTATATCTTTTGATATTTGCATGGCTTTTTTGTGGTTAGAATCAAAACTAATAGTCACATCTATTCCATCCCATACAGTCTTCATACCTGAGTGAGAGTAGTTTGAGATAAGAGTTGTAAATATATAGTTATTTGGTATAAAAATAATTCTTCCAGCGCGCCTATTCTCCATATATGTTGTAAGTGTAATATCTTCATGTATAGTAATTCTTAAAAGTGAAATATCAAGCACATCACCTACATACACTGTCCCATCTTTCATAACCTTGACCCTATCTCCTACATGAATAGAGCCACCAAAAACTATCACAAGCCAGCCTAGAATGCTCATAAAGAGGTCTTTCATAGCAATAGCAAGCCCAGCTGAAGCAAAACCTACAAGAGTTACAAGATAGGTGACATTTTCTAGATATGAAAAAAGAAGTATAAGAACTATAAGTGTAACATTAATGAAGTTTACTATTTTGTTTGCAGTATAGAGTCGCTCATTGTCATTTATATACTTTTTATTAGCAAGCTTTATAAGAAGAGAAATCAAAAAAAGTGCTACTAATATTCCTATAATATAGAGACTTTTTGTTACTTGCTCTTTTATATCCTGACCTAAAGAGGCTATTACTTCATCAGCTCTTTTTTGATAGATACTTAGGGTGTTTTGTATGATATTTGCGCCATATTCAAATTCTTTTAGCATCTTTTTTGTAGCTTCTAGTTCTTTTTTGTTTCGTTCAGTTGGTGCTATATCTACTAGCTTTTTTTCTAATTCTACCTTTTCTTGTAGTGTGGCTATGAGGTCTTGAAGTTGGCTTTGATGCATAGCATAGTCACTTTTTTGTTCTTGAAGCTGTTTTATGAAGGTAAATGCATTAAAAATAGCAAAAGGATTATCAACTTTTGGAATCTCAGATATAGTTTTTAGAGTTGTAAGTGCAGAAAATGGGTTTTCTTTATATTCATCTAGGGCTTCTAGCTGTCTTTTTAGTGTTTCTAACCTCAAAGCTAGATTTTCTCTCTCTTCTATGGTACTCTTACTAGAGGTTTTTTTTATCCTGTCTTCTATATCTGCTATCTCTTTTTGAATTCTTTTGTATGTTAGAAAGTTATTGTACTTTTTTACCCAGATATTGTTATTTGGGAAGTTGTTATCAAGCTCAGAGATAGCGTTTTTAAGGCGATTTTCCTGTAGTAGTAGCTCTGTTTGGAGGGAGGTGTTTATATCACCAATGCTTCTATTTTCATCTGCACTAAGAGTAATAGCTGCAAAACCAAACAAAACAAAGATTAAAAATATACTTCTCAAGTAAACTGCTCCAATGTTTTTATAATTGTCGCTCTATCCACACTGCTCAAGATTGTAGCACTTCCTAGTTTCTTAGGGAGTATGAAGCTTATATTATTATCCATACTTTTTTTATCCAAGAAAAACTTATCATAGAACTCCTCAACTGAGGAAACAGTAAAATCTGTAGGTAAATCATACTTTTGCAGAAGATTAAAAACCCTTTTTGCTTCATTTTCACTCATAAGTCCTAGCTTGTTTGATAGCTCATTTGCCATAACTATCCCTATGCTAACTGCCTCTCCATGTAGATAGGTTTTGTATGAAGTGAGGTTTTCTATCACATGCCCAAAGGTGTGTCCGTAGTTTAGCAAGGCTCTACTTCCCCTCTCCTTTTCATCCTCACTTACTACTTTTGCTTTTAGTTCTACACATCTTTTGATAGCATACTTTAGTACGGCTTCTTCATATAAAGAGTTCTTTTCTAAAAATCCAAAAAACTCCTCATCAAAAGTCACTGCCATCTTGATTATCTCAGCTACACCTGCGCTAAACTCTCTTTTTGGAAGTGTACTTAAAAACTCTGTATCTATATAGACTGCACTTGGTTGGTTAAAAAGTCCTATGAGGTTTTTGCCAAACCTTGTGTTTACCCCAGTTTTCCCACCGACACTTGCATCTACCATACTAAGAAGAGTAGTTGGTATCTGTATAAACTCAACTCCTCTTTGATATATTCCAGCTACAAACCCAGTCATATCCCCTATCACTCCCCCACCTAGAGCGATAAAGGCTGAGTTTCTATCAAGTCTGTGATTTAGTGCACTATCTGTTATATGCTCTATGGTTGAGAGCTTCTTATACTCCTCACCATCATTAACTGTGATAATATATATCTCTTTTGCTCTTAGCTTTTTAAGAAGAGTCTCTAGATGAAGTCCTGCTACTTTTGGATTTGTTATAATGGCTACTTTTTTGTTTAGCTCTATTTTTGGCAGGCTATCTATTGTGATATTGTAGCTTCTATCTTCACCTAGGTCTATTTTTATATTCATCATCTCTCCTTAAAGCACTCTTTGACTGCTAGTTCTTATTGGCACAAAGAGTTGGTTTAAACTATCTAGCATAAAGTAGTTTGGCTCAACCTTTGTTGTTATCATGGCTGAGAGTTTGTTCTCAGTAATATCTTTTGAAAAAGGAAGTATCTGCAATAAAGAATTCTCTTTAGCAAGGGTTCTTATTGGGTTTTTGTTATCAAGGTCTACATATTTTATCTTTTTGTTAAAAATCTTGCTTAGATTCTCATAGTGCTCACTCAAAGACTCTTTTTCACCATCATCTAGCTCAAAGCTATATAGTTCTATATCGTGAGATAGTTGCTTTGCTACATCAAAAACAACAGATGAAATCCTCTCACTGTTTTTTGCATCATTTAGTACAACCACTGTTCTTTCAAGCTCTAGGAGAGGTTGCTTTCCTAGTTTTATAACAGGAAGTGAGAATCTAAAGAGAGCTTTTTTGTACTCTTTTTGTGCAAAAAGTCTGCTATCTATGATAATTGCACCTATATTAAACTGCTTTATATCATTTTGGAGTATGTTCGTAAAAGCACCTTTGTAGTACTCTATCTCTATTGATATTTTTTTGGAATCAAGTCTTCGTATTCGACTTAGTAGCTCAAAATCATTAGGGTTTATTACTCTTATGTAGAGCTTTTTATTTTTAAATATCTGGTTTAGGTATAGGGCTTCATTGATATTTTTCTCTATTGTCTGTTTGCTCAAAAGTTTGAAGTCTACATAGAGATAGATATTTGGTCCAAAAGGATTCGGAAACTGTCCTAACTCCTCTTTTACTCTATGATAAACTGTTTTTATTATATGCGGGTCACCTATAACTAGAAGGGAGTCATTTGGCTGTATAACATGGTGGTTTTGAGCAATAATGAGCTTTCCATCTCTATAGATTCCTACTATTTTCCAGTTTCTCTGCTCTATGCTTCCTATGAAGCGATAAACATACGAACTACTAAAAGGTATGCTTATTTCAACTATCTCCCCAACCCCTAATCCTATATCTTTGGGTGTAATTGGAACTCCCGGTAGTCTTTCTAGCACTTTTTGAGAGAGTATGTGAATACTATCTATTTTTATTAATGACTTATCCTCTATCTCTACACCCCATATATCTAGGAGTGTGATTTTGAGCTTTGAGGTTATGTGACGGATATTTTCATAGATAGTTAGGGCATCTGATTTGTTCTTTAGTACAATAAAAACATCTGTTACTTCTTCTTTTATCATGATAGAGAGTTTACTAAAGCTTGTAGCATCAAACTTGTAGTAGTAGAAGTTTTCAGGCTTTATACTAGGCAGAACAGTATCATCTTGATATACTATAAAAAACTCATTATCTCTGCTTTTATCAGTTTTTATCTGCTCTAAAAATCGTTTTGCTACAATTCCATCAGCTATTATTAAGTTTCTTCTCAAAAAAATCCTTGGTGTATCATTACACCAATTATACAATATCAAGATTTTAAGGTGGTTTATGAAGTTTACTTTAGAGAGAAAATTAAGCCAAGCAAGAGCTGGCAAGATAGAGACGGCAAGAGGGGAGGTTAAGACCCCTGTTTTTATGCCCGTAGGCACACAAGCCACCATAAAAGCGCTTGACTTTATCGATATAAAAG
The DNA here is from genome assembly GCA_964484395.1 of uncultured Campylobacterales bacterium. GTDB lineage: Bacteria > Campylobacterota > Campylobacteria > Campylobacterales > CAZAFM01 > CAZAFM01. Next base: position 5,072 of record CAZAFM010000013.1, on the reverse strand, counting down.
AGCATCTAGATGCCAAAATAATCCTAGCAAACACCTATCATCTATATCTTAGACCAAAAAGTGAAGTGATAAAAGAGCTTGGTGGACTGCATGGTTTTAGTGGGTATAATGGACTATTTTTAACAGATAGTGGAGGGTTTCAGGCTTTTAGTCTAAATGATAATGTTAAGGTGGATAGTGAGGGTATAGAGTTTAGAAGCCATATAGATGGTTCAAAGCATCTTTTTACACCCACAAAAGTGCTTGATATCCAGTATAATCTAAATAGTGATATTATGATGGTTCTAGATGACTTAGTAGCACTTCCTGCTACTACTACTCGCTTAGATGAGTCTATCAAAAGAACAGTTGAGTGGGCAAAGAACTCACTAGAGTATCATCAAATAAAAAAAGAGCAAAACCCCACACAAAACCTCTTTGCTATACTTCAAGGAGGAGATAGTAAAATCCATAGAGAGAGGTGTGCTTTGGAGTTAGCTGAACTTGGTTTTGATGGGTTTGCTATAGGTGGGCTTAGTGTGGGAGAGGAAAATAGTGTGATGTATGATATTGTAGAGTTTAGTACGCCTTTTATGCCAGAACACAAGCCTAGGTACCTTATGGGAGTGGGAACTCCTAGGGATATTATAGAGTGTATTGATAGGGGGGTTGATATGTTTGATTGTGTAATGCCCACTCGTAATGCTAGAAATGGAACGCTTTTTGGCTCTTTTGGCAAGATAAATATCCGCTCTAGTAGATATGCAAGAAGTGATGAACCACTTGATTCTGAGTGTGATTGCTATACATGTAGTAATTTTTCAAGAGGATACATTAACCACCTCTTTAGAAGCAAAGAGATAAGCTACTTTCGTCTAGGCTCACTCCACAACCTAAGATACTACTTGAACCTAACACGCGATGCAAGAGAGGCAATACTAGAAGATAGATGGGAGGAGTATAGAGACAAAATGATAGCTAGGCATACTAAGAGTAATGACTAAAATTACTGCTTGCCCTGAGTGTGGGGTGATAGTTGAGTTTAGAAGGATGGATACTCAGATAGAGTATAGATGTCCAAGATGTAATGCAACTATCTATAGACCGGGGCAGCCTTTTATTTTTTCGATTGTGATGGCTATATCTGCTCTTATATTTTTTTTCGTAACGATTGGACTTGATTTTATTACACTTACTATTTTAGGAGAACCACACACTGTTAGTGTTGTTGATGCACTCTTTTTTATCTTTGAGGAGGGTCACTATATTGTCGCTTTTTTGGTATTAAGTGTTGGGATTATAATTCCTGTGACCCTACTTTTTTTAATGCTTTTGATGCTCATACCTCTTAGCTTTAGAGTAAAGCCATACTTTTTTATAGATTTTTATAGGATGTATGGAGCATTGAAGAGTTGGGCTATGGCAGATGTTTATATATTAGCAGTTATGGTCTCTTTGATTAAGATTTTTGGGCTTGGAGATGTTGAGCTTGGGTATGGACTCTATGTTTTTATCCTTTTTTTGGTATGTTTCTATACTGCTTATTTGTGGTTTAATCCTTATGATATATGGTATAAGTATGAAGTGGATAAGAGATTTAGAAGTAGACAAAACACTCTGTCATAGTTGTGGTGCACTAAACCCATCTAGTAGCGAAGTGTGTGATAAGTGTGAGGCGAGTATATCACAAAGAGAGCATAACTCACTTTTGAAGGTTTTGACTCTATCTATTAGTGCTACACTTTTTTTGATACCTGCAAATATTCTAGCTATGATGAGTATTATCTCAGTTGGTAATGTAAGATATGACACAATATTTAGTGGAGTGCTCTACTTCATTGAAAGTGGTGAAACTGAGATTGCTGTTATTATATTTATTGCTAGTATTTGCATACCTTTTGTCAAGCTTGTTATACTCTATTATCTCTTGTGGATTGTGTTTTACTCAAAAACCTCTCATGCGCTAAGAGGGGTTAAGCTCTATCGCTTTATAAGGTTTGTGGGTAAATACTCTATGCTTGATGTTTTTGCAGTAGCTATAATGGTAGGGGTGGTGCAGTTTGGTAACTTAGCAAAAGTAGAGGCTGGATATGCTTCACTGTTTTTTGCTCTAGCTGTTGTTTTGACAATTATTGCAACTGAGAAGTTTGATACAAGACTAATGTGGGGAGATGGTAATGAAACTATCATATTTCCAAAAGATAAATAAAAATAAAAATTATGATTGTTTCATAGAGCGACATCCGAGCCAAAGGCGACAATTTCGCAGTGCGAAGCACGAGGACAGAAGCGAGGGCACTCCGCCGAGGAGCTCCTTTGCAACTTGTTGGAAAGGAGATTTTTAGGTGAAGAAACATGATGCTGTTAAAAAACGAAGAAGTTCACTCTATATGTTGTGGATTATTCCTATAATTGCACTAGGTGTAGCAGCTACTAGCTTGTACAAGCACTTTGAAAGCAAAGGAACTGATATAGTGGTGACACTAGATAGTGCAGATGGGTTTAAGGTCAATACTACACCTTTGAAGTTTAAAGGAATGGATATAGGGAAGATAACCCATATAGATGTAAACAAAGATGATATAGAAAAAGTAGATGTAACCATTACTGTAAATAAAGATATTGCGGATATTATTGCAAAGGAAGGTAGTAAGTTTTGGAAGGTAGAGCCAAATGTCAGCCTTAGTGGTATCTCAGGACTAGGAACACTTCTTAGTGGAAACTATATAGCATGTATGACTAATGCAAAAAGCTTTAATGATATAAAATCTCAGCCCTCCAAAACAAACTTTGAAGCACTAAAAGACCCACCAATTGATACAAGTAGTGTAGGAAAGCTTGTAAACCTCCACTCAGATTATGGAGAGCTATCACTTGGCACTCCTGTGCTGTTTAATGACTTTGTAGTCGGTCGTGTAGTGGATCAAGATCTCGTGGACAAAAAAATAATCTACAAAATCTCAATAGACAAAAAATACGCCTCTTTATTAAAAGAGGACAGTAAATTTTGGAGAAAAAGTGCACTTGATCTAAAAGCCTCACTAAAGGGCGTAGAGCTAAAAGTCGCCTCACTGCAGAGTGCTATAAGTGGTGGGATAGAGTTTACTTCACCTCAAGACTCACAAGAAGCGACAAGCGGAAGTGACTTCATACTCTATAATGAAAAAAAAGATACAACCCTCTCTGAAAAAACAGTCTTAATCTATGCGGATAATGGTTACAACCTCAAAGAGAACTCATCAGTCTACTTCAGTGGAGTAGAGGCTGGAATGATAAAATCAATAGAGCATGATAGGAAGAATAATAGAGTTGCCATAGAGATTTCCCTATATGAGATGTATAAAAATGAGGTTAATAAGAGTAGCTATTTTTGGGTAGTTGAGCCTAAAATGGGCTTGAGTGAGTTAGAAGATTTAAGCTCTATTTTTGAAGGAAGCTACATATCGTTTGTCACAAAAGAGAGTGGTTTAGAGTGGCGGAGCTCTTTTAATCTGCACAAAAAAGCCCCTGTACCTCAAGGATATGAGATAACACTAAAACCTACTGGAGAAACATCTCTGAAAGAGGGTAGTGGTATATACTATAATGCTCACAAAGTAGGTGAGATTTATGATATCCGCTTCTCAAAACAGAAGGGCACTAGGGTTATTAAAGGCGTGATTTATAAGAAGTATAAAGGCTTGGTAGATGATAGCTCACTTTTTTATCTAAGTAGTGGGGTGGTTTTTGATGCATCACTAGAAGGAGTATATGTACAAAGCGGCACACTTGATGAGATGATACGCGGTGGAGTAGGGTTTGTCACACCAAAAACAGATAACCTTAGCAAGAATGAGTTTAAGCTCTATAGTGATTATAGAGAGTTTAAAAAAGCTAAGTATCTAAGTCAAGATGGAGAGGTGTATACACTAAGTGCAGATAGTGCTAAAGATATAAGTAAAGGTATGCCACTTTTTTATAAGGATTTTAAAGCTGGGGAAGTAGTGGATTTTTTTTACAATCCTAAAAGTGATAGTGTGGATGTGAGTGTCTTTGTAAACTCAAAATATGCAAAAAATATAGATAGTAGTAGTCGGTTTTACACCATTAGTGGCTTCAAGATGGATGCATCTCTAGAAGGGGTAAAGGTAGAGACCTCACCACTAAAAGCTATGATAGAGGGTGGAATAGCCTTTGAGAACCCAAAAGAGGGTAGGAGGGTAGATAAAAAGCATAGATTTACACTATATGACTCAGCTAAAAAATCAACCCCTAAAGGAGTCGCTATCTCTTTATATACAGACAAAAAAAATGGCATCAAAAAAGGCTCCTCCATCCTGTATAGAGGTATCAAAGTGGGTGAAGTTCACAGTGTTTCACTTGAAGGTAAGAGGGTTGCTCTTAGAGCCTATGTGGATAGCTCTTATGAAGATTTACTTAAATATGATAGTGTTTTTTATCTAGATGAGTTCAGTCTAGGACTAGATGGGGTAAAAAATGTAGACAGTGTAATCTCAGGTAGCTCTATATCAATAATTCCAGGAAACTCAAAAGTCAAAAACTACGCCTTTGAGATATCCAAAAAAACCCCTTCTATGACACTATATGAAGATGGACTAAGAGTGCTACTAAAAGCAGATAGAAAGAGCTCCCTAGATATAGGATCACCTCTATACTATAGGCAAGTTCGTATTGGAGAGATAGAGGATCTAAGGCTAAGTCGTGACTCTAGGAGTGTGGAGTTTATCGTCTATATAGATGAGTGCTATGCAGAGCTAATACGACAAAACAGTCGCTTCTATCAAGCAGGTGGAATAGGCTTTGATATAGACCTCTTTGGAGTAAAAGTAGAGACGGAGACAGTAGAAACCCTGCTAAAAGGTGGCATAGTCCTAGCTACTCCAACCAAGATAGGTAAAAAAGCCAAAAACAAAACCTCCTACAAACTCTACAACAACCCAAAAGATGAGTGGCTAGAGTGGCAACCACAAATAGAGAGACTAGTACCAGAGTGCAACTAGAGCACTCTGAGTAGCTCCACTCTATCAGAATTACAACACTACCGTCACCCTGAGTGCACACGAAGGGTCTATGTTGTTGTGTCCTACTAGGTA
>CAZAFM010000012.1:0-35300 GCA_964484395.1 uncultured Campylobacterales bacterium | reverse complement strand
TGGATAGCTAGAAAAAAAGATGAGTTTGCAGTAAGCAAAAAGCCCCTAATAGCTAGAGAAAGGAGCTTTAAAGCTTATGCGGTTATGTTCCTGGAGCAGTACGAAAAAAACCACGACTACCAAAATGTCAACTATCGTACTAAGCGTATTATAGCAGATTTTGGCTCAAAAAACATAGATGAAATCACAAAGCTAGAGATAAAGCAGTGGATAAACTCTCTATCTCATGCACAGATAGAGAATAAGCCTATAACTCATAACTCTAAGATGAAATACTTACGGATATTTCGAGGGATATTTGAACTAGCAGTAGATGGTGAGGTTATAGAGAAAAACTTTTGCTATGACATAAGGCTTCAAAGACAAGGGAGTGAGCAGATAGAAGAGGATATAAAGCCATTTAATAGCAAGGAAATTACTTTGCTTTTAGAAGCTTCTAAAAATCAAATCTATGGAGAGTACCTACACCTATACATAGGAGTAGCTTTTAATCAAGGTATGAGCCCTGCTGAAATCTTAGCCCTACAAGTAGGTGATATAGACTTCAAGCAAAAGACTATATCTATCACTAAAAATCTCACCAAAGGCAAAATCAAAGAGCCTAAAACAAAGTATAGAAAAAGAACTATACCTATGTTTAGGAGTGCAGAGCCTTTTTTTAAAGAGCTTCTAGCTAAAGCTAGAGATAAAAAATCTCTTTGGCTCTTCTCTAAGGATAATGGAACTCACTTAGAGGATATAAAAGACTTAAGAGGTGATAAAGAGATCATCAAGAACAATAAAAAGCTAAAGCATAATACTAAGTGGTATAAGCTTTTAAATGATCTATCTATAGAGTACAGGGATTTAAAAAATTGTAGGCACACTTTTGCAGTTAAGGCACTGGAAAGCAAAGCATTTACAATGCAACAGGTGGCTAACATTTTAGGTCATGGAAGCCTTCAAATGCTTTTAAAGCACTATGCTAAATATATAGGTGATGTGGCTCTTAATGTTGATAGAGATATTAGCTTTTTGGGTGACACTTTGGGTGACACTTTGGAGTTTGAAAAAGTAGGAAAGGCTTAGAAGCCCCTACATAGTGGTACCAAGAGGCGGATTTGAACCGCCGACCTCCGGCTTATGAGACCAGCGCTCTCACCAACTGAGCTACCTTGGCTTAAAATGAAGATGGAATTATACTGTAAGAAAGCTTAAAAAAACTTAACCTCGGGAAATCCCGAAGTTTTCAAAAACTATATTTTGTCTTTGATTTTAAGTTCAGAGATAAGTTCTGCATATCTTTTAATATCTGTTGTTTTTAGATATTTTAGCAGTCTTTTTCTCTGTCCGACAAGTTTCAAAAGTCCAAGCCTAGATGAGTGATCTTTCTTGTATACTTTTAGATGTTCTGTAAGATAGGCTATCCTCTCTGTGATAAGCGCTACTTGCACCTCTGTTGAACCTGTGTCGTTCTCGCTTCTGCCGAATTTTGAGATGATTTCTCTCTTCTTCGCCAAATCCAAAGCCATGTTGACCTCCTGATTGGTAATTTTGAAGCGTAATTCTACCCAAAAAAGCAAAGATTTACATTAAATCACCTACAATTTTAAATAACTTTTCTGGAGTAATTAAAATATGTTATTAACCAAGGCAAGCGAATACGCAGTACTATCACTTATAGCGATATCTAAAGAAGATGCACCACAAGATGTTGAAAGCCTCTCAAAGAAGCTGGAAATATCAAAAAGTTTTTTAGCCAAAATTCTTCAAAGCCTTGCAAAAGAAGGCATTTTGAACTCTTACAAAGGTGCAAAAGGTGGTTTTGCCCTACAAAAAAAGCCTGAAGACATTTCACTTTTTGAGATTATAGAAGCCTCAGAAGGACGCTACCCAAAGGTTTTTATGTGTAGCACTGAAGATGGTGACTGCCCAAAGGGTAAAGAGGCTTCATATATATGTAAACTCCAACCTATACTTAACTCACTACAAGGCAAAATTGATGGTTTTTTGCATCATATAAAACTCAGTGATATGGTGGATTAGAAGCACTTGGCACAAGCTACAAGATTAAACCTTCTTAAAAAAGCAATACCTATTCTTAGGACTATTTCAGAATCTAAAGACCTAACAGTTGTAGTTTTTGTAATGGCAGTTTTAGGGATTATTATAGTTCCATTACCAAGTCCTGTTCTTGATTTTTTTCTAGCTATCTCTTTTTCAATGGCTATACTAATCATACTTATAGGACTGTATGTACAAAAACCTACTGATTTCGATGCTTTTCCAACACTTCTTCTAATAGTTACACTTTTTAGACTTTCACTAAATGTTGCCACAACAAGAATGATTCTGAGCAATGGTCACATGGGAGCTGATTCTGTTAGTAATATCATTACCGCATTTGGTAACTTTGTGGTTGGTGGGAACTTTGTTATTGGTGTTATTGTGTTTTTGATACTTGTTATTATAAATTTTATGGTTGTCACAAATGGTTCTACAAGGGTTGCAGAGGTTAGTGCTAGGTTTACACTAGATGCAATGCCTGGTAAACAGATGGCAATAGACGCTGATTTAAATGCTGGTCTTATAGAGGAGGCTGAGGCTAAAAGAAGAAGAGAGCAACTTGCAAAAGAGGCTGATTTCTATGGCTCCATGGATGGTGCTAGTAAATTTGTTAAGGGTGATGCTATTGCAGGTATTATCATCACCCTTATAAACATCATAGGTGGCTTTTTGATAGGTGTTTTTCAACATAATATGACCGTAGCTGATAGTGCTCAAACATTTACACTTCTAACCATAGGTGATGGGTTAGTATCACAACTTCCAGCTCTTATCGTATCAACTGCTGTTGGTATTGTTGTGACTAGGTCTACTAAAGATGATGGTTCAAACTTTGCTGATAATATGGTAGATCAGCTTATGAAAGAGAACAGAATCCTTGTTATTGTTGGCTCAATTTTATTCATATTCGCTCTAGTTCCTGGTTTGCCTACCATATCTCTTGGATTTGTGGCTCTTGTTTTTCTTACTCTTGCATATCTTATGGACAGACAGAAAAAGGGTCATATGGGACTTATAGATATGCTAAGTGGTAAACTAGGGGGCGATGAGGCACTACAGAAAAAAGAAGCAGAGAAAGAAGAGGAGAAAAAACGAGAAGATGAGGAGAGAAGGGCAAAAGAGCCAACTCCTGAGGAGCAGAAAAAACAAGAGGAGGATGCTCTAAATGAAATTTTAAAAGTTGAAGTTCTAGAGCTAGATCTAGGATATCAGCTCATAAAACTAGCTGATACTAATCAAGGTGGAGACTTACTTGAACGAATAAGAGGAATGAGGCGAAAGATTGCAGCAGATCATGGCTTTTTGATGCCTCAAGTTAGGATAAGAGATAACCTACAGCTTCCTCCAACTACATATCAGATACTACTTAAGGGTATCTCTATAGGTGATGGAGAGGTTATACCTGAGCGTTTTTTGGCAATGAATAGTGGTATGGTTACTGAAGATATGGAGGGTATCCCTACAAAAGAGCCAGCTTTTGGACTTGATGCGATATGGATAGAGCCAAGTCTAAAAGAGGATGCCATTATGGCAGGATACACCGTAGTTGACCCTTCAACAGTTCTTGCGACACACCTAAGTGAACTAGTTAAGAAGCATGCTGAAGAGCTTATCACAAGACAAGAGACACATCAGCTAGTAGAAAAAATAGCAAAAGACTTTCCAATAGTTGTCGAGGATGCTAAAAAGGTAGCATCAACTGGTCTTATACAACAAGTCTTAAAAGCACTTCTGCATGAGCGAATACCAATAAAAGATATGCTCACAATCCTAGAGACTATAGCAGATATCGCTCCAGCAGTCGGTGGAAATGTAGATATACTAGTAGAACAAGTCAGATCAAGACTTGCAAGAGTCATAACAAATCTCTATAAAGACAGTGATGGCACACTTAAACTAGTAACTCTAGCAGCACCTACTGAGCAGTATCTACTAGATAGGATGCAAGATCAACAAGGACAGAGAAACCTACTTCTAAATGTAAATGAACTAAACACACTCATTAGTGCCGTGAGTGATTCAGCTTCTCAGGTACTCCAATCAGGTGTAGCTCCAGTTGTTATCATAGTTGACCCTCTCCTTAGACGCTCTTTGTCTGAGAAATTTGAGCAGTTTGGGCTTGATATAGTCGTTCTAAGCCATGCTGAGGTTGATACCAAAGCTAAATTTGAAGTGCTAGCATCTGTGGAGGCTGATTTTGGGGGAAATAGCACTCAACAACAGTCATAAAGTATGTTAGATATAGTTGTCATTGGCGGTGGTGCTTCTGCTCTTTTTTTTGGAACTTTTATCAAAAATAGAGAGTATGTCATACTAGAAGCCTCAGAGAAATTAGCTCAAAAACTAGCAATTAGTGGTGGTGGAAAATGCAATATTACAAACGCTTTTTTAAGCGAAAAAAACTATCTTGGAGATAGAGAGTTTATAGCCAACTCCTTCAAACATTACAACAAGAACTCTTTATTACTGTTTTTAAAAAATAGTGCTCTTGAAGTCTTTAGAGATGATAGAGTAGTGCCGGGTCAGTACTTTTTCAAAACCTCTTCAAAGCTTATAGAGGTGCTAAAAAAATCCCAATCTGGAAAGCTCATAAACAACACAAAGGTTATAGATATAGAATACACTGATCACTTCATAATAAAAACAAGCAGCAAAAGCTTCAATGCCAAGCATATTGTCATAGCAAGTGGCGGTATAAGCTATGAAGCATTAGGAGTATCTAGTATAGGTTATGATATTGCAAAAAAATTTAACCATAAGATAGTCACACCAAAACCTGCCCTTGTTGGTTTTACTGTGCAAAAAGAGCAGTTTTGGTTTAAAAATCTAAGTGGTATATCTATTTTTTGCAAACTAACATACAAAGATAAAATCTTTAAAGGTATGATACTTTTTACCCATAAAGGATTTAGCGGTCCTGTAGCCTTGAACGCATCTTTATACTTTGAAAAAGGCTCTTTAGAGATAGATTTTTTGCCAAAAACTAGCACTATTAATATACTCAGAAACTCAAAAAAACAGATTTCAACCCTCCTACCACTACCAAAAAGATTTATCAAAGAGTTTTTAAATTCTATAGGGCTAGATGACAAAAAAGCAATTGAGTTAAGTCCTCAAGAAATAGAAAAGCTAAATACTATTCATAACTACAAACTCTCCCCAGCGGGGAATTTTGGCTTTTCTAAGGCTGAGATTACAAAAGGTGGAGTAAGTACAGAAAACATAGATTCAGAAACTATGGAAAGCAAACTACAAAAAAACCTCTACTTCATAGGTGAGGTACTAGATGTCAGTGGAGAACTAGGAGGATACAACCTGCAGTGGTGTGCAACTTCTGCTTATATAGCTGCTCACTCACTCATGGCAACTGAGGATTGATTTTGAAGGATCAGTTAAAAAAGCTACGCCATCATATAGAGTTATAAGCCCATAGACTATCACAGCAACTGCAGCTAGCTTTATCATGAGATTTCTAAAAGAGCCTTGAGATGCCACACCTACAAAAAATCCAAGTCCAAAAAGAGCAGGTATGGTACTTAATCCAAAGACAGCCATTATAACAGCCCCCCACAAGGGACTTGCACTCCCAGCAGCGGCAATTGCAAAAAAGTAGACAAAACCACAAGGCAGAAGCCCATTTAGAGCACCTAGAGCATAAAAAGAGCCAAGAGAGTTTGAGTGTAGAAGTTTTTTGAAACTTCTTTGGTACCAACCTGTTTTTGATACGGAGTGCTCTATGAAAGTTAGAAACTTTATCTTCCCTAGTAGCGAAACCCCAGCTAGTATCATAACTACAGAAGCTATAATAAGCAAAATACCATTTGATACATTATCAAAAGCAAAGGCACTCCCTAAGAAGCCAAATAGTGCTCCAATTATGGCGTATGTACTAACCCTTCCAAGTGAGTATAATATGTGTGCCATACTCTGCTTATATCTACTCCACTCTTTTGACACTTTTATACTTGAATAAGCTATAACTATGCCTCCACACATACCTATACAATGCCCAAAAGAGCCTAGAAAAGCTATTGTTATAATTGAAAAAAGATTTATTGCTTCCACTTAACTTGCCTTTACTTTTATAGATGAGAGATCCAGACAAAATGAACTTCCCACATCTTGCCTAGAATCGATGCTAATTATTATAGAGTTTTTATCACAAAACTCTTTAACAATACTAAGTCCAATGCCAAACCCCTGATTGGAACTATTATCTTGATAATATCGTTCAAATATGTCAAAAAGGTTTTTTGTATCTATACCCTGACCGCTATCTTTTATACAAATTATCGAGTCTTTGCACTCTATAAGTACAGTTCCACCTATCCTATTATACTTGATTGCATTTGATATTAGATTATCTAGCACCTCTTCAAAGCCATCTTTACTACACTTTAGAGCAATATTATCTTGAATGCTTGTGGTTATTTCTATACTACCTTTTATATCTGTAAATTTTCTTATTGACTCTTCTAATACTTCACTGACAAAAAAGACCTCCTCTTTTAAAGAGCTTACCTCTTTTTTTAGTCTATACTCCATCTTATGATAGAGGTTTAAGAGGGATTTTGAAGCTTCTTCTATTCTCTGTAGAAATCTAGCTTCTTTTTCACTTTTTACAGTTTTTTTTAGCATTGATAGGTTTAGGGATATTGTAGCTATTGGGGTGTTTAGTTCATGTAAAGAGTTTGTAATAAGTCTATCTATACGCTCTTTGGAGCGATAAAATGAGTCAAAAATCGACTCAGAGAGAAATACATATATCCACACTCCAGACAAAAAAGCCACAAAATATGAAAGATATTCTCCAAAACCACTTTCCCTAAGATACCCCTCTAGTAGTGCTTGTACAAAAAACACCACAAGAATCACAAATATAATAACTATAAGATTTAGTAGTTTAATACTCTTTTTACTAGCTGAGTCTATAACCCACCCCTTTTATATTGGTGATTTTCTTTCCTTCTAGCAGTTTATTTAGCTTGTTTATATAAACCCTAATAGCCCCAAAGCTAGGTTCTTCATCTATATCCCAAAGTCTAGATGCTATTAGGTCCTGAGTGACTACACTATCTGGGTTTTCTGAAAAAACCTCCATAAGATTAAAAATCTTCTTTGGCACATCTAAAGCATGCCCATCTTTATAAGCAACTCTACTTTTTATATCTATCTCATATCCGCAAAAACTCCTCTTACTATCAAGTTTCCCACTTCTTCTTAAAATAGCATTTATGCGAACAAGAAGCTCATCTGGGTCACAAGGCTTTTTTATATAGTCATCACAGCCTGATTTAAAACCTTTTAAAAGCGTTTGGCTATCTTTAAAAGATGTTAAAAAAAGAGAAGGGGTCTTATCACCACCTTTTTTTAAATCATCAAGAAGTTTTATACCACTTCCATCAGGTAGATTGATATCAAACAAATACAGATCATAACTCTCTTTAAAAGTAGCCTCTAAAACTCTATCCACAGTTTTCACCAATTCAACGCTAAAGCCACTATCTTCTAGAAGTTCGGCTACAGACTCTCCAAAAAGGAGGTCATCTTCTAAATAGAGTATTCTCACGCTCTATTTTGCTCCAAAAGAAACACTACCTAGCTTTTTTAACTCCATTATGAGCTCTTTTTGTCTTTTGTAGATGTACTCTAAGAGTTTTGCTTCATTGGTTACATCAGGAGTTATATTTACAACTACTTTGGTGTAATTCTCGATATTTATGATAGCTACTATACTTCCCTCGATTTCTAGTCTATCAAGTCCTGTTTCACTTTTTTTATTTGGAAGTGAAAATGTCATCTTTGCTTTATGGTTTAATATTGACTTTGTGATATTACTTTTGTACCTTACTGCTAGAGCCTTGACGGACATATCTAGCATCTCTCCAGTATATGAGTGTTTAGCTGAGGTTATCACTGTTGGTATCCTAGCATCACACTGTACTCTTGCGTATGTACGGTTATTTGCTGTAAACTCCATAAAAACTGGATTTGTCAAAATAGCATAAGAGTCACTTCCATCTACATACTTCACTTCAGCATATATCTCTTTTGGCAGACTTGGAGACTGCATTACTACGCCTCTTTCTAGATACATAGCATACTTTTGAAGCTTCTCAGTCCTTACATAAATACCATCATCTGCTATTTTTATGATAGATGAAGAGGTGTTTACACTTAGTCCTTTATAGATGTTTAGTAGCTTTATAGGGTGTTTTTTAAGATATATATTTTCTATGTAGTACATTGTTTTATCTCTGTCATCCGTGTCTAGTGTTGCGAAAGTGGACTTTCTTAGAAGTATATTTTCTATTTCACTTTCACCGTAGCTTTTATCATAAAACTTCTCAATAAGCTTTACAGTAGCATTTAAATCAAGTTCATTTATTTTTAAAATATAGAGATCCAAAAAGGGTGTAATATCTTTTTCAAACTTCTCATACTGTAGCTTATCAAAAAGACTATCTACATTATCAGTTATCTCCTTTGGATTGTTTTGATATAGTAGTATCACTAGATAATCGCCCTGCCAGAAAGTAGCGATTGATTCTTTGTGTAGCTCTTGTTTACATACATCTAGAAGCTCTCTTGTAAAAGAGTAGTATGAGTCATTACCAAACTCTGAAATTATAGAATTTGAGTTTTGGACTTTTATGCATGATATAAAAAGACTCTCTTCTGAAACATTTTGAGTAATAAGCGCATCTTTTAGCACCTCAATGAAGTTTAGACGGTTTAGACTATCTTTTTTTATAAGTGCGTTTTTTAGAGATTTGTCTAGCTTTATACAAGAGCCAATATTTTCATTTTGAGAGTTAAGTTTTGATATATTTACTAGATACATCTCATCTTTTAACTCATCCCATGCTACTTTTTGAAAAAGCTCTAACCCCTCACTGCTTGCAACAAGCCCACTTTTTTTCTCAGAAACAAGAGCTTTAAAGTCCTCAACAGGACAGCTATCTCCAGCCCTACCAGTATAAAAAATAGATTTGTCATCTTTTGTCATAAAAAAAGAATATCCAGAATTATTTACTACTTTCTCATAAATCCTCATTTTCTGCTTCTCTTTTTTCTTTTTAAGAAGTGACTGCAGGACCTTTTTATACGCTTCATATATATCACGCTGAGAGGACTCTTTTGGAATAATGTCAGAAAATCTATTCTTAATACCAAAGCGAAGTACAGAACTATCGTTTGAACTATCAGTAAAAAGTATATACTCCCAGCTTGGAGATTTTTTTATAGCAATCTCTAAAAGTCTGAGGCGTTCTTCATCAAGATTATCTATAGCAAAAATGGTTAAATGGGTCTTTTTTTCATTCTTTTTTTCACAAAAATCATCAAAATCAAACTTTGTAAGCTTGTTCCATATTTTTTTAGAAAACGATGTAAGAATGCTATTTTTACTGTCATTAGAAATATATGAAACATAAAAATTCGAGAAATAAGAGAGAGAATCCTTCACAGCTAGGATACCCTAGCTAGAAAGTGATGGTACAAAAGTAAGAGCAAAACAGAGCACAAAAGATAGTACAAACCCTATACTTGCAACAGAATACCTAAAAGCACTAGCTCCTTTAAGAGTATTGCCTTTTGCTTCTACAGCCTCTCTCTCCCACGACATCCACGCCAAAAAAGCCGGCACCATACCAATAAGGAACCCAAGAACAACTACGCCAAAATGTCCAAAAAAGCCCATCCAAAACTCCTTTTTAAAGCTTATAGCAATAAGCTAGTTTTGATTATTATACACAAAATTATATCTTTTTTAACTTTATAAGCTCAAAAATCATAAATTTAGAGTAGATAGACTATCTGAAGTTCGTATGAGTATCTACTATCTAGTTGTATTAGCCTATTTTTTATTAATTCTATATCACTTGAGCTTAAAACCCCTCGCACAAGCATAGTTACTCTAACTATATCAACCTCACCTCTTTGATATATCTGCATATCTTCTACAATGGCGTTATTTCCACTAGATAGCTCTATTGTTACACTTTTTATAGAGTTTTTGAGCTTAGCTTCATTAAGTATGGTCTGAAATGAGAAATAAAGTGGTATAGAGATGGTAAAAACAATTATCACAGTTATCCATAAAGAAGTTGCTTTTTTGATTGGAGAAAACCCAAAAGCCAGAAATGAGAGGGATGAAAAAAGCATAATGCCAAAAAGGTTACTCAAAAAAAGCAAGCTAGCATTCAAAAATACATGTACATCCATCCATCCTATACCTATTCCTGCTACAGCAAGTGGAGGCACAAGAGCTACAGCTATAGCCACTCCTGCTACTGAACTTAGGACTTTTTTGTTGTATTTTGTATATGCAGCTGCTATACCACTAAATACAGCAACCCCTAAATCAAGAAGTGTCGGATGAAGTCTAGCTCTTAGCTCATCTGTCATCTCTTGATAAGGCATCAGATAAGCTAGCAGAGATGAAGCAAAAAGAACTACTCCAACCCCTATACTTATAGATATAGCTGAGTTTTTGAGAAGCACTCTATCTCGTCTAAGAACACCCATGGACATAGACACAATAGGAGACATAAGTGGTGCTAGAAGCATCGCACCTATAACTACTGAGGCACTATTCAAAAATATACCAAGAGTGGCAATAAAAGAGCTTAAAAACATCATCACAATAAAAGCATTTGTGGATAAAGCATCTTCTCTTAAAGTAGTAAAAACACTCTCAAAGAGTTTGTCACCTGCTCTTTTAAAAAAAGGGAGTGGTTTTTTTACTATAGCCTCTACATCCTCTATGTTTGGTATATTATCAACTTTTACAGTGTCTTTTGAGTCTTCATCTTTACTTACTTGAGCCTCTTTGAACTTTATACCAACATTTAAAAGAAGTGACTTTTTCTGTGTGTAAAACCTAAGCTTTTCATACTCCATCTCTTTAGAATCTATGATAAGTTTCATTTTTGGTTCTGTTTCTATGCTTAAAGACTCACTTTTAACATACCCTACTCCATCACTAAGAGTTACGCTCTTTTTGAAAGTAGAACTAAAAAAGTATGACAAAAAAGATAGTATCGAAATAGGTGATGATATTACAGCACTCACTTTTCCATCTTTGGCAAAAAGTGAGTCTTTTAGAAGTTTTGCTGCTATGCTTTTGTTGTCATACTCTAGAATGTATAGACCTAGCGCACTACTTTCTATGGCTTGATCTTTTGCTGTGGTTATTTTTAGTCGAAAATGTCGTAGGTTTTTCATCTCTTTTATGTATGAAAAGAAGTTCTTTATATCTTCTAGTCTTGAACTACTTTTTATAGAGCTACTACTAAGCCCCAAAGAAGGAAACTCCCCAACTCTTGATGAGAAAAGAACAATCTCCTCTTGTTGACCCAAATCACATCTAAGAACATCTACCTCAAGGATGTTTTTTTGCAAAGAGAACTCTAGTGCTTTTTCAAAATCCTTTGGTATATCAAAAATATCAGCTATACTATAAAGCGAACCTATAGGGAGTATAGCTATACTGGTTTCTGTGTTTTGAGCTCTATTTATGACTTTTTTTATGTTTTCTAGTGAGAGCATAAGGATTAGATGGGAACTAGGTAGAGTTTTCTCTTCTAAAAATTCATCTATCAAAATAGCTTCTAGATTTGAGCCTCTTAGGGACAAGGCTCTATCTTTTTGTGTTTCAAACTCCTCTTCATAGAGAAGATAGGCTTTTAAGAAGCACTCTTTTATGGAGTTATTTACTTCCATCTTCCTCTGCTTGAAGAGTATCTGTTTTTTCACTATCCTTTTGCTTGCCCTTTTGTATCTGCTCTATTCTGTCCCCCACTTTTACAAAAAGCTCTATTGACTCTATAATAGACTCTGTAGCCTCAATAAAACCACGGCTTACATGTAAAACACTTGCCCCATCACTATCTTTTAGATTATATTTTTTCATAGCTTTTGGAATTTTGCTCATCAAGTCTTCATACTCATTCTTGAGACTTTCAAGCACCTTAGATACCTTAGGGCTATCATCAGCTCTATTCTCATCAAGATACCTACTTACATAGTCATAAAGCTTGATACTTCTTTGCTTATAAAAAAGATAACTCTCCTTTAAATAACCATCATCTCCTTCAAAGTTTTGTAGATTTGGATAACTATCTTTTAGCATTTTTGTAGCGTATGAAAGTTCTTTTACACTATCAAGTAGGTTTGTTATGGCCTCAGACTCGCTTTTGCTTAACTGTTTTTGAGATAATTCTGAGGAGTATTGGAGTATCTTTATCTCTAGTTTTTTGATATTTCCATATAGCTTCATACAGTCTGTTGTTATATGGCTACTAGCCATAACTATATAGCTTTTTTTGTGTTCTACTAGCACATCACGCGGGTCTATATTGAACTGACAGAGCCCAAACTCCATTACTTTGTTTAGAAGATTTCTAACCTCTTTTTTGTATGCAACTATTGCTATATCTGTTTCATCTATATTGACTTTATCTATATATTCAGTAATAGTAATAGCCTTCTGGGCAAAAAACCTCTGCATAAGCTCAGCAAGTTTGGTAATAAAAGGCGAAAGAAGCAAAACACCTATAACATTGAAGATAGTATGAAACATCACAAGTCTAAGAGTTGGTGTCTCGCTAATAGTTGGTATAATACCTGTTAAATCTATCAAAAACTGTATAAAAACAAAAGCAAAAAAGGCTGTAATAAAATTAAAAATAAAGTGAGAAAGCGCTGCTCTTTTTTTGTCACTATTACCACCTATTGCGCCAAGAGCCGCAGTAGCAGTGGTTCCTATGTTTGTACCTATAATCATAGCAGCTGCTATCTCAAAACCGATAATCTCAGAGTTCAGTGCGCTTAAAACTATAGTAATAGCAGCAGAAGATGACTGAATAATAGCAGTTAGCAAGAAGCCTATAAGCACATAGACTAAAAGAGGATATCCAAGATAGTTACTTATATCAAAACTCTCTTGAACAAAAGATGCTGACTCCTTTAGATACTCTAACCCCAAAAAAACCATACCAAAACCAGCTATTATCTGAGCTAGTGCCATTAATCTAGGGTTTTTCTTATAAAAAGTGAAAATAATCCCACCTATCCCTAAAAAAAGAAGTGAATAGCCCCCAATATCAACCTCAAAACCTAGAAATGCAACTATCCATCCAGTGACTGTTGTTCCTATGTTTGACCCATATATTATCCCTATTGCACTAGCAAGTGTTATAAGCTTTGCTCCTACAAAAGAGAGTGCCATAAGTGTCACAGCGGAACTACTTTGCAAAATAGCTGTAGAGGTCATACCAAAAGTTATTGACTTAGCTATACTACTTGTTGAGTTTCTAAGTATTCTCTTAAAGCGGTTTCCTGCAGCTTTTTTTAGCCCCTCCTCAAGAAGACTCATCCCAAAAAGAAATATCCCAAGCCCAGATATGGCTAAAAAAATTATATCAGTCATTACTCATTCCTTAAAACAGATAATACATCAATATCTGCTGCTTTTTTAGCAGGATAAATTGATGAGATCAAAACGACAAAAAATGACCCTACAACTATGTAAATAAAATCACTCAAAGAGAGCTCAAGAGGTAGCTTTGCAGTTCCATATACATCAGCAGGAAGCGAGACTATAGGAAAGCTATCTAACAAATATAGTCCAAACAGTCCAAGAGCCACACCAGCTACTATACCACTAGCACCTATTATAAAGCCCACTCTAAAAAAAATAGCTTTTAACTCTTTTTTGCTTAAACCCAATGAGAGTAGAAGTGCTATATCTCTTCGCCTATTCATTACAGTCATAAGAAGTGAG
This sequence comes from uncultured Campylobacterales bacterium, assembly GCA_964484395.1. Taxonomy (GTDB): domain Bacteria; phylum Campylobacterota; class Campylobacteria; order Campylobacterales; family CAZAFM01; genus CAZAFM01. The sequence goes on along the minus strand of CAZAFM010000012.1, from coordinate 21,466 downwards.
CTTATAATATTTAGTGAGGCTATTAGAATTATTAGCATTAGCACTATAAATAGTGCTCTTTTTTCCATTTTTAGCGCTGCAAAAAAGTTTCCATTCTGCTGCCACCATCCTACTGCACCCACTAGAGGAGGTAGAAATTCTCTTAAAGCTACTATATCTTCCATAGGCTCATCTGAATAAACATGCACTCCATCAAACTCACCCTCTTGAATATTCAAAACCCTACCTAAATCTTCTAGTCTTACAAATACATAGGTTTTATCATAAGCTATTAAACCAGATTTGAAGCTAGTTTTTGCATCAAATCTTTTGATAGTTGGCAAAACAGAGAAACCTCCAGGAGTTAGCTTAGTAAAAATAAGCGTAAACTTCTCTTCACTACTTAAAAACAGTCTATCATAAAGGTCTTGTCCTAAGAGTGCATCAAACTTCTCTATTTTGGTTGTCCCTATTGCCTTTTTTACTATCTCATTAACATACTGTTCTTTTTCAAAGTCCACTCCATAGACCTGAGCCCCCATGATGCTTTCACCCTTTTTAGCGATAGCTTGAGTACTTATGTATGGAGAAAACTTCATATCTTCAAACTCTTCTTCAAGCTTATTTAAAAGCTCATTATCTAACTTGAAATTTCCTTTTGGATAGATAGTTAGTGGATAGTTCATAACAAAAAGCTTCTTTTCAAACTCCTTATCAAAACCATTCATAATAGCCATAGCAATTATAAGCACCATCACACCGACCATTACACCCAAAAAAGCAAGTAGAGCTGTTATAGATATAAATGGTTGTGTTTTGTCAAATTTAAGATATTTTCTTACAAGAAGATTTACTAATCCTATCTCCTTCAATTAGCAAGTGCTCCTTTTTTAGGTCCACTCTGCCCACAGCAGTGCTTATACTTTTTGCCACTTCCGCAAGGGCAAGGCTCATTCCTAGCTGGCTTTTTCTCAACTCTTTGAGGCTCAGTCTTTGCATCACTGAAGCTTACACTTCCTTGAAGCTCCTCCTCCATCCTTTTTAGCATTCTCTGCGCTTCTTCTCTGTCTTGCTCTTCACTCTCACTCTTTAGTTGTAGTATCTGAAGAGTCTTTATGGCTTCAAATTTTACTCCACCTATCATCTCTACAAAAAGGTTGAAACTCTCTTTTTTATACTCAGTTAGAGGGTCTTTTTGGTTGTATCCTCTAAGACCTATACCTGTTTTTAGTACATCCATCTGATAGAGATGGTCTCTCCATGCATTATCTAAGACTTGAAGATAGACTATTCTCTCTATCTCACTTCTTCGCTCAGGAGTTGCCATACTCATTTTCTCTTCATAAGCCTCTTCTAGGCTACTTACAAGAAGTTCACTTAACTGCTCATACTCCAAATCATTGATTTTAGAAATATCAATATCGTAGTTAAACTCCTCTTTTAAAAGCCCTACAACCCTTTCATAATTCATATCTTCTTTTGCTATACCCTCATAGACTTCAGCACTCTCTAGTAGCATAGTTACTGCTTCATTTCTGTTTTCTACTATTTTTGTACTCAAATCATACTCTTTATTTAGTAGCTCATCTCTAAGCCTAAAAACCACCTTTCTCTGCTCATTTGCCACATCATCATACTCTAGGAGATGTTTTCTTGACTCAAAGTGCATTGACTCTACTTTTTTCTGAGCATTTTCTACGGCTCTTGTGACCATTCTTGACTCTATATGTTCACCCTCTTCCACTCCTAGCCTATCCATTATTCCACGGATTTTATCACTTCCAAATATCCTAAGCAGACTATCTTCAAGGCTTAAATAGAACTGACTTACGCCCGGGTCACCCTGTCTTCCAGACCTTCCTCTTAGCTGATTATCTATTCTTCTACTCTCATGCCTCTCAGTTCCTATAATATATAGTCCACCAAGCTCTTTAATCTCTTCACTAAGCTTAATATCAACACCACGACCTGCCATATTTGTAGCAATAGTTATAGCACCTTTTTTTCCTGCATCCATTATGATTTCTGCTTCTTTATCATGCTGTTTTGCATTTAGGACTGTGTGTTTTATTTTTTGTTTTTTAAGCAAGGATGATAGGTATTCACTCCTCTCAATACTTCCAGTTCCAACCAAAACTGGCTGTCCTTTTTTGTTTAACTCAACTATCTTCTCTATAACAGCATCAAACTTCTCTTTTTCACTTTTATAGATAAGGTCATTTTTATCTTCTCTAGTAATTGGTACATTTGTAGGGATAGATACAACATCTAGGCTATATATCTGAGAAAACTCAGCAGCCTCAGTCTGAGCCGTTCCTGTCATACCTGCTAACTTATCAAACATTCTAAAGTAGTTTTGATAGGTAATATCAGCAAATGTCTGGCTCTCCTCTTTAATCTTCACTCCCTCTTTTGCTTCTAAGGCTTGATGAAGTCCCTCAGAGTAGCGCCTCCCTTCACTAAGCCTACCTGTAAACTCATCAACAATAACAATCTCTCCATCCTTATTTACATAGTCAACATCTATAGTAAAAAGATGATTTGCCCTCAAAGCCTGATCAAGATGATGAGCAAGTATGGCATTTTCTAGTGAGTAGAGATTATCCACCTCAAAAAGCTTCTCAGCTTCATTTACACCCTCTTCTGTCATCAAAACTGTTTTGTTCTTCTCATCTACATTGAAGTGTTTCTCTATCTCAAGCTGTTTTGCTATTTTATCAGCCTTTGCGTAGTTGTCTATCCGTCTGTTTACTGGGCCTGAAATGATTAATGGAGTTCTTGCTTCATCTATGAGGATGGAGTCCACTTCATCCACTATAGCAAAGTAGTGGTCTTTTTGGAGTTTTTCATCAAAAGAGTATTTGAGATTATCACGCAGATAGTCAAAGCCATATTCATTGTTTGTTCCATAGATAATATTTGAGCTATAAGCATCCACCTTGTCAGTATCAGCACCCTCTGAGACTATCACACCAACTTTGTAGCCTAAAAACTCATATAACTTACCCATCTCTTTACCATCTCTACTTGCAAGATAGTCATTTACTGTTACAACACAGACTGTTTTCCCTGTCATCGCATTTAGAACTACAGGTAGAGTTGCGACTAGTGTTTTACCCTCACCTGTTTTCATCTCAGCAATACGACCCTCATGAAGAACCATTCCACCTACTAACTGCACATCAAAGTGTCTTAGACCAAGAACCCTCTTTGAAGCCTCTCTTGTTATAGCAAAGCTCTGTATTAAAACAGAGTCTAAACTCTCACCATCTACAACTCTCTGCTTAAGTTTTTCAAATGAGTTTTTTAGCTCATCATCACTCATACCCTCATAATCTTTTTCAAGAGCATTTATCTCATCTACTCTCTTTTTATATTTTTTAAGTTCTCGGTCGTTTTTTGATGGAAGTAGACCTGAAAAGAGCTTTTTTATCATACATTTTCCTTAGATACATTAAAATAGTTCTTGATTTTAACACACACAATATTAAAAGGCTATAGGGTGAAGAAGTATCTCTTTTTTATGATTTGTTTTTTTATGCTACTAACTGGATGTAGTACCAAGAGTAATTATACCCCATCTTCCATCACTCCAAAGCCTGAACCAAAGCCTAAAGAGACCCACAAAAAACCGCAAAGCCCACAAGCACACCCCCTAAGAGATGTCATAAAGCCATACTTTGGGACAACAAAAGGGGGTGATTGTTCAGGGTTTGTTTTAGAGGTAAACAAGGATTTGGGATATAACTACTTTGATACAGATGAGCTTCTGAAGCACTACACAAACAGCCGTCGCTCAAAAGCTATGCACAACTACTACAAAAGAAAAGGTAGAGTTTTTTATGACAAAACTCCAAAAGTTGGAGACCTAGTATTTTTTCATAACACAGTAGGTTACTCTAAAGACCCCAGCAACATCACACACATTGGGATTGTCTATAGAGTGATGGGTGATGGAACAGTTGAGTTTGTAAACCTCCTCTCAGGTATAGTTAAACTCTCATACATAAACCTACAAACAAGAGCCCACTACAAAAACAACAAAGTCATAAACTCATTTCTAAAAAAATGCCCAAGGGGTAGCAGGAAGCATAGATGCTTAGCTTATGATCTTTTTGCAGGGTATGGTGCAAGGAGATAGAAATCAACTTTTTTGCATCAAATCCAAAATCCTCTCAGTATGGATGATAAAGTTATCTTCCTTACTATTTTGTAGCTTTTCCAATCTATCAAGATTTTCATAAATAGGGCTTAAATCATCTCTTTTTTCCAGTGATAGCTTTAGAAGTTGTGTGTAAATTTTTAGTTTTATCTTAGAAGCTTCAGTTTCTAAATCTTCATCTTGTATGAGTTTGTCTATAAAGATTAGAGACATAACCATTTGGGCATTTTGTGATTTATATCTATCTTTTTTATCTTCTACTCTTCTAAACTCACTCTCTAAACTCTTTGCCTTTGATGGGTCTAGCTTCTGAAGTTTTAAAAAAGCATCTTGAAGTTTTCTAAACTCATTTTCATAACTATCATAGTCTATAAACTCTAAAGTATCTGGCAAGGAGTTTTCTAGATAGTAGCTAAGGGTTGTGATTCTTTGTGTCAGAAGCTCTATTTTCATATCTCTTTCATGCTCACTTTTTATATGCAAATAAGCAAAAACCCCACCTATTATGATAGCTACACCAACACTTAGTATAATATATCTACTCATCAATCACAACCTTTGGGGTTTCACCAGTTAGGGATTGTAGGAAAATCTCTATCTTCTCACTATCATCACTATTTATTGTAATACCTAGTTGATACTCACCCATAAACTCAATAGCTTTTTTCAAACTATAGATAGAACCATCATGTAAGTAGGGTTTAGTCCAGCTTATGTTTCTGAGAGTTGGGACTTTGAAGTGGTTTTTATCTCTGTCATCCTTTGTGACATTGTATCTGCCTAGAGATGTTCCATTGTAGTCTTTGAAGATTCCTAGTTTTTGGTAGGAGTTCCCACCTACATTGATTCCATTATGACAAGCTATACATCCATAACTTTTAAAAAGCTCATATCCCTCCCTAGCTTCACTTCCCAAAGCTGCATCATTTCCTAAAAGATATTCATCAAACCTAGAGCTATTGACTAGTCCTCTCTCAAACTCTGAGAGAGCATGAGCTAAGTTTTGAGCAGTAACCCCATCTTCATAGAACCTCTCAAACTGAAATCTATAGTAGTTATCTTGTTTTAAGTACTCCAGTACATTTTCTAAAGAGTTTCCCATCTCAATGGGGTTTTCTATAGGTCCTAGAGCTTGCTCTTCCAAGCTTCTAGCTCTCCCATCGTGGAATTGCACAAAGTTAAATCTTGCATTAAAAGTTGTTGGAGCATTTATTTCGCCTAATGTACCCCCTATTCCTTTGGATGTTTGTAAACTATCTACTCCAAATCCCTCTCCATCATGACATGATGAACACGATATAGTACCATCAGCACTAAGGTTAGGATCAGTAAAAAGTCTCTTTCCAAGAAGTGTCAAATCCCTATCATAGTCATCTTTATCAACAACTGGCTTGATAAAATCCAGCTCAAAAGAGTAAACCACAACTACATTTAAAAACAGAATCATCGCAACAGTAGCAACCAATACTTTTAGCATTCCATACTCTCCTAAAAAGTAGCAAATCTAATCTAAAGCTACTTTACCACCATTAAGTTTAAAAACAGTTGCCACCTCAAACTACAATGACGGGGATGATATTAGCATCATTTGACCCCTTTTATTTGCTATAACTTTAATATACTTCTTTTCTATGTGCAATTCTAATTACAGAGATAACTAATAAGTTATTTTCTTTTAAATAGATAATACGATAATTTCCACCTCGTTTTCTAAACTTACCTTTGTGTTTTCCCTTTAATTGTTTATCATTTTTAAAATTACCGCTTTGTAGATCTAAGATTTTTGATGAAACGAGCAGTTGAACTTGTTTGTCAAACTTCAAGAACTCTTTCTCAGCATCTTTATCAAAAGCTACACTATACATCTATACCAGCTTTTTTAAATACTTCCTCAAGAGGTACGACTGTTGTTTTTCCAGATTTTAAGTTATCGATTCTTTTATCAGCAATCATCTCATCTAGTTTATCAAAATATAATTCTATAGCTTTTTCAACCAAGCTTGTTCTGGTTTTATCTAGTTCTAATGCATATTCATCCAGTGCTTGCACAACATCTTTTTCAAGTCGTATATTTATTGCTTGCTTCATGATATACCTCTTTTCTTTATTTGTATATACAATTGTAGTGCAAAAAGAGTTGCTTTGTCAAGTAGTTATTTCCTCGTTCCACCTCTCCTGAGGTGGAATGCATATAGAAGCTAAAATAATCTACCAAAATCTCTCAACATCTATCAAACCTTTCATATCTTCATAATCTCATTTTGTATCAGTTTTGGTTGATATCCCTCTTCCCATACTTGATATGTTTTTTCTTTATGATTTGCTTTTTTATAGAACATTAGTTGGTCTAGGATAGTTTTTGCATTTGCTTTTTTTAACATATCTAATATTTGTTTGGCTGTGTATTGTTTAAATGATTGCATAGCTTTATGTAAATCATCACTTGATACTATCATATGAAGATGATTTTCTAGTATTACGAAAGCATATACTTTGAGATTCTCTTTTTCTTGTAGGAACTTAATACAGTCAATGATAATTTGAACACCTTCTTGTCTAGTAAATATTGGCAGCCAATGAAGTATTGTGCAAGTTACAAAGTGAGGATGAGTTGGTTCGTATATTTTATATCTAGTTCTTCCCATTTTGGATATTTTTATAGATTAGCTTATGGTATGCATTCCACCTCAGGAGAGGTGGAACGAGATAAGATGATAGATAGTTGTGATTTTTTAGAAAAGTATGTACTTGTCGGTGGCAGTGCTTTGACCTTGCACCTTTGCCAACTCTAGGGTGCTAGCCTGATCGATTAGTGTACGAATTTTGTACACAAAACCAGCCTACACCGGTAGGTTTTTACCTATTCGGTGCTAGGGCTTGTTATCATATCTAGATATTTAAATGTATTTTATTTGATGCAAATTGATGTATCAAAACTTGGATAAGGTTTTGATAAGGTATACCATTTTCTAAAGCTTTCTTTTTCAGTTCATAAATATCATTTTCATTAACTCTTATAGATATGGCTTTTTTCTTTTGGTGTTTGATATAGGACTGTAGTTCTAATAATCTTTCATCAATATTTTTTTTACTTTCCCATTCACCATTTTCAACACTTTGTAAAATATCTTTTTCATATTCATCTAAATTAGTCATTTTGTGACTCCTTTATTGTATTTCTTGTTCATTTGTCTTGAAGGAATAATCGTTTTTAAAAATATCGAAGTATCATCTCCAACATACGGAACTAAATAAACATAATCTTTTATTTCAATCAAAATAATAAAGATATTTTGATTAGGATATTTTTCTTTATTTGGATGTTCAATATCATCCAACAGTTTACCGCTTTCAAGTGCCAATATCACATCTTCAAAACTTACATCTCGCTGACTCTTCAAGAGTTCATTTTTTTCAAGACTATATCGTATGCTTTTATTTTTAATCACTATTGATTACCTTTTTATATATACAATGTATTTTATTGTAATCAAAAAGATATGTCAAGTTTATTATTTTGATAACGGGTGAAGTAAGCTACAAGGCGATAATTTAAGTAAAAATTTGAACTTCTATAAAAATTAATTTTCATTTAAAAGCTAAAAATTACCGTAATATAGCCTTGTTAGTTTCTCTGACTTGTTAGGCTGGTTGACTTTCTAAATACAATGTATCAGGGCATAAATCTTGCCCATTTTTCCATTGAATAGAATCCATAAAAGGTTTTACTGTATTAAAATAATTTTTATCTTGAAGCTGTTTAAAAAAACCTTTGTCTATATATGGTTTCATATCAAATACTTTTAATTCATCATTTGTAAACGTAAGTAATATTTTGTAATCATCTTGTGGCTTTACATCTTTTATTCTTGGATACATTTTATACCTCCTACTTTAAAGGGTCTATTTTAAATATCTCTTCACCATTGATTGCTAATTCCCAATCAGCCATTAACTCATCTTCATGTATTAAAATCCATGCTTCAACAAGTTTTTTCTTATTTGTTTTCATTGTACCACTTAATATTTCTCCATCAGGTATAGAAAATACAGCTTCTTCGCCTTGATATTTTACATGAATGTGCGGTGTTTTGTGTTGCTTATTGTCAAAATAGTACATTGAGATTATTATCCCATAAAACATAGAAATTATTGCCATTTTATTTATCTCCTTTTTTTTTAAAAAACAATTCTTTTAATAATAATTCCTTTATTTTATCGTATGATTGTATAAAATCCTCTAAATACGAATTTAAAGATATAATATTTTTAGAAAGTGAATCCAGTACAGGTTTATTTAATAAAAAGTTTTTATGAGCAGTCTGCAAAAACTCTTTTCTATCTATTTTAAAAGATTTTATTCCAATAAAAGAATTTATGTCTTGTATAATAAAATTTAAATTTGATATAGAACTACTGTAATATTGGTTATTTTGTTTGTACATTTCAGTAAATTCTTTTCTTTTATTTTCATTAGGGATATAAGGAAGTAAGTTATAAAAGTTAAATTTTAACTGTTTTTGACTTTTTTCTAACTCTTCTTCCAATTTTTTTAACATTTCAAAATTGTTATTTATTGATATTAAAAGTAAATATTGATATTGCCTGATATTTTCACTATTATTTTTAATTATCTCTTCATCAAGTCTCATCTTTATATCAGCTGTTTTTCTAGTTATCTCTTGTATTTGGGAGATTGTAGCATAGAGTTGGTCATTATAAAAAGAAAAATCTGTAAAGGTTTTTATTTTGTTTTGATGATTTAATTCATAAATCATTTTTTCTTTTTGAAATTGTAACTCTTGTTCTTTTAGCTTGAATTGACTTTCTATAGTTTGATGTGTTCCATAAAGTGTTAAAAAGCCACCTATACATATTGATATAATAGTTAAAAAAGAACTTATCAACTCTTTTTCATATCTTTTTAAAAACTCTAGAAAACTTTTCATTTTTTATACTAATTTTTTCCGAAAGCAAATATAGTTTTTTTAGGATTTAAAGAAATAATTGCTGTACCAATGGCTTTCATTGGCACTTCTGCCCACAGGTCTAAATAATTTTTTCCATTTACAGTTCCATGACTATCTCTTGTCTTTCGTTTTAATATATTTTCAGGAGTAACCTTAACTGCTATAATTTGCAAAAATGTATTTGTTTGTGTTTTGATTGTTTTTGCTTCATTTACAGTCATACTTACATAAGCATAAGGATATGAATATTTGTTTTTTGCAAATTTCATTTTTTCTACAATAGGGAATGCATTATTATTAAAATCCAATTCTAATATAACCCCTGTATAGCCTTTTTTTATTAGTTCATTATTTGGTTTTTCATTTTCCCAAGTATTTCCACCTTGTAATGGTGTGTAGAATTTCATTACTTTTGTATCAATATTGTATTCTACCTTGTCTATTTTTTTATAAACAAAAAATATACCATTACCTAAAATCTTACTAACTCTATCTTCATATTTATTTTTTGTTTCAAATTCATCTCGTGCTTGTATTCCAAACAAACTTTTAACTAATTCTGAGGTTGTATATACTTTTTGTTTGTCTTCTAAAATTAAATTCACGTAGTTTTTCATATCTTTATCAGAAAATTTGTCATTTCCAAACAATGAAATTACTACTAACAATAAACTTGCGATTATTTTGAACATTAATATTCTCCTTATGCCTAACTATTTATTGAACATACATTATATATAAAACACCCTGAAAATCAACAAATAACATACATAAAAAATGTCGTATATCAAAATAACGACAAACACCTTAAATAAAGCATTAGTGAATATATTAATATAAAAAACATTGCAGTTTGCCATATTTTTTAAATAAATTTTAATTTTTTGATACAATCTTTATGTATGTTTATTACCGAAATTTAGATGATAATAGTACATAATATATGTATATTATGCCAATATCGTAATAAACCTACATTATGTTAAATTTATTAGAGGTGTCTTACATGGCATATGGGACAGGCTACTTTTTCATTGTATACTCTTATCTACCAGGCATTTCTTATTACATGAGAGGTGTAAATGCACTATATTGTATTGGAAAAATCATCCCCAAAAGATACAGGTCGGATCTTCATCTACCTCTTGTAACAACTCTTTGATTTCAGTTTTAGGGCTCAGACTGTCATAACTAAAGAATTTTTGATGCTGATTAGGCCAATACAGTTTCCATTTCATCAAATCATTATCAAATGTCATTAATATTCAATCTGTTGTTGTGCTAATTGTTTTTGCAGCGGTGGTATTGCCAAAGTTTTTCTTTGTAATTTTGATAATATTTAAAATGAGTCGATGAATCAATTTATTGGCTACTATGTTTTGTTATGTATGTCTGCTTTAGGTTTGTTTTTATTGAAGATTTTCAAAATGCTAATTTTATTTTCATAAATATCAAATCTCTTACATTTTCATCTTCTGAGTAAAAAGATTGTCTACATTTATATGGAGAGTGCGTTAGATTGTTTATTTGTTGTTCTAAGTCAGTATGAAATTTTTCACTTGCACTTATTTTATCTTTTGCTATGTGTTTTAAAATTCTTAGTAGTTGAGTTTTGTATAATCTGGTTCTAAAGATTTGCATTAGCTTTTAAATCTTTGAAGAAAATTTGCATTTCTTTGTCGTATTGCTCCTGAGATAGCAACTCTATTGTGCCATTTTCAGAATCTTCGATGATTTGCTCTAAATCTTTTTTTCTTTCATAAAAATATGGGTCAAACTCCAAGTTTTTATCTTTTGAAACAGTTATCTTTGAATGACTATTTTTTACAAAATTCATAAACTGCTGCATATAATCATCTTGTATCTGCACTGATAAAGTTTGCATAATCTATATCCTCTATTGATTTTGGAAAAAGGGGACAGGCTACTTTATTTAATATTTTATATCATGGCAAAAAACATCCAAAAGAGAATTGGTAGGTAGGTAGATTAAAGATTTAGAGCTTTACTCCTTTGCCATATCTACAAACTCTAGTAGCTTCTCGCTACTTACTCCGCCTACATTTCTATGTACCTCTTTGCCTTTAGAGTTTAGTACTACTTGTGTTGGTATCATCTGTATTTTAAACATATCAACAACTTTTTTGTTTTCATACACATCCACTATGTATATTGGTAACTCTGTGTTTTGAGACTTTAGAGCGTCTATTTTCTTTTTCATATCTATGCAGGCTGTGCAGCTACTAGCCCCTATCTCAAGTACCATAGGTTCTGAGCCTATTTTTGCTAAAACTTCACTCTTTGAAGCTACATCAGCTTTTGTAGGCTTATCCTCACATCCACTCAGCATAAAAATCACCACTAATCCTATAAGTAAATATCTCATAATCCCAACCATCCTTGATAAAATAGATAAAAAGCCACCGCAATCAAAACAAAAGCAAAAAACTTTGTAAGAAGTGAGGAGAAAATATTAATCGCTCTGTTGCTTGTAACCTTTTGAGTAAAACCAACTGATGCCCCTGCTATGAGGAGCAAAATAGAGTGACCAAATGCAAAAACAAGCACTAGTATATACGCCTCAACACTCCCAAGACTGGAAGCTAAAGATATAATAGCCACAAGTGGAGCAGAAGCACAAGGAGTACTAACAAGCCCAAAAACTACTCCTACTAAAAACACTCCAAAAAACTTCAGTTTGAGAAGCTTTTGAAACATCCTTGTTTTATCCATCTCACCTAGAAGTCCAAGTGAATAAAACCCAAACAGAAGCGCTAAAATCCCAGCAAGTATGTATGCCCAAAATGGAGCAACTGATAGAAACATTCCAAGCTTTGCCACAAGATAGGCTAAAATAGAGAAGCTTATCACAACCCCAAAAGCAAAAAGAGATGAAAATATCAATGTAAATCTTACTCTTTGCTCTTCTTTGATATCACGACTAAGCCCTATGGCACTTCCAACCAGAAGCGGAACTGCTAGGAGTGAGCAAGGAGCTAAACTAGTAAGTGCTCCAGCACCAAGCGCTCCTAAGAAAAGCCAGATAAAACTAGTTGAGTTTAGAAGCTCAAGTACATACTGCTCCATCTACTTATGAGACTTCCTATACTCTTTTATAAACTCAACAGCATTTTCACCTCGTAAAAACTCAGCAGCTTTTAGTAGTCCATCACTCAGATATTTTGCATTATAGCCTTTCATGGTTAGATACAGTCTTGCTATATTTGACCTATCATTGTGTGGGCAAGCCGTGATGATAAGCTTATCTTTTGGAAGCTCATCAAGTCTATCTGGAAGCTCATCAAGAGGGATGTTTTTAGAAAAAGGCATATTCCATGCAAGAAACTCATCAGGAAACCGTATATCAATCAAAACAGCCTCTCCTTCTTCTATCATCACTAGTGCTTCTATAAGTTTTGCTTTCATATTTTTCCGCTCTTGTAGGTCAAAAGACTCTAGATATAAGCCAAAATCTTTTGAAGCAAGCTTATCAGCAAAAAGAACAGATGAAAGAAGCAAAACTCCTAAAACAAATCTAACTACTAGCACTTACCACCACACCCACACTTTTCTTCACCCAAATCACTACCTTTAGCCCCACCCATCAGCTCTATAACCTCTTCTACATTTAGAGCTTTTCCGCTTGATTTTACCTCACCATCTATAACTAGTGCTGGCGTACTCATTACACCATACTCCATAATTTTGGCAATATCGTCTACTTTTACCACCTCATGAAAGCCACCAACTTTTGAAACCGCCTTCTTTGCTACTTCTTCAAGTGTTTTACACTTCGCACACCCTGTTCCTAATATCTCTAACCTCATAGAATCTCCTTTGATTTATAAAATTGCATTAAACAGATACCCAACTATAAGTATTCCAAATCCAACTGTACCAAAAAATATCCCAATAAGCTTGATACTTAGAACTCTTTTTAGTATCATCGCTTCTGGAAGACTTAGCGCTACTACTGCCATCATAAAGCTAAGTGCTGTTCCTAGAAGCATCCCTTTTTGGGTTAGAACCTCAACAAGTGGCAAAATTCCAGCAGCATTACTGTACATAGGAATACCCATAACAACTGCTACAATAGGTGCATACCATATATCTCCACCTGCATACTTTGAAATAAAATCAGCTGGCACATACCCATGGATAAAAGCACCTATACCAACACCAATTATCACATATAGATATATCTTTTTAAATATATCAGCCGTGTACTCCCAAGACTCTCTTAATCTATTAACAAAGAGCATCTTTTCTTCTGTATAACTTACTTCACCAACTGGTTTTACATCTATAAGTATCTCTTTTTCTAAGTTCATAGCTCCTATAATAAGTCCTGCAACTATAGCTATCAAAAGACCTACTCCTACATAAAGTAGTGCTATTTTCCATCCAAAAAGTGAAAGCAAAAGTGCAATAACAACAGCATCACTAAGAGGAGCTGAGATAAGATAACTAAAAGTCACACCAAGAGGTATCCTAGCTTGAAGAAATCCCAAAAAAAGAGGAATAGCAGAGCAACTACAAAATGGAGTAATTACTCCAAAAATAGCCGCTAGCACATGCCCGGTAAGTTTATGCTTCCCTGCGATATATGCTCTTGCTTTTTCAACTGGAAAGTAGCTTCTAAGAAGTGTCACAATATAGATAATACCTATAAGAAGGATAAAAATCTTGATAGTATCATATACAAAAAAGTGTAGCGCATCGCCCAAGTGAGTTCCGCCCTGAAGTCCAAAAACTCCAAAAACAAGACTTCCACTCCAAGACTCCAGCCAGTCAAACATATAAACTCCTGCTTTTTTGGTTCTACAGGAATTGTATCATAAATATATCAATATATCTTTATATATGTATACGGTACTACTCTGAAATATTATACTTTTTCATCTTATAGTCAATCTGTCTAGGAGTGATACCTAGTAGTTTAGCAGCTTTTTGTTTTACACCACCACACTCATTTAACGCTTCTTGTATAGAGGATTTTTCAAGCTTCTCTATATCACTAGCTTTTAGTATTTTTTTAACCTCTTTACTCTCTTTTAGACCTGGAAGCATATTTTTTAGAAGTTCCTCATCAAGCTCACCATCACTACTTAGCAACACAACCCTCTCCATAGTATTTTCAAGCTCTCTAATGTTTCCATACCAAGCGTATGAAGATAGAATTTGTATAGTTGCACTATTAAGAGAGATGTTTTTAGCATGTATTTTATTAAAGATTTTTAAGAAATATTGAGCTAATGCTTCTATATCTCCATCCCTCTCTCGCAAAGGAGGCAGCTCTAAAGGTATAACATTTAACCTATAAAAAAGATCCTCCCTAAACTCTCCGCTCTCAACCATCCCTTCTAAGTCTCTATTTGTAGCGGCTATTATTCTTACATCTACTTTAATTGATTTACTTCCACCTACTCTTTCAAACTCTTGTTCTTGTAAGACTCTTAGAAGCTTCACTTGTAAAGCCGCACTTATATCGCCTATCTCATCTAAAAAAAGTGTCCCTCCATCAGCTAGTTCAAACCTACCTTTTCTAAGCTCTCTAGCATCTGTAAAAGCTCCTTTTTCATGCCCAAAAAGCTCTGATTCTAGCAAGCTTTCAGGAATAGCTGCACAATTTAGCTTAATATATGGCTTCTCTTTTCTTTTGCTTTGGGCGTGTATAGACTTTGCTACTAGCTCCTTTCCAGTCCCTGTCTCACCCCTTATAAGAACAGTAGCTTTTGAGTTAGCTACTTTACTTATCACATCAAAAACAGCCTTTATCTTAGGACTATCCCCTATGATACCACCTTCACTTTTTTGGTTTAGTATCTCCTCTTTTAGGAACTTGTTTTCTTCCCGTAAGTGCTTTTTTTCTTTTTTTAGAAGATGGTTTGTGTATATTACCTGAGATAGTAAAGAGCAAACAATAGTTAGTATCTTGATAGTCTCCTCAAAGTCTATCTTCGCATCCTTACTTAATCTAGCCCCAAGTACACCTAAAAGCTCGTCTTTTATCAAGATAGGTACAGCTACATAAGATATCTCATCTCTGCTTTTAGAGCCACTTTTATTTAGAAAAAGTACATTATTATGGATATTTTCTACTATTATTGGTTCTTTGCTTTTGGCCGCCATCCCTGTAGCACCCTCACCTACTTTGTAGCACGACCTCATCTCTTCAGTCTTAGTAAGACCTGCTGAAGTTATAGCATCAAGCCACTCATCATCAACTGAATACTCATACACAACTATCTTTTCAAGACTTAGGTACTCCTTTATAATACCAAGTGACTTTCCAATAGAGTCCTTAAGCTCTGCAGTTGAGCTGAGTGCTCTGGATATCTCATAAAGAACCTTAAGCTCTTTAAAAGGGATGCACTCCTCACAGCTTAGGTTGCTAGTTTCGCACTTCATTTTTCACTCCTTTTAGAGCTCTTAGAATACACAAAACGCGCATTTCTTCCCTCTTTAAAAAAACCTTTTGTTATCTGGCATTTTTTTAAGTTACTCATAGATGGTATCTCATATAGTAGCTTTAGCATCCTTTTATCCAAGATACTTTTTAATCCTCTAGCTCCTATTCCTCTTTTTTGTGCTAGCTCTGCTACCTCTTTTAGAGCTTCATTACTAAACTCAAGCTCCACTCCATCTAGTTTGAAGTACACCTCATACTGCTTTACTATGGAGTTTTTTGGCTCTCTTAGGATTTTTAACATATCATCTACACTTAGAGCATTTAGCCTTGCCACTACTGGTATCCTGCCTACAAACTCAGGTATCATCCCATACTTTATAAGTTCTTTTTGCTCAAAACTCTCTTCCTCATTCTTTGATTCTTGGTTAAAGCCCATCTTTATCTCTTCCCTAGCTTCACCTAGTCCTACAAATGCCCCACCACAGATAAATAGTATGTTTTTTGTGTTTACAAGCACCGTCTCTGTACTTGAGTTTTTTCTACTTCCTTTCATAGGTACATATACATCCGCACCCTCTAGTATTTTTAACAAACCCTCTTGTACACCCTCACCTGAAACATCTCTACCTATTGTTGCACTCTCACCCTTGCGACTTATCTTATCTATCTCATCTATGTAGATTATCCCTTTTTGTGCTCTGTCTATATCAAAGTTTGCACTTGCTAGTAAGCGAGAGAGTATAGACTCTACATCCTCCCCTACATATCCAGCCTCAGTTAGAGCAGTAGAGTCAGCTATAGCAAAGGGCACACTCATAATCTTAGCTAGTGAACTAGCAAGAAGTGTCTTCCCAGAACCAGTAGGTCCAATTAGCAAAACATTACTCTTTTGAAGCTCAATACCTGAACTTTGAGGATACTCTATTCTTTTGTAGTGATTATAAAGAGCAACTGCAAGTATCATTTTTGCCTCTTCTTGGCCTATTACATAACTATTTAGGAACTCTACTATCTCTTTTGGTTTTGGAATACCAAAGCTAAAGTCATCTTGGAGTTTACTCTCCTCTTCACTCTCAATTAGACTCTTTAGCTGACCTATACACTCATTACATATAGAGCACTCAAGGTCACTTACAAAAAGCTTATCTACTAGTTGCTCTTTTTTACCACAAAATGAACAAATATTAGCTTTAGCCACTACAACTTCCTTCTAATCACTTATTTTTTTAGCATTCATTTCACTAGGTATCTTTTTCTCTTTTGGTTCTATAAACCACTTCTGACCATTAGCTAGGGTTAGTTCACCACCAAACTTCTCATCACTATCAAACTCTATCTCAACCACTACATCTTCTAGGTCTTTTTTGGGTACATAGAAGTTTAGTTTTCCATCCCTTTGACTTAACATTACTTTTGCCATTCTAGTCTCCTTATATATAGATTTTAATTTTTCAAAAACTTTCTAATAGCTGTTAGAACCCCTCCTTTTTCAAATTCAATCTTAAGATAACCATCTCTTAATTCCTTGATACCTGAAGGAGCTGCAAATTTATCACTCATCTCTGGATAATCTATCCTATAATGAGACCCTCTACTCTCCTCTCTTTTTAGAGCTGACATAGTTGTAGCTTCAGCAACTAAAAGCATATTTCTAAGCTCCAAAATAGCAGGAAGCTCCATATTGAACTCTCTCTCTTTTATAGTACAGTGAAGATTTACTGTTAAGCGTCTTAGGTACTTGATGTAGTCAAACCCTCTTAAAAGAGTATCTTCAGTCCTAAAAATACCTACATTTTCATACATAGTACGCCCTAAATTCTTTTTTATACTTGTAATATTGTATAGATTTTCACCATTTATGATGTGCTCAACTAGGTTCATATCTTTTGCTACAAGCTCATAGTCTATGGGGTAGTAATCTCTCTTAGAAGAATAAGCAGATGCTTCTCTTCCAGCGATTGCACCAAATACATCTGCTTCAAGAAGAGAGTTACCACCAAGTCTGTTTGCTCCATGAGCTCCAGTATAAGCAACCTCACCACAAGCATATACTCCCTTTAGCTCACTTTGACATTTAGAGTTTACAGGTATGCCACCCATACAGTAGTGGGCTACTGGCTTTATCTCTAGGAGCTCTTTGGTTATATCTACACCACCTTGCATAAGGGCTGATTTTTGGAGTGAAGGAAGCTTTTTTTCTATCAATTCAGGCTCAAGATGTCTTAGGTCTATATAGACTTTATGTCCGTTTTTTATCTCCTCTGCTATGGCACGGGCTAGCTTATCTCTTGTTTGAAGCTCATCAGTGAAGCGCTCCTCTTTTTCATTCACCAAAAAGCCGCCCTCACCTCTAGCAGCCTCACTTACTAGCTGTCCACTTTTTGCAAAACCAGTAGGATGAAACTGAACAAACTCACAGTTTTTCACTTCAAGTCCAGCCCTAAGTGCTACTGCTATCCCATCTCCTGTAGAATCAGGAGTGTTAGTGTTATATCCATGATATATCCCAGCATATCCACCAGTTGCAAGTATTAGAGACTTGGTAGCTATAACATTTGTGGTTGAATCTTTTTTATTTAGAACTGTAATACCTGCTATCTCATCTTTATACTTGATGATATTTAGTAACATATAGTCACTTATGAAGGTTAGATTTTCATGACCCTTTAGGTTTCTCATATATGTCTGAACTATTGCTCCACCTGTCTTATCAGCGACATAGCATGTTCTTTTTTTACCTGCTCCACCAAAGGGTCGTTGAGCTATCTTATTGTCTTTTTTATCAAAGTTAGCTCCTAGATACTCAAGCTTATCTATACTTTGCAAAGCCTGCTCACACATAATTTTAGCAGCTTTTTTATCTCCTAAACCTGCAGAGCCTTTTAGAGTGTCACTTATATGGTTTTCTGCTGAGTCTTCTTCCTCATTTCCTAAGGCTGCATTTATTCCACCACTAGCTAATGCACTATTTGACCTAAAGAAGTTTCCTTTAGAGATTATGGCTACTTTTGAGCCTCTATTTGCTGCTTCAAGAGCTGCACTAAAGCCTGCTATTCCTCCACCTACTATTACTATATCAAAGAGCATTTTTTACCTTTATATTGAAAATATTTTTGCATAGTTATTGCTACTTATTTTTGGAATATCTTTTAGCTCAAAATTGTGCTCTATATGCTCTTTTTTTGTCGAGCTAAACACTGTTGTCACTGTAAATCCATTTGACCTTGCAAACTGCAGAGCTCTTTGAATATCACTCATAGCAACCTCACCACATAGAGCCCTAAACTTCTCTCCAAAAGGAGCCTTAAACAGATTCATTCTTAAAAAAGGAGAGACTCCTATCATCTCTACTCCAAGCTCACTTGCTGCTTCAAAAATACTCACATCCCCATTTTTACCTCTCTGGGTTTTCATAGTGGCAGCTTGAACTTTTGCTAGGTTATATGGAAAAAGTATATACTTAAAAGAGTGCTCTTTTCCACCTACTTTTTTTGCCATATCAAGAAGCTCTTTTAGACTTAGATACTCTAAATTGTCTTTTTCATACATAAAGCTATTCCATGTAGCTACACCATATCTTTTTATCTTACCTTTTTTAACAAGCTCCTCGCACCTTTTAAAAGCCTTTTCTAGCCTTTTTAAAACCTCTTTTCTATCCAAAAAACCAAGCATAAACTCTGGGTTTTGTATATAAAAAATATCAATAGTCTCAACCCCAAGTATATCTCTACTTCTATCACAACTATACTCTATAAACTCAGGTGCAATACAGTACTGATCACTTACAACATCCTCTTTTGTACAGATATTTGTATCTACCAGCTCTTCTTGTATCCATCTGTATGGGTTTTTTGGGAAAGGATATGCAAGGGGTATAAAACCTGCTTTTTCAGAGATAATAACTTCATCTCTTTTTAAAAGACCAGCTCTAAACGCCTCACCTAAAGCCTCTGCTAGCTCTTGAGTTGTTTTTGTATAGCGGTAGCTAAGAGCTGTAACAAAGTGGTTGCACCCTTGCTTGATGGCTTCAAGAAAGCTATCCTTAAAAGAGTAGATATAGTTCTCCTCTCTATAAGCCTCAGGTGCAAAACCACCTAAAGATATAGATGAAAAAAGAAGCCCATCTCCCTCTTTATAAAAATCATCACTACTTTTTGTTCGCTCAGCCACTCTAGTAGTACCCTCTTTTGTTGCAAAGCCCTTTAGCAAAACTGCTCCTTATGAAGTAATGAGTGTATGATACTAGAAAATGTTTAGATAACCACTTTTTTGTTGTATTTTTTTTATACACCTAGTAGTAGATATATTACAATTTTGTATCTTTGAGGAATGTACTTTAAATATCAATTTGATAATATATCAACACAATACATTAAATGGGAGTGAAAATGAAGTGGTTGTTTTGGATTATTGGTATATTGGTAGTTTTGATAGTTGCTCTATATGTGTTGCTTTTTACACCTCCTGGAAATGCTCTGGTTAAGCCATACATAGAAAAAGAGATACAAAAAGCAACACAGCTAAATAGTGCTAAGCTAAATGTTTTTACACTTGGGTTTGGGAGTTTTGATATAGAACTAGAATTAACACCCAAAAATACAATCAAGGCAAAAGGTGATCATTCACTTATCTCTCAATCACTAGAGGCAAGCTACAATATCTCTCTTACAAACCTAGAAGCACTAAGTAGCCTAACACAGCAACCTCTAAAAGGTACTCTAAATATGGATGGAAGCATCAAAGGAGATATGGATGAGCTAGTTGTAGATGGAAAAAGTGATATAGCATCAAGTAGTACAACATATGATATCACTGTCAAAAATAAACAACCCGCAAAAGCTGTTGTAAGCATAAAAGACCTAAAACTTGAAGAACTTCTAGCCCTACTAGGGAAACCAGCGTATGCTAGTGCAATAGTAAACCTAGAAAGTGATATAGATATACTTGCAGCAGAAAATATGAGTGGCTATGCCAATATAAACATAAACAAAGGGACTATAAGCCAATCCATAATGAAAAGAGATTTCAATGTCACCATACCTGCGACAACTTTTACCTCTGATGCAGAGATAAAACTAGATGGAGATAGAGCACTTATAGACTACAACCTCCTTTCAAACCTTGCAAAAGTCTATATAAAAGGTTCGGCACTTCCTTTTAGCTCCTATATAGACCTAGACTACAACATAGATGTAGAAAAACTTGAAGCCTTCAAGCCTATCACAAACGCCCCTCTAAGAGGTGCTCTATCACTAAAAGGTAAAGCTGTTGGAGATGATAAAAGCATGGATATAACTTCAAGTGGGATCTTAGCAAAAGGTGATACAAACATCAAAGCAAATCTAAAAGAGTTCAAACCAGCCTCTTTAGATGCTACTATCAAAGACTTAGACATAGCGGCTCTTCTATATATGGTTGAGCAACCTCACTACAGTGATGGAAAAATAGACATAGATGCAAAACTAAGCTCCTTAGAGATGGGTAAACTAGCAGGGACTATAAAGACAGATATTAAGAGTGGAAGTGTAGATAGAGATGTACTCCAAAAGCAGTTTGAGTTTGAGCATAGACCTCCTGTTATAACATATAAAGGTCATGTAGATACAACCCTTAGTGGCGATGAGGTTATCTCAAAAGTAGATGTAGACTCAAACATAGCAAACTTGCAGACAAAAAAGAGTGTCTTTAAAATAAGTAATGGCTCTATCAAGAGTGACTACAGAGCTCTTATAAAAGACTTTGGTGCTCTATACTTTGCTATAGGTCATAAACTAAGAGGGAGTAGCACCATCACAGGTGATATAGACAAAAATCCTACAAACACAAAAGTAACAGCACATACTAAAATGTTAGATAGCGTAATGGACTTCAAGCTAGACCAAAACAAGCTAAATGCAACCATTACAGATGTAGAGACTCTAAAGCTTCTCCATATGGCATACT
>CAZAFM010000011.1:3370-35812 GCA_964484395.1 uncultured Campylobacterales bacterium | reverse complement strand
GAGCCACTAACCCTGTGTCCGTCATTTTGCAAAAATCTAGCAATCCCTGAAAGCCCTATACCACCTATACCCACAAAATGTATATTCATAATATTTAATTCCTATCTATAACATTTTCAATTGATTTTTTTAGTCTATCTAAGCCCTCATCCATAAGCTCACCTTCATACACAAGAGCAACTCTTATCATACCCTCTCCAGCTCCAAGTCTTCCTAGATATGATCCCGGAAGAAGCTTTAAGTTGTAGTTTTCATAAGCATATCTACAAAATGCTAAATCGTCTCCAACATCCAGCCAAAGATAAAAAGTCGCCTCAGAGGTTTTAATATCTAGTATTCTGCTTGCTTCTTTCATATTGTAGGAGTACTTTTTCCTTATCTCCTCTGCATGAACATCATCACTCCATGCTTTAGCGGCACCTCTTTGTAGAGGAAGAGGTAGAGCACATCCTACATAAGTTCTATATCGCATATAGCTCTCTAATATCTCACTATCTCCTGCTACAAAACCAGCCCTTAACCCAGCACATGAGCTTCTTTTTGATAATGAGTTGATGGCAATCACATTTTTGTACTCACCATATAGCTCATATGAAGCCTCAAGTATAGAGACTGGCTTTATATCTTGATATATCTCACTGTAGCACTCATCATTTATCAGCACAAATCCAAAATCATGAGCTCCCCTAACCCACTCTTTTAGCTCATCTTTACTTAAGACCTCACCAGTTGGATTGTTTGGGTAGTTCAGTATCACCACATCAACATCTCTTAAATACTCTTTACAAGACTCAAAACTACTAGCTACGCCTATGAACTCTATCTTGGCTTTTGAGGCAATAGCAGCACCCTCATATATCTGATAAAAGGGATTTGTAAAGGCTATTTTTGGCTCTGCTATATCACTACATAGAAACTGGGGGAGATTAAACAACACCTCTCTAGTTCCAAAAGTAGGTATGATGTTTTTCATATCAAGACTAAGAGCAAAACGCCTTTTTATAAAGCCTAGTATGGACTCTTTTAAAAACTCTTCACCTGAGCTTTTTGGATATTTACTAAACTCATCTGCATACTTTTCTATCTCCTGGAGTATAAATTCTGGGGTTTGAAACTGTGGCTCTCCTATAGCAAGAGATATTAGCTCTTCTCTAGGATTTGGGCATCTATCTTCAAGTAGCTTTGCAAGTCTTTCAAAAGGATAGGGGTTAAATCTCATCAACAACCTTATATAGCAATATCTAATTTCTGTCCTAATCCAGTTAATTGAGATATCATCTGCATAACTTCTGGATCTGAACTCTCCTCATCTCTGTTTTTAATGTTCTGCTTTATCTTTTCAACACTACTTTCAGGCTCATTACGCCTTCCATCAAAATACTGTTTCTCTATAGTGTAGTCTAAAGAGTTTGAACTAGCACCTACTTCCATCATAGCCCCCTAGTTTTTAGGGAGCTAGATGCAAATAGTGTTCCTAAATCCTAAGGGTTATACACCAATCTGGTAGTACTGGAAGCCTAAATCTTTTAGTTTTTCACTTTTGTACTGGTTTCGACCATCAAAAATAACTGGGGTTTTTAGTCTCTGCTTAATCTCATAAAAATCAGGACTTCTAAACTCCTTCCACTCTGTTACAAGTATCATAGCATCTGAGCCATTTAGCGCATCATATTTGTTTTCACAAAACTCAACCCCTTCTACCTCTTTTAGATAAAACTCTCTTGCATCCTCCATAGCTTGAGGATCAAAAGCTTTGATTTTAGCACCCCTACTTACTAAGGCGTTAATAATAACAACAGAGCTAGCCTCTCTCATATCATCAGTCTCTGGCTTGAAGCTAAGACCCCAAATAGCAAAGGATTTACCACTTAGATCATCTCCAAAAGCCTTTACTATCCTACTTGGAATAACTGTTTTTTGAAACTCATTGACCTCTTGGACAGCTTTTATCACCTTAGGCTCAAACCCTGCATCAAGTGATAGCTTTTCTAATGCTCTGACATCTTTAGGAAAACAGCTTCCACCATATCCACATCCTGGATAGATGAAGCTATAACCAATTCGTCTATCACTACCTATACCAACTCTTACATCATTTACATTAGCTCCAACTCTCTCACAGATGTTTGCCACTTCATTCATAAAGCTTATCTTTGTAGCAAGCATCGCATTTGCAGCATACTTTGTCATCTCAGCACTTCTAACACCCATCCCTATAAATCTCTCATGAGACCTTGTAAAAGGCGCATAAAGCTCTTTTAAAGTCTCTAATGAACTCTCTTTATCAGCGCCAATAACCACTCTATCAGGCTTTAAAAAGTCATTAATAGCATCACCCTCTTTTAAAAACTCAGGATTGCTAACCACATCAAACTCTATATCAACTCCTCTTTTATCTAACTGCTCTTTTATAGCAACTCTAACTTTATCAGCAGTTCCTACTGGAACGGTTGATTTATCTACTACAATAAGCGGTTGTTGCATATTTTCACCAATACTTTTAGCAACCATTAAAACATACTTCAAATCAGCACTTCCATCCTCTCCCATAGGGGTTCCAACTGCTATAAAAGCTATTTCACACTTCTGCAAGGCCTCTTTTAGCTCAGTGGTAAATATCAACCTTTTATCTTCATAATTTTTGCTAACTATTCTATCAAGTCCTGGTTCATATATTGGAATTACACCATTTTTTAGACCATCTATCTTTTTTTCATCTACATCTACACATACAACTCTATTGCCCATCTCAGCAAAACAAGCACCACTTACTAGCCCAACATAACCTGTCCCAATAACTGCTAAATTCATTTATAACCCTCTATATGTTTTAAGGTGGATATTTTATCATACATAAGGTGGTTTAATTCTTATTTTATATACAGCTACCTAGTTTCTTCACTCTTGACACTATCTACTACAGCTGGTATCCTCTGTGTAAAAGCAAAAAAGGAGATTATATGCTAAGAGTAGCACTATTTGTAGAAGATATGGTAGAAGATA
The DNA here is from genome assembly GCA_964484395.1 of uncultured Campylobacterales bacterium. Lineage (GTDB taxonomy): Bacteria > Campylobacterota > Campylobacteria > Campylobacterales > CAZAFM01 > CAZAFM01. The sequence goes on along the minus strand of CAZAFM010000011.1, from coordinate 32,809 downwards.
TTGAGTTTTTATACCCTTACTATCGCTTTTTAGAGGAGGGGTATGAGGTGGATGTTATATCTCAGGATAAAAAGAAGGTTCATGGGAAAAAGGGTGGTACTTTTGAGGCTAAAAAGTCAATAGATGATGTAGTAAGTAGTGACTATGATCTCCTCTTCATTCCGGGAGGATATGCCCCAGATAAGCTAAGGACAAACAAAAAAATAACAGACTTTGTAAAAGAGATGGATAAGAGCAAAAAGCTTATTGGAGCTATCTGTCATGGTCCTTGGGTGCTGGTTTCGGCGGGAGTTTGCAAGGGAAGAGAGCTTACATCATTTCCCTCTATAAAAGATGATATAACTAATGCAGGAGGAGTTCATACAGAAAAACCAGTTACTGTTGATAAAAATATAATTACAGCCACTGACCCTTCTGCCATGCCTGAGATGTTTCAAGAGATTATAAAAGCACTTAAAAAAGCTTAATGAGGATTAACACACTATCTTTCTACTCCATCACCTCCTCTATCCTTTACTCCCTAGTGGGGTTTGGTTAGGTGGATGATGAAATTCATATGCAAAACTAAAGTCTCTTTACTTGGGTTTAAGGCAGTTATTTTCAGATAAAAGCTATACTAAGTTAATAAAACTCTTAGGACTTTTTATGACAAAACATCTTATCAATACGCGTGATTTTAGTACTGAAGAGATATGGAGGCTCTTTGAAGAGGCCCAAGGCTATCTTGATCAAAAGCCTAGAAACGACCTAGTAGGAAAGATAGTTATAACTATATTTTTTGAGAACTCCACAAGAACTCTTTCAAGCTTTGAGATAGCGGCAAAAATGCTAGGAGCTAGTGTTGTAAGCCTTGATGTTTCACGGAGTTCTACAAAAAAGGGTGAAACCCTAACAGATACTGCCGCTAACCTAAACACTATGAACCCTAGTGCTATAGTAGTTAGGCACTCTCAAGCAGGCGTTCCTAGAATTCTCTCTAACTTCATATCTTGCTCAATGATAAACGGAGGTGATGGCTCTCATGCTCATCCAACACAAGCTTTACTAGACCTTTTTACTATCACTAGGTATCTAAAGGATCTTAAAGGAAAAAGAGTTGCTATTATAGGTGATATCAAAAACTCAAGAGTGGCAAATAGTAATATTGAGCTTTTAAGTCGCTTTGGTCTAGAGGTTGTCTTAGTCGCACCACCCCACTTTCTGCCTAAAACAAAACTAGAGACATCTCATTCACTTAAAAGCGTAGTTCAAAATGTAGATGTACTGATGAGTCTTAGAACCCAAACAGAGAGGCACAAACACCCTATATATGCTAGTTTGAAGGATTATGCAAGTGATTTTTGTATTACCAAAGATATAATAGGGGATAGGGACCTACTAATCTTACATCCAGGACCAGTTCATAGAAACATAGACATAGCTGATGATGTACTAGAAGATAGTAGGTGCAAAGTCTTAGAGCAAGTCAAAAATGGAGTAGCTGTTAGAATGGCTGTTCTTAAAAAGCTCATCCAAACATAGTAGTGCTACTGTTTTTTTCCATACTCTAAAGAGAAGACAAACTCCTCATAGCTCTTGCCAGCTTCTTCTAAGATAGAGGTTAGATACTCAATACTCTTCTCTACTCCACCCTCATCCTCTAGCTCTTTTAGTTTTTTGTATAGAGGGATAATAGTCTCTTTTAGTACTTCTTGACTAGGAACTCGTCTTACAGAGTAGTATCCAATGATGTTGTTTTCTGCGTCAAAAGATGGAGTTACATTTGCAAATACCCAGTAGTGGCTTCCATCTTTTGCTAGGTTTACTACATAGGCATTTATCTCTTTTCCAGATTGGATAGTGTCCCATAGGAGTTTAAAGACTGCTTTTGGCATATCTGGATGCCTGATGATGTTATGTGGTGCACCTAGAAGTTCACTCTCATCAAACTTTGCAAGTTTGATAAAAACCTCATTTCCATAAGTGATGTGACCTTTAGTATCTGTTTTTGATACAATTATCTCATCCTCGTTAAAAAACTCTTCAACTCCAGTAGGTACTACACTTGACATATTTGCTCCTTCAAAGGTTATATCTCAACATATGAGATGCCAAGACATGCTTTTAGAGATGATAACTCTCTTAGTACATCTTTTCCTGCCTCATCATCAACTATTATAGCAGCTAAAGCTTGGTTGTGCTTACCTCTTCCAAGTCTAAAGTCAGCAATGTTTATTTTGTGTTTTGCTAGTATACTTCCTACATCACCTATGACTCCAGGAACATCAGTATTGTGAAAAAGCAACATCTTTCCTTTTGGCTCTATATCCATCGTAAAGCCATTTATCTCAACTATCCTCTGCCAATCCTCTCCAAAAACAGTTCCTGAGATACTTAGAGTCTCCCTATCAGTTGTTAGTCTAACAGTTACTAGATTCTTGTATCCACTACTGTTTGCAAGCTTCTCTGTTTCTATCTCAATACCTCGCTCTTTTGCGATAAACTGAGCATTTACATAGTTTACATTTTCACCAATACTAGACCTAAGTGCCCCTACTGCACCAAAAGTAGCTAGAGAGTCTAAAAACTCACCTATCTCACCTTCAGCAGATATTTTTATAGATGTGATAGCACCCTTGTTTGTTTGTGATAAGAAAAATCCTATTTTTTGTACTAGCTCAAAGTATGGCTTTGCAAAAGGTGGCAGTTCACTCTCTTTTACAGGAAGGTTTAGGGCGTTTTTAAAAGCTATACCCTTAGCTGCTAAAAGTGCACACTCTGCTGCTTGAGTAGCTATTTTTTCTTGAGATTCAAGTGTGTTGGCACCTAGATGAGGTGTTACATTTATATTATCTAAATCAAGAAGTCTATTTTCAGTCGCTGGCTCTTTGGTAAAAACATCTATTCCTGCAAATCTGATTTTCTTACTTTTTAAAGCCTCATATAGAGCTTGTTCATTATATAAACCACCTCTTGCTACATTTAGCAGTGTAGCTCCCTCTTTTATTCTACCTATCTCATCTTTATCAATCATATCGATAGTTTCTTTGTTCTTTGGGGTATGGATAGTGATAAAGTCACACTGAAGTATCTCATCAAAGCTCGTTGTATATTCAACACCTAAGTCAGTGGCTTTTGATGGCTTTATATATGGGTCATAAGCTTTCACATCCATATCAAAGGCTTTTGCTCTAATTCCCACTCTTGAGCCTATATTTCCAAAACCTATAATACCTAAGGTCTTCCCACTAAGCTCAATTCCATACCAATCTTCTCTCTTCCATACTTTGTCATACTTAAGCTGGTTGTGTGCATATGGAAACATCCTTGCAGCATTGAGCAGATGAGCCATAGTAAGCTCAACTGCTGCTATTGTATTAGCTGTTGGGACATTCATCACAACAACCCCTCGGCGCGAACACTCAGGTATATCTACATTATCAACCCCAACCCCTGCTCTAACTATCGCTTTTAGGTTTTTTGCATGCTCTAAAAACTTCACATCCACATCTGTAGAGCTTCTAGTTATGGCTACATCAGCTTCACTTATAACTTCTAGAAGCTCATCTTTTTTGAGATTAGCTAAATTAAGTAGGGATATATCACTCTCTTTATCAAGAATATCAAGACCCTTTGTATGGATATGGTCACATACTACAATCTTGTATTTTTTCATTACACTTCTTCCTTAGTTTTCTATTTTATACTCAATACCATACTCTTTTACGGCGTCCATGACCTTTTTTAGACTTCTAAAATCAGGAGAGGCAACAACAAGCCTTACAAGCCCTTGCTCCTTGTAAAAAGAGTAGTTTATATTGTTACGGCTTAATACTTGGTTTACACAAAAAAACTTATATCCATCAAGCTCATCAATAACAACCTTGTAAAATCTCTCATCAAGTCCAGGCTTTTTCTCTTGAAGGTTTATCTCTATCTCAGATACAGGATAAGCATACTCCTTTGGTGTGCTTTTTTTTAACTTATAAATCCAGTCATTACCTTGCTCTTCTTGATCACTTAAAGCAGTAAAGTCAAACTCCTGCTCCTCCATCTCTTCTGTAGTAATATCCATAACTATACTATAGTATGAAAACGCCAATACAGAGGCGAAGAGCACCCCTGCAACACTGTAGATTAGAAAGTCTAGGCGATATATCATTTATCCATTTTGTCTTTTATTATATCCCCAAGTGTCATTTTGCTATCTTCATTATCATTGATTGTTTGTAATTTCTCTTTTTCATTAGCTTTAGCAGCTCTTTTGACTGAAAGTCGTATCTTATTAGTGTTTTCATCTATCATAGTTACCATACCTTCTATCTCTTGACCTGCTTCTATATCCTCTTTTTTGAGTGGAAATAAATCATCATTTCTAATAAGAGCATCTATACCTTCATCAAGGCTTACAAACACATCAAAGTCTTTTATATCCCTAACTACACCTTTTACTACATCATCTATCTTATACTGTTTAGAGAACTGTTCAGCTGGGCTCTCTTTTAGCTCTTTTTGTGATAGTGAAATACGCTCTTTTTCAGTGTCTATTTTGATGATTTTTACTTCCACCTCATCACCTACTTTAAACTCATCTTTGCATTTTTTTCCTATCTCCCAAAAAGCATCTTCATTATGCAAAAGCCCCTCTACTCTACCTATCTTAATAAAAGCACCAAAATCTGTAACAGTTGTTACTTCACCTTTTATAACATCACCTTGCTTGTTATTTGAACTAAATTCTTCAAAAGGTTTTGGAAGGAGGTTTCTAAGAGAGACTCTAAGTCTTTTTTTCTCAGTACTTATCTCAATAACTTCTACATTTATCTCTTCATTGACACTTAGATAATCAGCTGGAGTTTTTACATTTTTATCCCATGACACTTCAGATACATGCAAAAAGCCCTCAATATCATTCCCAAGGTCAACAAAAGCTCCATAAGGCTCTATATTGCTAACTGTAACTTTTATGGTATCACCAACCTCTAGCTCATCTTTTATCTCATCCCAAGGATCACCAAATACAGCTTTTACTGAGAGAGATAGTCTGTTTTTTTTCTCTTCATAATCTAAGACCTTTACAACAGCTTCATCACCCTCTTTGTAGTATTTTGCAGGATTTACAGGTCCTTTGTAGCTTATCTCACTATAGTGCACAAGCCCCTCTACTCCTGCTACATCAACAAACATACCAAAACTTGTTATTTTTTTAACAGTACCCTTTAGGGGTTCATTTCTGTTTTCAAGTATATGTGAAACTTTTTTGGATTTTTCTTCATTTTGGATATCAAAGTAGGCTTTTCTTGAGATGATAATAGAATCCTTCTCAGGCTTTATATTAATAATAGCAGCCTTTATCCGCTTACCTAGATTTCTTTTGTCATCTTTGAGTGCTGATTCGTTTTTAGGCAAGAAGAACTCAACCTCACCATCACTAACGACATAGCCAGCCTTTACCTTTCTAACTACCTCACCCTCAACTATCATACCCTCAAAGTCATCTTTGTGTTTATTGATAAACTCAACAACTTGTTTCTTTTTTAAAGCCTTTTTGAAAGATATCTGAGGTCTCTCACTGCTTTTTCCAACAACAAGTACACATATATCATCACCCTCTTTTACAGTACACTCACCACCTTCACACTCAATAAACTCCTCTATTCTTATCCTACCTTCGACCTTCTCGCCCACATCTACTAGAACAAACTCTTCAGTTATGCTAACGACCTTTCCATCTGTTAGCTCATTTACCTGAACTTCGGTCATTGACTCCTCAAGCATCTGCTCGAAGTTTTCATCACCAAAATACTCATCTACTGCCATAAAACACCACCCTTTTTTAAAACAATTAGTTAACAAATTATATCAAATTAAAATTAAAATTGATACCCCTCTATTTTTTTTACTATTTTAGAGATAATCCAATCAGGAGTAGAAGCTCCAGCACTCACCCCGCAAGAGCTTTTTCCTCTAAACCACTCCTCCTCTATCTCACTTTCATCTTCAACTAGATATGCATCAGTATACTCTTTACATATAGTTAGAAGCTGCTTTGTGTTTGAGGAGTTTTTGCCACCTACAACTATAACTATATCACTCTCTTTAGCAAGCTCTCTTGCGGCATCTTGGTTTTGAGCTGTAGCATTACAGATGGTATTAAACACCCTTACTTCCCCACACTTCTTTACAAGATGGTCAACTATTTTAAGAAAATTTGAGATTTTCTTAGTAGTTTGTGAAACAAGTGCTACTTTTTGATCAAACTCTAAGCTTTTTAGCTCTTCTACACTTCCTACTACTATAGGGGTGCTCTTTGAGTAGCTCATCACACCCTTTACCTCAGGATGCTCTATATCACCAAATATTACAATTTGATAACCATCCTCACTCATATCTTCGCATATTTTTTGAGGTTTTGTAACATATGGACAAGTAGCATCTATAATTTCTACACCTCTTTTTTTTAAAAGCTCTCTTTTATCTTTCTCTATTCCATGAGTTCTAACTATTACTGAGCTCTCTTCTAAGGCTAATTCAGCACTATCTATGACACTTACACCAAAGTCCTCTTGAAGTCTATCTATCTCTTTTTTGTTATGTATCAAAGGTCCTAGAGTTGGAGTGTTTTTAAACTCCTCAGCTATATTTATAGCTCTTTTAACCCCAAAGCAAAATCCTAAATTTTTCGCAAGTACAACCTTCATCCTATCCTACTTTTCAAACCTTTGATATTTCACTCCAAGTACACCTAGTAGATCAAAAAAGTTTGGAAAAGATGTATTTACACACTCTATATCATCTATCTCCATAGAGGACTTAAGTCCAGCTATCATGAAGCTCATAGCTATCCTATGATCTCCTCTTGAATCTATTAATGCGGGCTGAAGTTTACCGCCATTTATGGCAAATCCATCTTCAAACTCCTCTACATCTATATCACACGCTCTTAGATTATCTACTACTGCACTTATCCTATCACTCTCTTTTACCCTAAGCTCTTTAGCATTTTTAACTACACTTCTCCCCTCAGCCTCAGCCATCAAAATAGCAAGAGCAGGTATCTCATCTATGAGCCAAGATATATTTTCTTCTACCACTACTGCTTTAAGAGGGGCTTTTCTACAGATGCTTATATCACCTATATCTTCATATCTACTATCCTTTAGCTCAAACTCTACACTAACACCCATCTTTTTTAGCACCATAAAGGCTTCAATTCTAGTTTTGTTTAGTAGGATATTTTTTAGTACAAGCTTGCTTTCTCTAAGTAACACCGTAGCTACTGCAAAGAAAAAAGCACTAGAAGGGTCTGAGGGAACCTCTATATCTAGTGGGTTTAGAGGTTTTTTTAGTGGCTCTATTACGATTTTTTCATCCTCGCTAAAAACAGAAGCCCCCATACCAACAAGCATCTTCTCACTATGATTACGAGTTAGCTCACTCTCTTTGTATAGCGACCTACTTTTTGCTTTTAGCCCTGCTAATATCATCGCACTTTTTACTTGTGCTGAGGCTATGGAGCTAGTAAAATCAAAGGCTTCAAGAGATTTTCCGCGAATAGCCAGAGGGGCTAAACTCCCTCCATCTCTACCATCTATGGTTGCACCTATACTTCTTAGAGGCTCTACTACTCTTTTCATAGGTCTGCGCCTAAGATATTTATCTCCACTTAGCACAAAAAAGCCCTCACTACTAGCTAAAAACCCACAAAAAAGCCTCATAGTAGTCCCCGAGTTGCCACACTCCAAGACATCTGTAGGCTCCTGAAGCTTTTTTGGTGGGGTTATGACTATCTCTTTTCCATCATCTTGTATAGTTGCCCCTAGGCTCTCTACTATTTTTAGGGAGTTTAGAGCATCTTCACCTCTTAGGTAGTTTTTTATATGGCTAGGCTTATCACTTAGGAGTGAAAAAAGAGCACACCTATGGGATATAGATTTATCAGACGCAATTGCTTCTATCTCTACATCAAAGCCCTCAATACTCTCTATCTTACATGAAGTCATCTTAGTTCAATCCCCTCTTTTTTAGTAGCCTCAACTATCTTATCCATAATAGCTACTATCTCCTCATCTTCTAGGCTCTTTTCTTGTGGCTGAAGCACAAAACGCACTGTAAGGCTCACTTTGCTTCCCATGTCATCATCACTATATATGTCCAGCGGATAGAAGCTCTCTATAATCTCATCACAACTTGGCTCTATAAGCTTACTTAGCCTTTCAAAACTAAATGAGCTATCCACTAAGAAGCTTAGGTCTCTTTGTAGTGGCTGTATATTTGGGAATGGTTTTGCTACTACTTCACCAAAGCTAAGTGCCTCAAAATCTATCTCAGCTACAAAGGTCTTCTCAAGCTCAAACTTCTTTTCTATACTTGGATGAAGTCTACCTAAGTAGCCTATTTTTTTGTTATCAATATATATTTGGGCACTCATATATGGATGCATATAGCTTGATTTTGTACTCATCTCTTGAAGCTTAAAGGGTAGTGTTGATTTGGATACCATATCTGCAAATGAGAAAAAATCTAAATCCTCACCCTTTGGGTATGGAAATGCCTCTTTTTGCCTATGTCCACTAAACAAAAAACCAACCCTCTCACTCTCCTCTCTTTTTTCATCAAAAACTCTTCCTATCTCAAAAAGTGAGATGGTTTTTTGCCCTATGTTTGCATTTCTTTTGGCTGACTCTACCATATTTGGGAGGAGTGAGCTTCTTAGAGTGTTTAGTTCGTTTGTTATTGGATTTGATATAGCTAATGCATCATCCATCTTCTCAAACCCAAAAAACTCCTCAAGTATTTCAGAGCTAAAAACATAGTGAACACACTCACTAAAACCACTAAGAGCTGCTCTTTTTCTATAATACTCTCTTTTTTGGTAATCCAACACTCCTTTGCTTTCTCTGAATTTCTCTTGAAACTCTAGTGGTGTTGGTGGCAGTTCATCTATTCCATCAAACCTTAAAATCTCTTCAGCTATATCTTGTATACTTACTATATCATGCCTAAAAGGAGGTATTCTAACAACAAAAGTATCACTATCTACTGTAGCTTCTATCTTAAAGCAAAGCCTTTTTAGGATTTCACCAATATAGCCTACTTCATAATCTTTTCCAATAATAGAGCTTATCTTTTTTCTATCTATACTTATAGTTTTTGGCTCTTTTTCACTACTGTATTCATGCACTCCAGAATAGATAATTGACTCAGTATGTAGATGTATTATAGATACTAATTCATCCATTCCCATTCCAAGATCTGGGTTTGAACCTCTTGATGACCTAAAAAAGATAGATGAACTCTTTTTTAGTCCCGCATTACTTACTTTTTTGCTGACAATCTCAGGTGCAATGTATGAAGCTTCGAGGATAAAAACTCCACTATCATCACTATTGCCACCAGTCTCCCTATCATATCCTACAAGTGAGAGTCTCTTTTTTCCATATAGTGCATCAAGTCCATTTTTATCTTTTTTTAGATTTAATTGAAACTTCTTATGATCTCCACTATCATACTCTAGCTCACTCTCTTTATAGCAGTTCATTATGACACCACTTATATATGTTGCATACTCTACTAGATTATCCATTGCAGAGTTTTTTAGATTACCATTAAAGCCTAATCTAAGAGCTATTTTTAAAGGAGTGCTAGCTTCTTTTATCTCCACCATTCTATAAAAAAGTGATGAGTCTAGCCTCTGGTCTACGCCTACACTAAGAGTTCTACCTATACCTAATACATTATCTTTTCTCTCTTTATACTCTATTGGTTTTAGGTTTTTTGAGTATGCGCAAGCTATATCTCTTGCAACACCATAAAGACTAAAGCAATCACCTCTATTAGGAGTGATACCAAGCTCTATTATCTCATCATTTAGCTCTTCTATATCCCTTAGTTCATCTCCTATACTAAAGCTACCTATGCTACTATCTAGTACCATTATCCCATCATTTATCTCTGGTAGTCCTAACTCAGTTGAAGAGCATATCATCCCTAAGCTTTCAACCCCTCTTAGATTTGCCTTTTTTATCTCAAGTCCATCTGGAAGTATTGAGCCGACTTTAGCCACTGCTACATACTGATCTTTTGCTACATTTTTAGCACCACACACTATTTGTAGAGTCTCACTTCCTACATCTACTTTGCAGAGGTTTAGCTTTGTAGCATCTGGATGTTTTTGACACTCTAAAACCCTTCCTACAACAACACCTTTTGGAAACTCTATTTTAGTAAAACTCTCAACCTCAAGCCCAATAGAGCTTAGTCTATCAAGCAAATCTTTTGTTTCTATACCGCTTAGATTTACAAACTCTTCCAAGCCTCTTCTAGTTACTATCATGAAAACTGCTCCAGTAGTCTTAAATCACTCTCAAAAAACGACCTGAGGTCTGGTACTCTGTTAATAAGCATTGCAAATCTCTCAATCCCTAGCCCAAAAGCATATCCGCTAACATCTTTTAGTCCTACTGATTTAAAAACATTATCATCAACTATACCACATCCAAGCACCTCTAGCCACCCAGTGTGTGAGCAAACTCTACATCCACTCTCGCAGAAAATACAGCTTATATCCACCTCAGCACTAGGCTCTGTAAAAGGAAAAAAGCTTGACCTAAACCTAACCTTTACATCTCCAAACATATAAGTCAAGAAATCCTCAAGTATAAACTTCAAGTTTGCAAAGGATATTCTATCCTCACTATCAACCACAAGCCCCTCTATCTGGTGAAACATAGGTGAGTGCGTAAGATCATAGTCTCTTCTAAAAACAGCTCCGGGACTTATCATTCGTATAGGTGGTTTTTCTTTTTGCATGGTTCTTATCTGCACTGGTGATGTGTGTGTTCTTAGAAGCTTCTTATCACTAAAAAAGAATGTATCTTGCATATCTCTTGCAGGATGATACTCTGGAAAATTTAGTGCCTCAAAGTTATAAAAGTCTTCTTCCACATAAGGTCCTGTCTCCACAGAGAAATTCATAGATATAAAGTAGTCAATAATCTTTGACATAGTTTCATTTATAGGATGAAAAGAGCCTCTTTTTTGGATGTTATTATAGAGTGTAACATCTATTTTGTCTTTTTGAAGCTCTTCTTCAAGAGCTTTTTCTTCTAAGTCGTGTTTTATCTTTTCAAACTCACTTAAGAAGCTATTTTTTATATCATTAAGCTCTTTAGCCTTTATCTTCTTATCTTCATTACTAAGCTCTTTTAGTCCTGCAAACTCTTTTGTCAAAACTCCCTTTTTACCCAAGACTTTGACTCGTAACTCTTCCAAGCTTGCAAGATCTGCTATCGATTTTAACTCACCGATTATATCTTTCAAATACGCCCCCCTGGATTTTAAAACTAAATAAAACTGAACAAATATGAAATAGTATCACATCAAAGTTTAAGAGGTGTTGGATTAAAGATATTTAAAATTAATAGGTCAGAGATTTACCTTTTTGTATAGTATATTTATCAGGTTGATACGAAATTTTTATGCTCCATTGTGTACTTGTGTGTAAGTGCAGACACACCACTCTAAGCGTGTCTGCTTAATGCTTCTGAAATAATGGCGTTATTTACCCTAGTATACATGATAATAAGATAAGCAAAGTAGCTCTATGGCTCCATAGTTACTGTACTTGAATCTTCTTTGTATATGTTATCACCCTCTTTTGCACTATTATTCACAAATTTACTATTTTTAAGACTTAGCTCTGTGCCTTCAAGCTGAGAGGCTCGGCTTATGACATAGATAGCTCCACCTTTGTATGTAGCCTTATTATTTATGAAGCTACTATCTTGATATAGGGCGTGAGAGCCATAGTCTTCGTATGTTGCACCACCACTTATGCTAGCGATGTTATTTTCAAATGTGCAATTTTGGCAGTTGATTTTGTTACCCTCTCTATCCATAATCGCTCCGCCATTTACTGCACTATTGTTTATAAATATTGTGTCGCTGATATTTAGGTCTGCTTTACTAAAAGCATATATCGCACCACCTTCATAGGCTTTATTGTCCTTAAATATGCAGTTTTTTATCTCCATTTTAAACCCAGTTCCACTCTCATCAAATGGAGAGTAACTCTTACCTGCGTGATAAGCTATAAGCCCTCCTCCCTTGTTATGATAGCTAAATCCTCTAGCCTCTCCTCCATCTATCACAAGACCATCAAGCGTGGTATAATTGGCACCATAAATCACATGGTTATACTCTATATCCTTACTTTTAGCTTTTAAAACTGTTGGGTTATTTTTTATATCTCTCTTATCTCTATCACTCTCATCACCTGCAAATCCACCATATAGCTTCACTCCCTCATAAAGCGTAAATGCGGCAATATCGTTTGGTTTTTTCTTTGGTTTATATATACCACTTCTTATCCACACCTCTGCACTATTGCTATTAGCTAAGTCTATAGCCTTTTGGAGGTCACCTAATGGGGATTTCCAAGAGCTTCCATCCCCTTTGCCTCCACTAGCTACATAGATTATAGGGAGTGTATTGTCACTTTTTATAACTCGTCTTGTAAACTCCTCTTTATAACTTACATATCCACCATTTTTTTTGTAAAGAGTTAAGAGCTTTTTGATACTTCTGTTGTCCAAAAGGGAGTTTACATCCAGTTTTGGATTATATCCTTGTTTTGTATTTGGGAGTGCTTTTATATCTGTATTTTCAAAGCTTCCTTTTAAATCAGTCAGCTCTACAAACCTAGATAGGTTCAAAGCACTATTTTCTGGTAATTTTGAGCTATACTTTCCAACTATATTTTCATGCCAGTTATAGACACTATCTATTGATGAGTTTATCACTATGGGATTGTTATTTACTCCTGTGCCTTGATATAGTCCTTTGCCAAGCCCCGCACTTGCGTTGTTATCTTTTATCGTGACATTAACAAGGAGCGGTGAAGAGCCACCATCATTTCCTATTGCACCAGCAGTAATGGCACTATTGTTCTCAAAAAGTGCATTTATGAGTATCGGAGAGGCAGCAAAATCGTTGTAGAGACCACCTCCTTTGTCTTCGCTCTTGTTACCAACAAACAGACAGTTGATAAAAATAGGCATAGCACCTAGATCATTACTCACAGCACCACCTCTCATTTGAGCAGTGTTGTTAATGAACTCTACATTTTCAAAGCTTGTTTGAGTGACATTGGAGTCTTGGACATTATAGACTGCTCCGCCCTTTGGTGAGTAGTTGTCTTTAAATATCACATTTTTTACTTTTGGGCTAACCATGAAGTTTCTCATACCTCCGCCAACTTCCATATCGTTTTTTTTAATATCACTTGGCAGTAGGTGCATCCTTGACTCATCCTTAGAGTATGCACCACTCACTATAAATCCATCTAGCAGTGCATCATTTGCCCCTTTTATGATGGTTATGCTATTTTTGGTTCTATCTCCTCTACCTATATCTCCACTCAAGATTGTTTCGTTTTTCTTGTAGTCTCTATCTTTTAGCTCCTTTTCTACACCTGCAAATCCTCCATAGAGATTAACTCCCTCTTTCATTACAAATGAGAGCTTTCTATCTCTACTTGGATAGTAAACCCCTCTAGCAACCCAGATACTATCCCCTTTTTTAGCGACTTTCAAAGCCTCTTGGAGGTCTTTGTATGCACTCTCCCAACTTTTACCATCACTACTTTTGCCATCCATGTTAGCATCTACATAGATAATATTTTCCGCACTCAAAGCAACCAAACTCATCACAACCCCTAAAACAACTCTCAAACAAAGCTTCTTCACTCTCTCTCCTGCTATAAGTTTCTACTTGAAGCCATCAAACCACTCTTTTTGGTCTTTTACTCCAAATACAAATGTACCTCTGTGATCAGCTTTTTCTCCTGCGTATATAGCCTCTGCTTTAGCTCCTCCAACTGTATCTTGATAGTCTATAGGCAGTTTGGCAATATATGGGGCTATGGCTTCATCAGAAGCTCCCCAGTAGTATAAAGAAGGAGTGAGTGAACGCCACCCATAAGCTTGATTTTTCAAAAGTAGCTTTGCAAAAGTGTTCTCCCCTAAGGCTAGTTTTGCAGCAAACTCTGGCTTGTAAAAATCTTTACTATACATAGGCCATGATTTGGAGACATCACTCCAGCTAAGTTTGTTGTCATAAAAATCTCTTGCTTGCTCTACATACTCAGGTCTTAAGGCATCTTCAACAAGTCCATCTACTCCATAGTAGCGTTCATAAGAGTTTAGGAGTTGAGCTACCGTACCTAGTATCCACTGAGCATCATATTTTGTCGGTTTGTATATCCACCTAGTTGCTAACATCCAAGGAGATGTCGGTGTAGAAGCTGTAGCAGTAGCGGTTATACTCACTCCTTGTTGTTCGAGATAGCGGTGAAATATCTGTGTGTTATAAGCCCCTTGTGACCATCCACTAAGAAAAAGCTTATCAGTGCTTACGCCCAAGTCTTTTAGCACAACCTTAGAAGCATTTAGCATATCTGCCATAGCTTGAACACTACTGCCTGTGACCATATATGAGTTTGACTCACTTGACTCCCCCATACCTATATAGTCCGCACCTATGACAACATAACCATTTCCACCTAGGTTGGCTAGAATAAGCCTAGTCTCCATAGAGTTTTTAGGCTGTGAAGGAACCTCTTTTTTTGTATATACCGTTCCATGTTGCCATGATACAAGAGGAAAAGTTCTACCACTTAGGCTCACATCAGGAACGGCGATAAGTCCAGATGCTTCTGTGACTTGATTGTTTTTTTCAGGAATCATAGTTTTATATATGACTTTATATAGTTTAACTCCATTTTGAGGATTGGGAAATGTGATACCCATAGGAGTAGTCTCAAAATCTTTTACTTCAACTGTAAGGATTTTTTTTAAATAGGTAGTGCTATAATCACCCATAGGTTTGTATTTGACCCCACTGGTTACTACTTTGTAGTCATCTGCTAAAACTTGATTTGGGTATGCTAGTAGCAGTAAAACTAAAGCACTTATGAGGCTTTTAAGCATGGTTTCTCCTTGTGTTGTTTGGTTGGTAAAATTATTGCACATATTGAGTCGCAACTTGGTCGCATTTAAAGGTTTTATATGGCTGATTATTTAAACAGATTTAAACATCTAAGTCTGCTATTTGTAGAGGATGATTCTATTATTTTAGAGGAGAGTGTAAAAACTCTTGAGATATTTTTTGACAAGGTTTACTCCGCTAGTAATGGAAAAGAAGCATTAGAGATATATAGAGTACAAAAGCCAAATATTATTTTAAGTGATATTTTTATGCCAAATATAGGAGGTTTGGAGCTTGTCCAAACCATCAGAGAGGATGATTATAAAACCCCAATAATTTTTTTGAGTGCGTACTCCAATAGGGATATTCTCTTAAAATCCATTAATCTCTCACTAGATGCCTATCTCATCAAGCCTTTTACCCTCGAAGAGCTACTTGAGGCGTGCTATAAAAGTGTAGAGAGGATTGAGAAGAAGTTTTGCGAGCAGATAGATTTCAAAAATGGAATGATTTATGATATTAAGAAAAAAGAGTTAAAGAATGGTAAAACCATCATAGATATGGGAAGTAAGGAAAAAGCTCTTTTGGAATTACTGTTTGCCAAAAGGGATAAGACTTTATCCAAAGAGGAGATAGTCTATGAGCTTTGGCCACTAGATAGTATAAGTAACTCAGCACTCAAAAGTCTCTTAAGCAGGCTTCGCAAAAAGATAGGTGAAGATAGACTTACTAATATAAGGGCTGGTGGGTGGCGTTTGTGTTTAGAGTAGTTTTAGCACTGTTTTTTGTGGTTTCTTTTTTAAGCGCTTATGAGTTTGTAGATGTCAAATCACCCTTTTTGAACATAAAAAAGAGTGGCTATATGACTACATCTAAACACATCCCTCCTGAAAATATCGCAAATCTTTTTTATAGCGGAGATTTTAAGCCACTTCCTAGAAATGGTGTTAGTTTTGGATTTGATGACAAAACATACTATTTTGCTTTTTTGATAGATAATACAAGTAGTAATAAAGAGCTATTCTTAGAGCTTAAAAGCCAGAGTACTCAGAGTGCTAATCTCTACATCTTCAAAGATGGTAATCTTATAAAATCTGAGAAAAATGGTTATTTGGTTCTTAAAAACAAAAGAGAGGTTCAAGACTTTCCTATTCGTTTTTTGCTAGACAGAGGTGAGGTGTTATATGTAGTGGAGGTTAGTGGAAAAAGTCCAAAATTTAGTGCTTTTGCTTTTGGGGAGAAGGCAGAGCTTGATAAGGGGTGGTATGGTCGGTATTTGCTCTTTTTTTCTACGCTTGGGATATTTAGCTTTGTATTTTTGTTTTGTCTGCTATTTTTTGTGATACTCAAAGATACTCTATATCTCTACTATGCTTTGAATAATTTAGGACTTTTTGGGGCTGTGGTTATAACACAAGGATATGCTTGGTTTTTTGGTGGTGAAGCTTTGAAGATTGGGGTTTTGGCAGGTTTTTTTATCCAGCTTCAGCTAGTAGGGTTGGTGCTTTTTAGTGAGAAGTTTTTGGAGATAAAGACCATCGCAAAAAAGCTCTCAAAAACTCTTCAAATCACACTTTATGCAAGTTTGGCACTCTCTTTGTTGCTTATTTTTGATAGTAGTCTAAAGATTTTTAGTTTTATTTTTATGGTTGTGCTTTTTTTAATGCTAATCTTTTGTGCGTTTTTGGCTCTGAGAAAAGGATTTAGCCCAGCACTTTACTACCTTCTAGCAACTGGTGTATCGTTACTTTTTCTAATAGGTTTTACTCTTACTCATCAAGGAGTGCTACCTTATAACTTTTTTACATTTCACCTACTCTCTTTTGCCCTGCTTTGGGAGATGGTTTTTTTCACCCTTGCAATTGCTAAGAAGGTTAGAGTGTTGCAACAAGAGAGTATAGAGAAAGAGAGGATTTTATCACTTCGCTCTAAGCGAGAGTCCTTAGGAGAGCTAAGTGGCAATATAGCCCATCAATGGCGAACTCCACTAGCTGAAATGGGAGCTATTATATCAGGCTATAAGGCAAAACTTCAATATCAAAGTCCAACTAAAGAGGAGGGTGTATTGTTTTTGGATAGACTTGATTCTATACTAAAACACCTATCTGCTACGGTAGAGACATTTCAAGGATTTTTTCAAACTAGTAAGAGTGATAGCTCCTTTTGTGTATATGATGAGGTTGAACGAACCCTCTGTTTTATCGCTGATTCTCTAAAAAACAATGGTATAAAAACCACTTTCAAGGCAAAAGATAGAGCCTGTTTAGTAAGAGGAAATCCAAATGAGTTTGCCCAAGCCCTGCTAGCCATTGTGCTAAATGCAAAAGATATATTGATAGAAAGGGGTGTTAAAAACGCTCAGATTGAGATGAGGCTTTTAAGGGTAGATGATTTTGTGCTTTTAGAGATAGAGGATAATGGTGGTGGAGTAAGGATGGCACCATCAGAAAAGATATTTAACTCATTTGTGAGTGATAGAGAGGGTGGGATAGGAGTTGGTCTTTTTATCGCTAAGACAGCTATAGAGAAGAGATTGGGTGGAACTATAGGGGTTGCAAACTTAGAGTTTGGAGCTTGCTTTAGTATTAAACTACCAATTAGAGGATATGTAAGCCCCCTCTCACCCTCCCCATTTCCTGAACAACCATAACACTTATAGAGTTTCTAGGGATGCGCAATAGTCACACTTAATCACCCCAAAAGGCTTTAAAGCGTATAATCTTGCTCTTCAAATACTACAATAATTTAATAATATCTTAAGGAGTTTTTTTGTTATTACTATCTGCCAAAAAAGATTGGCTTGGAAACATTAGAGGGGATGTGCTCTCAGGCATTGTCGTGGCTCTTGCACTTATTCCTGAGGCTATTGCTTTTTCTATTATCGCTGGGGTTGACCCTAAGGTTGGGCTATATGCATCTTTTTGTATTGCGGTGGTAGTTTCCATTGTAGGTGGGCGACCCGGTATGATAAGTGCCGCTACTGGGGCTATGGCACTACTTATGGTAACCCTAGTAGCAGAGCATGGACTTCAGTATCTGCTAGCTGCTACAGTTCTAACTGGTATCTTGCAAATAATTGCTGGGTATCTAAACATCCACAAGCTTATGAGTTTTATATCTCGCGCGGTTGTTGTTGGGTTTGTGAATGCTCTTGCTATTCTTATCTTCATGGCGCAGCTTCCAGAGCTAACTGATGTGACTTGGCATGTGTATGCCATAACGGCTATAGGTCTAGCTATTATATATCTATTTCCATATGTACCAAAAGTAGGAAAGCTCATTCCTTCAACACTTCTTAGTATTATATTTTTAACTGTTGTTGTGGTAGTTCTTGGTTTAGATATACGAACAGTTGGCGATATGGGGGAACTTCCTGATACTCTGCCTGTCTTTCTTATCCCAGATATTCCACTAAACCTTGAAACCCTGTGGATTATCCTGCCCTACTCTATTGCTCTTACTATTGTTGGGCTTTTAGAGTCACTAATGACTACAAACATCATAGATGAACTAACTGACACTGAGGGAGACAAAAAAAGAGAGTGCAAGGCTCAAGGGATTGCCAATATAGGAAGTGGCTTTATGGGTGGAATGGCAGGATGTGCTATGATAGGTCAGTCTGTTATCAATATAAAATCAGGTGGTAGAGGTAGGCTATCTACATTTGTAGCTGGACTTTTTCTTCTTATAATGGTCGTCTTTTTGAGTGACTATATTTCTGTTATACCTATGGCGGCTCTTGTTGCTGTTATGATAATGGTATCTATTGGTACATTTAATTGGCGCTCTATAAAAGAGCTTCAAACACTGCCCCTCTCAACAAATATAGTGATGCTTGCAACTGTAGCTGTGACTGTCTACTCGCATAACCTAGCTTATGGTGTTTTTACAGGTGTGCTTCTAGCTTCACTTTTCTTTGCGAACAAAATCAGCCACTTTATGTACCACACTACAGAGTTTGATGAAGAGACAAACAGTAGAACTTACAAATTTGTAGGTCAAGTCTTCTTTAACTCCGCAGAGAAGTTTGAAAAAGCATTTGATTTCAAAGAGGTCATTGATAAGGTTGTTATAGATATAACTCGTGCTCACTTCTGGGACATTTCAGCTGTCTATGCACTTGACAAGGCTGTTATTAAGTTTAGAAGAGAAGGAACTGAGGTTGAGGTTATTGGACAAAATGAAGCTAGCAAAACAATAATAGATAGATTTGGTGTTGCTGATAAGCCCGAAGAGATTGATAAAGTAATGGGTGGTCATTAGCACTTAAGCAGAAAAACAGTATCGTAAATCAGCAAAACTAACAAAAAGGTAAGCTCATGCAACAAAATAAGATTTTTGCCTGCGTTGATGGCTCAGAACTCACTAATGCTATATGTGACTACTCTATATTTATTGGAAATAGACTTGAAAAAGAGGTTGTTCTACTAAATACAGTAGAACACACTCACACTAGCAAAACAACAAACCTATCTGGAAATATAGGTTTAGGAACTAGTGATGAGCTACTAGAAGAGCTAGCAAACGAAGAAGCCAAAGAGAGCAAAGAGCTTATCGCTAAAGGTAAAGAGGTACTGAAGTCTTGCAAAAATTCAATCCAAGAGAAGGGATTTGAGGGCATCTCTACTATGCAAAGACATGGAAGCTTATCTGAAAATCTCCTAGAGCTAGAAAACCAGATAAGAGTACTACTTATAGGGCTCAAGGGTGAAGTTCATGAAAAAAAAGAGGGAAAGGTAGGAGAGCAAGTAGAGGAGATTATAAGGGGGTTGCATGTTCCTACACTACTTGTAAACTCTAGCTTTAGACCTATAAAAAAAGTGATGATAGCTTATGATGGTAGTGCATCTAGCAAAAAGGCTTTAGATATGGTAGCGAGCACTCCTATTTTTGGAGATGTAGAGAGACACTTGGTGAGTGTAAACAAAAGTGACACACTCCTAGAAGAAGCCAAAAAAGTTCTGAGTAGCGCAAACATAGAGGCTAAAATCACCAACCTAGAGGGAGATCCACTAGATGAACTTATCAAATACAAGCAGGAAAATGAAATCGACATTGTTGCTATGGGTGCCTTTAGTCATGGAAAGCTAAAAAGCGTTCTTTTTGGAAGCTTTACCCACAAAATGCTAACCCATATCAAAATACCACTACTTCTCTTAAGATAGAGCACACCACTACATAGCTCCTAAAAGGAGCTTGCTCCTTATACATATTTACTGCTTATTTTCAAATCATTTTCCTGACTAAATTTTACGGCACACATTATGCAAGTATGGAGTTGTAAACTTTAAAAAGGAGCAAAATATGGCAGAGCTAAGACAGATAGCATTCTATGGAAAAGGTGGTATAGGTAAATCAACTACCTCACAAAACACACTAGCAGCAATGGCGCACTACTTTGGACAGAAGATTCTAATAGTTGGTTGTGACCCTAAGGCAGATAGTACAAGACTAATTCTTCATGAAAAAGCACAATCTACAATTATGCAGATGGCAGCTGAGGCTGGAACTGTTGAAGATCTAGAACTTGAGGATGTATGTAAAGAGGGTGCAGGAATGTTCTCTTGTGATACTCCAAATGGATGGATTAAATGTGCAGAATCAGGTGGTCCTGAGCCAGGAGTTGGATGTGCAGGTCGTGGAGTTATCACAGCTATTAACTTCCTAGAAGAAGAGGGAGCTTATGAAGATGATCTTGATTTTGTCTCTTATGATGTTCTTGGGGATGTTGTTTGTGGTGGCTTTGCTATGCCAATTAGAGAGGGTAAAGCTCAAGAAATATATATCGTTATGAGTGGTGAGATGATGGCTATGTATGCAGCTAACAATATCTCTAGAGGTATCTTGAAGTATGCAAACACTGGTGGAGTTAGACTAGCTGGTCTTATATGTAATGCAAGAATGACAGATAGAGAGTTTGACCTTGCTTCTGCACTAGCTGAGAGACTAGGAACTCAGATGATACACTTTGTTCCAAGAAACAACATAGTTCAGCACGCAGAACTTAGAAGAATGACAGTTGTTGAGTATGCACCAAGCTCAGTTCAAGCAAAAGAGTACAAAGAGCTAGCAAGAAAAATTATAGAAAATGACTTTAAAGTAATCCCAACTCCACTAGAGATGGATGACCTTGAAGACCTACTAATGAACTTTGGTCTTGCAGAAGAGTTTGATGAAGAAAATGTAGGTAAATCAGCAGAAGCGTAATTGCAACCTAATTAACAATGAATATTAAAGGAGATAGATATGTTTATTCTTGGATTTCACTTTCCTGCGAGTGAGGGAAATAAAATAGAAGCAAGTAAAGTAGTAGAAAAAGTTGATGCTGAAGTAGCATCTAAAATGGGTAGTGTAAAAGAGATAAAGCTATATGAGGGAAGTACAAAAAATGATCATGTAGAGCTATACAAGACACTTGATAAGACTGATAGCTTCTTATCAAAAGCACTTGTTCACTATTTCTTAAGTGAAAATGAGGAAAAAGAGCCAAAATATATGCTCTATACAAACAAATACCAAATGAGTGCTCTATCTAAAGAGCTTGACAAAGACCCTGAGATTCAGAAGATTTGTAGAAAATTTGATGGTATGGATACTATAACTGTGGATGTTGCATTTAACTAATAGTACGCTCTTTTGGAGGCGTTCTCCAAAAGAGCAATACTAAAAAGAGGTTATGGCAGTAACTAGAAAATCTATTTTAAAGGTGTAAAAATGAGTAGTGAAGAACTAAGAAAATTACAAGAAGAGGCGGTAGAAGAAGTCCTAAGTGCTATGCCTGAAAAAGCTGCAAAAAACAGAAAAAAACACCTAGGTGTTGGTGCTCCTGAAGATGAGAGCCAAAAAACATGTGGTGGAGTTAGATCAAACAAAAAAACAGTTCCTGGTGTAATGAGCCAAAGAGGCTGTGCTTATGCAGGATCTAAAGGTGTTGTTTGGGGACCTATTAAAGATATGATTCACATCTCTCATGGTCCTATAGGCTGTGGTCAGTACAGTAGAGCAGGAAGAAGAAACTACTACATCGGTACAACTGGTGTTGATACTTTTGTTACTATGAACTTCTCAACTGATTTTCAAGAAAGAGATATTGTTTTTGGTGGTGATAAAAGGCTTGGTGAAGCGATTGATGAGATAAATGAGCTTTTTCCACTAAACAAAGGTATCACAGTTCAATCAGAGTGCCCTATTGGTCTAATTGGTGATGATATTCAAGCAGTTGCCAAGAAAAAGCAAAAAGACCTTGATAAAAGCGTAGTTGCTGTTTCTTGTGAAGGCTTTAGGGGTGTTTCTCAATCACTTGGGCACCATATAGCAAATGATACAATTCGCGATTATATGTTCCCAAAAGTTGAAGAAGAGACTAAGAATTTTAAAGGGACTGATTATGATGTAGCTATTATTGGTGATTACAACATCGGTGGTGATGCGTGGAGTTCTAGAATCCTCTTAGAAGAGATGGGTTTAAGAGTTATTGCTCAGTGGAGTGGTGATGCTACTTATAAAGAGATAGTTAGTGGTCCAAAAGCAAAGCTAAACCTACTACACTGTTATAGATCTATGAACTATATCGCAAGACACATGGAGACTGAGTATGGTATCCCTTGGATGGAGTATAACTTCTTTGGTCCTACTAAAACTTATGAATCTCTAAGAGAGATAGCTAAGCACTTTGGTGGTGAGGTAGAGAAGAAGTGTGAAGAGGTAATAGCAAAGTACAAAATTGTTATGGATGAAGTAATAGCTAAGTACAAGCCAAGACTTGAGGGTAAAAAGGTAATGCTATATGTTGGTGGTCTTAGACCTAGACATGTTATTGGTGCTTATGAAGACCTAGGTATGGAGATTATTGGTACTGGTTATGAGTTTGCTCATGATGATGATTATCAAAGAACAAAAGATGATATTGAAAGATCAACTCTAATCTATGATGATGTAAATGAGTATGAACTAGAGAAGTTCGTAACCAAACTAAAGCCTGATATGGTTGCAAGTGGTGTAAAAGAGAAGTATGTTTTCCAAAAAATGGGTCTTCCTTTTAGACAGATGCACTCATGGGATTATAGTGGTCCTTATCATGGATTTGATGGATTTGCTATATTTGCTCAAGATATGGATATGGCTACAAACTCGCCAGTATGGGATCATACAGTAGCTCCTTGGGATAAGTAGTAAGTTACAATTTGTAGCTTACAAAGATTGATATAAAAAAACACCCTGATAAGTACAGACGCTTAAGTAGGGTATGTGAAGGAAAAACAATGCAACAAGTTGACAATATTGTAAATGGTAAAGATCTATTTCAAAAACCTGAGTATCAAGAGGTGCTCAAAAGCAAGCAGCAGTGGGAAGGTATGCCTGATGCAAAAGAGGTAGAAAAGTATGCTGAGTGGACAAAATCGTGGGATTACCGTGAGAAAAACCTAAAAAGAGAGAAGATAACTGTAAACCCAGCAAAAGCTTGTCAGCCACTAGGCGCAGTAATGGTAGCACTTGGGTTTGAAGATACTATGCCGTATGTTCATGGCTCTCATGGATGCGTGGCTTACTTTAGAAGCTACTTCACTAGACACTTCAAAGAGCCAACACCATGTGTTAGTGACTCTATGACAGAAGATGCAGCGGTTTTTGGGGGACTGCAAAATATGATAGATGGTCTTGGGAACTGTTACTCGCTCTATAATCCTAAGATGATAGCTGTTTCAACTACCTGTATGGCAGAAGTTATTGGGGATGACTTGATGGCTTTTATAGGTGGAGCTAAAGAGAAGGGAACTATTCCTGAAGATTTTCCAGTAGCTTATGCTAACACTCCTAGTTTTGTAGGTAGCCATATAACTGGATATGACAATATGATGAGCTCTATTATTACTCAGCTTGGTAAAAAAGCAGAGGGTGGAGAGAAAACAGATAGATTTAATATTATTCCGGGCTTTGAGACATATATCGGAAGTCTTAGAGAGATAAAAGAGATGGCTGAAGACTTTGAGGCTGATTATATATTCTTAGGTGATCACTCAGACCAGTGGGATATGGCAGCTGGAAAGTATGAGATGTTCAAAGGTGGTACGAAGTTTGAGGATGCAGTTGATGCAGTTAATTCAAAGGCAACTATCACACTTCAGAAATACACAACAGCTAGAACAGCCAAAACACTAGCAAAAAAGTATAAGCAAGAGACTATCACTTGTAATCCTATAGGTCTTAAAGGGACTGATGAGTTTGTCATGACACTAGCTAAGCTAACTGGCAAAGATATTCCACAAAAGATAAAGGATGAAAGAGGAAGACTAGTTGATGCTATGCAAGATAGTTATCCATATATGCATGGGAAGAAGTTTGCTCTATGGGGTGATCCTGACTTTACTATAGGTATGACTAAGTTTTTACTAGAGATGGGTGCTGAGCCTACTCATGTTCTATGCCACAATGCTCCTGAGGGCTGGGAAGAAGAGGTAAAAGAGATTCTAGCAAGCTCTCCTGATGGTAAAAATGCTCAAGTATGGGCTAAAAAAGACCTATGGCATCTAAGAAGTCTGCTCTTTACTGAGCCAGTTGACTTTATGATAGGGAATGTATATGGAAAAGAGCTATACAGAGATACCGGAATACCTCTTATAAGAATTGGCTTTCCTATATTTGATAGACACCATCTACATAGATACTCTATTAGCGGATACAAGGGTGCTTTAAATCTTCTAACATGGATAACAAATGCAGTTCTTGATAAGCTAGATGAAGAGACAAAAGACATAGCAAAAACTGACTATTTCTTTGACTCTGTAAGATAAACACAATGCAAGGCTTCTGCCTTGTATTGAACAATTTTTATACAACAAAATCGTTACTTTTACCTTAGCAAAGAGTACAATTAACACAGGATGACTAACATTGTAGATGAGATTGAGTATCTACAATCTTAGCCATCTTAAGATGACAAATCCCATTAGGATTTAAAGGAGATAGTATGGCAGAAGCAAAAAGAGTTAAAGAGATCATGACTTCAAGTGCATGCTCTCATTCAAGTAACTCAAAAGGATGCAATAGAGCAACACCCGGTCTTGCAAGTGGTGGATGCGCGTTTGAAGGAGCACAGATTGCTCTTTTTCCTTTTGCTGATGCGGCACACCTAGTCCACTCTCCTGCAACCTGCCTTGGGGCATCTTGGGAGACTCGCGCTACTCACACGAGCTTCAGAGGTAGAGACCTCACTCAGATGGGATTTTGTAGTGATCTAAGTGAAAATGATGTGATATTTGGGGGAGAGAAGAAGCTTAAAAAATCTATCTCCTACATAGTAGAAAACTACTCACCAAAAGCTGTTTTTGTTTATGAAACTTGTGTGAGTGCTCTAACTGGTGATGATATAAAAACTCTTTGTAAAGAGGCAAGTAGCGAACACAACATCCCTATAGTCCCAGTAATGGCACCGGGTTTTGTAGGTAGCAAAAACTTAGGAAGTAAACTAGCTGGTTTTGATGTACTAGAGCATCTAATAGGTACAAAAGAGCCAACATACACAACTCCTTATGATATTAACCTTATTGGTGAATACAATGTAACAGGTGATATGGATAGATATAAAGACCTTCTTGATGAGTTAGGTATTAGAGTTCTGAGTACATTTAGTGGAGATGGGAGGATAGAGAAGATTCAATGTGCCCACAGAGCTAAACTAAATGTCCTAGTATGTGCAAAATCCCTTGAAGGTATGGCAAAGAGGATGGAGGAGAAGTATGATATTCCATATATATCAACCTCATTTTATGGAGCAAGAGAGACTAGTAGGGCAATAGTAGAGATAGCAAAAGCACTAGGAGACAAAGAGCTTATCAAAAAAGCAGAAGAACTAACCAAAAAAGAAGAGAGAAAACTAGAAGAGTCACTACAGAAGTATAGAGATTTTTTTGCTGGCAAGAAAGCCGTACTAAATACAGGAGGCAATAAAGCTTGGTCAGTGGCTTCAGCACTGCAAGATATGGGTATAGAAGTAGTAGCAACTAGTGTCAAAAAGTGCACAGAAGCAGATAAAGCAAAGTGTGCAGAGGTGCTAGGAAGTGATGGAATCCTTATGGATAATCCCGGAGCGCAGCAGTATAAAGCTATAGATGACAAAGGTGCTCATCTACTTCTAGCAGGTGGTAGAAGCCTATATGGAGCTATCAAGAAAAAAGTAGCTTTTATAGATGTTAACCAAGAAAAAGAGGTTAGCTATGGGGCTTATGTGGGACTACTGAATTTTGCTGAGGATGTGAAGCACGCGCTTAGTAATCCTGTTTTTTATACAGTAAGTAAAGAAGCACCATGGGAGCAAGTATGAGTAGTTCACCAAAACCCCTACAAGTAAATCCTATCAAGCTCTCAGCTCCCATGGGTGCCCATCTTGCAATACTAGGCGTTGATTCAACGATGCCAGTTATACATGGTGCTCAAGGGTGTTCAAACTACTCAAAGGTTCTCTTTACTAGACATTTTAATGAACCAATAGCCGTATGCTCAACTGCTGTTAATGATATTACTGCCATTATGGATGGTGGAAAAGAGATAGCAGAAGCGGTAAAAAATATCTCTAGTAAAGTCAACCCAGCTTTGATTGCAATCATTAGCACAGGACTAACTGAAACAAAAGGTGATGATATAGCTAATGCCTCTAAAAAACTTGACCATGACGCAATATATATTCATACACCAGATTATCACGGAGGTTTAGAGTTTGGCTTTGTTGAAGCTCAAAAGGCACTCATAGATCAACTAGTAGATAAGAGTGATACAACTGATTGCTCAATAGCAACTATTCTACCAAATGTAAACATATCACCTATAGAGGTGGAGAAGTTAAAAGAGTTTGTAAACAACTTTGGGTTTTTAGCATACGCTTTACCAGATATATCAACTGCACTTGATGGACATTTGGGTAAAAAGCAGGGACAAGTAGCCCAAGGTGGGATAAAAAAAGATAACATTAAAAGCCTTGCCAAAAGCTCTATAGTTATAAGTATAGGTGACTCTACTAAAAGATCAGCAAAAGCATTGATGAAAAAAAACCCAAATATCAAACATATACATCTAGACTCTATACATGGACTAGATAGTAGTGATAAACTAGCCTCAGAACTCATAAATATAAAAAATATCAAACCACCAAAAAGCCTAAGAAGATGGAGGGAGAGACTACAAGATATCTACCTTGACTCCCACTTTCTTATGGGCAAAACTAAAGTCGCTATTGCCTTAGAAGCAGATGAAGCTTATGGAGTAGCTAAGCTCTTAGCCGAAGTTGGCGCAACTACAAAGTATATATTTACACCTACAAAAAGTGGATTAGACTTTAGTGCTGTTTGTCAATCTCACTCATTAGGAGATTTGGAGGATTTAGAAAAGATTGCTAATGAGGTTGATATTTTGATAACCAACTCACATGGAAAGAGTATTTCCAAAAACTTCCATAAGCCTCTTTTGCTTAGAGGTTTTCCTGATTATGACAACATAGGAGTGGGGCTAAAAAACGACATTCTATATGAGGGTGGATGCTATCTTTTAAAAAGTATAGTCTCATCTCTAAAGGAGTGTGAATGAGTATTAAAATAAAAATACTTGATAAAAAATCTTTAAAAGGAGAGATTATGAAGGTTGCATTTGCTACAAAAGATTTAGAGAATATTAATGAACATTTTGGATGGGCAAAACAGTTTGCCATATATGATGTGAACAAAGATGGATACAAAATCTCAGAGATAGTCAAAACAGATGAAGCAATAGATGATGAAGAGGGAAAGATTAAAAACAGAATAGAGGCTATAAAAGGCTCATCTATACTGTACTGTGAAGCTATAGGACCAACAGCTGCTGCAAAAGTCATACACTCAAAAATTCATCCCATCAAGGTAACTGAGCCAAAATCCATAGATGAGGCTGCAAAAGAGTTAGTCAAAATGCTAAATGGAAACCCGCCTCCGTGGATAAAAAGAATTGTTGCTACTGAAGAGGCTAAATAATGGAGTTTACAAAGGCACTATTAGCACAACTAAGAGCGATTGATACATACAATCACTGGGGTAGAATGAGTGATGATGAGCTTATAGATAAAAAGTACATTAAGAAAAAGGGTGAAGCAGGAGCGGCAGCAAACTGCCACATTAAAGATGAACAAGCTCTTTTTAATATCAAGATGTTTTTTCAAACCATAGCTACTGAGTTTGAGAGGGAGACTGGGGAGCTTAGTAATGTCATGATGGAGTTTAGTGATGAGGGCTTTGGAAGAGTAGTTGTAATAGCTGGAAAAATAGTAATAGCTGATAAAACTATAAGAGATGCCAACAACTACGGCTTTAAAACAACAGAAAAACTAGAGAGTGAAGGTGCAAAAATGTACCAAAAAGCACTCGAAACATACAACAAATACAAGCAGGAGGACTGAGATGGCGGTATTGAAAAAAAACGGAAGTGAGTGGGTACAAGAGTTTGTTGAAGCACTAAACAAAGAGGATTGCATAGCCTGCGGTAGATGTTACAAAGCCTGTCCTAGTGGAGTGATGACTCTTGAAGAGGATGAAGATGAAGATGGTGAAGATATTATGTTTATGGTTATCGTAAATGATGGTGAGTGCATAGGATGTAAAGTGTGTGCAAAAGTATGCCCTAAAGGATGCTTTGAACATTCAGCTGCTTAAAAAAGATACTAAAAAGTAAATCGGCTTAACAAGGAGATGGTATGAAAGTCTTAGAGAGAATGGCAAAACTGAGCACATGTGAGGATTTTTTGGAGTTTTTTGAGATTCCATATGATAAGAAACTGCTAAATTCAAAGAGACTTTTTATCCTCAAGAAGTTTTCGCACGCACTAGAGAAAGCAGCCGAACTAGAAGATGAGGATGAGAAATATAACCGCCTTAAATGGTCACTTCTAACCATATATGGGGAGTTTGCTAAAGGGTATAATCCAAGTGCTGCTGATATATGGGGTGAGAGTAGTTGTGCTAGTTGCAGTGATAGTACAGCTTGCGCATAAAAGGAGTAAATGATGAAATCAGACACCAGAGGAGTAAATGAAGCTCCACTATATGAAGTAAACACCTTTGTAGAGGCACTTCAAGATATCAAAAATGATGGCACCTTTCCCTATGGAAAAGTAGGAGATGTACTCATCCCAAAAGGCTCAAAAGGGTATGTGAGAAAAACTGGTGATTTTTTGCAGACTATTAGAGTTTATGAGGTTGACTTTATAGAGGTTGGGCTTGTTGT
The DNA here is from genome assembly GCA_964484395.1 of uncultured Campylobacterales bacterium. Lineage (GTDB taxonomy): Bacteria > Campylobacterota > Campylobacteria > Campylobacterales > CAZAFM01 > CAZAFM01. The sequence continues at coordinate 3,601 of CAZAFM010000011.1, read as the reverse complement.
TGGGTGTAGGGATTTTGAGATAAAGCCTATATAAGGATTAACTCCTTATGGGTTTTGCTGCTATCTTTTTGCAAGATAGAAGTAAACCTCATTGGGTTTAGGGCACCTCCAAAAATCCTATGCGGTCATAGAAGCTGAAGCTCAGGTGAGATTTGGATAATAAAATTTGAAGGACTAACTGTAGTTAATTCAAGAATTTTATTATTCAAAGATTGCCTCAAATTCAGCTTC
>CAZAFM010000011.1:0-3270 GCA_964484395.1 uncultured Campylobacterales bacterium | reverse complement strand
AACTGTAGTTAATTCAAGAATTTTATTATTCAAAGATTGCCTCAAATTCAGCTTCTATGACTACATAGGATTTTTAGAGGTGCCCTTAAAAAAAGAAAAGGAGAGAGTATGGCTGATGATTTAACAAGAGTGGAGATCATGAATGATTTTCTAGCAATCAAAGTTCCTGCAGGAAGCACTATTCAAGATGTAGCAGAGAAGAGTGGTTCATCAATTCCATTTGGTTGTAGAGATGGAGAGTGTGGAACCTGTATCATAAATGTAGTTGAGGGAATGGATTTTTTAAGTCCATTAAATGATAAAGAAAAAAGAGTTCTCTCAACCATGCCTGACCACCACATAAACAGCAGACTATCATGTCAGATGGTTGTTGAAAGACCAGGTGGATACATAAGACTTAGATACTAATTAGCGCTTCTCATAAATACTCCGTGTCTTCACGGAGTATCATCTTGTATTTACTATCTAATTTGAAAGTCCAAACTTCCATAACTAATTACTACCTATTACCCAAAATCAAGAGCAACATCATTAGAGTTCAAGAAATATGGTGTATCAGCTTGGGATGAACTAAGTACTAGAATTACTCTATGAGAATTAGTACCCTAGCATAGGCTTTTGTACCGCCTTTCTTTGCACAATCCAGCTTTTGATACCATTTTTTAGATTGTAAAATCCATCATAACCATCTTGATTTAGTCGCTCGCTTAACTCTCTACTACGATTTCCACTTCTGCAAACAAGTATAAAATCATCATAAATCCCCATCTCATCAAGCTTCTTCACAAACTCATCATACACAAGTCCATCATCTATATGTGAGGTAGCAAGTTGGCTTCCTGGAATCACTCCTACATCTATCCACTCTGGCTCTGTTCTTATATCTATTACTACCACTCCCTCATCTTTTAGCTTTTGAAGCTCCTTGGGGTCTATATCTTTATACCCCGCAAAAAGCAGAGTTGTTACAAAAAATAGACTTAAAACAAATCTCATAATTCCTCCTTAAATCTCACTCTTTAGCTCTTTTTCTCCATATTAAAAGTGCAATAGCTATTAATGCAAAAAAAATAATCTCAGCTATCAAACTCTTTACATCTTCAACCATCATCTACTCAACCTTTAAAAGTACTCTATCAAGCATAGAGGTAGGAAGCACTCTTTTTAATAACCCCATAAGCATTGTAGCTTCAGTCACATAGTATCTAGGTTTTGGGTTTTTGTCCTCTATGGCTTTTATGAGCTTTTTTACTACTACCTCAGCACCTCTTGAAAATATAGAATCATCTTTGCTTCCTTTGGCAAACTTCCCTTCTAACTGCTTTTTGTATAGAGATGATAAAAAACTTCTCTCTACATCTACATTTTTGATAAAAGCCTCCCTTGCATTATCTCTGAAATTACTCTCTATAGGACCTGTATTTATGGTAATGACTTTTATTCCTCTATCTTTTAGCTCAAGTCTTAAAGTATCACTATAGCCTTCAAGTGCATACTTTGAAGCATTATAAGCGCCTCTATACCGTAAGGCTACAAGACCTAGAACTGAACTATGCTGAATTATCCTACCCTCATCTCTTTTTATCATATCTGGCAGAGCCTCTTTTATAAGTGTATGCCATCCGAAGAAGTTAGCTTCAAACTGCTCTTTTAGCACCATAGAATCTATATCTTCTAGTGCCCCTGGCTGACCATAAGCCCCATTATTAAAAACTACATCCACTTTTCCTTTAAGTGCACTTTTTGCGTCTTTATATGCTGCTTTTATAGAATCTTCATCTCTATAATCAAGCTTGAAGCAGATAAAACCTTCAAGCCTTAGCTCATCTACTACTTCATCTCTCTTTGCAGTGACAACCACACTGTGACCTCTTTGCTGTAGAGATTTTGCAACTTCATATCCAATACCACCCTTTGTGGCTCCTGTTATTAAAATAGTTCGTTTCACCATATTGATGACATTTTACCAAAGTAATGCTACAATCAAGCAAAAAGGACACACTATGCGAAAAAAACTACTCTTAATACTATACATCTCTACTCTCATACCAACCCTCTTACTAGCTGGTTTTGGTATAGATAGCTTTACTATAAAAGATGGAGACAAGAATATAGAGGTAAAAAGAGAGAATATAGAAGCCTGCAAAAGCGTAGCAACCTCACCTTCAAATATATGGGGTGGAGAGTTTGCGAACCAAAACATAAGCAAAGAGTGCAAAAAATCATTTGTCACAGTAGCTGGAAAGATACAACCTATGAAGCTTGATAAAGATATAGAAACCATAGGAGAGCTTGAGGTGTTAGAGTTTATGAAAAACCTTGATAACTCAAGAGCACTCATAGACACAAGAAGTGGTGAGTGGCTTGAGGATGGAACTATACCTGGTGCTATGCATATAGCTCACTACGACTTAAAATACGACCCTATATTAGAAGATGACTACAAGGAAGTGATGAAAAAGCTTGGTATAAAGCATCAAGATGGAAAGTATAGCTTTGAAGATGCAAAAGAGATTGTTGTTTTTTGTAATGGTGCTTGGTGCCCACAATCAAACTGGTTTGTCAAAAACCTCACATCAAAAGGGTACCCAAAAACAAAGATTAAGTGGTATAGAGGTGGGCTTACATCATGGAGAGCACTAGGACTTACTACTAGATAGTCGCTTTTGACCAAATACAAAAACCCAACCAATTGCTGCAGATAACAAAAGTAGCCCAAAAACTACAAAAAGTGAACCCATGCTCTCTATAGAGCTTCCAAAGTAGCTAAGAAGGAAGCAGCGTATATATGAGACAAAAAATGTAATAGTTATGAACTTCTTTGGAGATACTCTTATAAGTCCAGCTGCATAAGAGATAATATCAGAAGGATTGTATGGAAGTACCCTTATTAGTAGGATAAATGTCTCAACCTCTTTAAGTCTCAAAATAACCTTTGCTACCTTTCCTCTTTCAAAGAAGTTCTTAAATCTTTTTTCTATCCAAGATGCGAAGTAGTAGACCAAAACCCCACCTACAAAAAGCCCACTACCCGCTACAAGAGTTGTAGTCCATATCCCAAAACTCTTTGCAGCGACTATAACTATAAGCTCCGCTGGAAGAGGTGGGACTACCACCTGAACTATCATAGATAAAAAAAGGCTAGCTAAATATACAAAACTATCCAAAAAATTCCTTTGTGGTAAAATGTCAATATATTTCTTGCAAAACCTGCAAGCACCAAAGGTGCGTGAGCCTACTGCTGAAGATCCGAGCGAAGCGACAATTTCG
>CAZAFM010000010.1:0-35932 GCA_964484395.1 uncultured Campylobacterales bacterium | reverse complement strand
ATGGATTGGAAGGAGAAAAGTGACTACATATTACAAAATGGAAAGCCATACTTAAGTTTACTCTATAAAAAAGGGCATATAATGCTCTATGTAGGCTCATATAAAGGAAAACCTATGATAGTTCATGATCTATGGGGGATAAAAACTCTAGATGATGGAGTATGGGGTAGATATATTATAGGAAGAACACTGCTTTCACCTCTAGATATAGGTGCAAGATTAGAAAATGCAGATAGAGATTCTTTGATAATTAATCAAGTAGAGGGTATAAAAACAATAAACACTAAGAGGTTTTATGAATAGCTCATTCTTTTTCTCAAAAGCAAACCTTGTTGTTCTTTTTAGTGGAGTTTTGCTCTATATACTTCTATTATCTGTTTTTTATACCCAGCTAAAAAACAGTGCAATTGATACAGCACAGAGTAATATAAGAGAGTATCTAAGAAATATAGCAGCCTTACGCTCATACAACTCAAAAATGCAAAAAGAGGAGGTCTATAGACTTCAAGACATGGGCGTGGTAGATAAGGACTACTTTAACCCAATACTTCTATCTAGTACATTTAGTGCAGCAACTACTAATGATTTTTATAATAACTTAAGGAAGAAAGATGGACTCCCTTCTATAAACATAAGCTTTCCAAGTCCAAATGCTAGAAATCCAAAAAATGACGCCACACAAAAAGAGGCAAAAATACTAGAGATGATGAATGGCGGTGAGATAGGTGAGTACACAGAGGTTTATGATAAAGATGGAGAGAGCCTTCTGTACTACGCTATCCCTACCAAAAAAACAACAAAAGAGTGTATGAGATGTCACACAGACCCTTCACTTGCTCCAAAAGAGATGGTGGATATGTATGGAGATAAGAGGGGTTTTTATGAGCATAAGGGTGATATAAGAGCACTTTTGAGCACTACATACCCTCTTAAAAAAGAACTTAGAGATGCCATGAGAGAGTTTTATAAGCTTGCTGGTGTGACACTTGTTGTGTTTTTTATTATCTATGGTATTAGTGTGTTTTTTATGGTAAGACTAAAGGCACGAAACAGAGAACTAGAGGTGCTAAATAACACTCTTGAAGATAAAGTCAAAGAGCAAACACTAAAGATAGAGGAGAGCAGGAAACAACTAAGTCATGTTATAGATGGTGCAAATATAGGCTATTGGGACTACTTTGTAAAAGATGGAAGTGTAGAGTATAACAGTAGACTTGCTGAGATTATGGGTATAGATACAAGAGAGCATAAAGGAGTGCTTCTAGAAATGCTAAAACTAATCTACAAAGATGATGTAGTTGCTGTAAGGAAAACTGTAGATGAGACTATGGATAGCGGGCAGAGCTTCTCTATAGAGTTTCGAGTACAAAGAGAGGATAGGCTTGCATGGGTACATGGCTCAGGTGGAGTTGTGGAGAAGGATGAGAATGGAGTGCCACTTAGGATTTCGGGTACTCTTCAAGATATAAGTGAGCGAAAGGAAATAGAGGAGAAGTTAAGGATAAACAGAGAGTATTTTAACCTCATATACAACTCTACACCAGATATAGTTGTTATAACTTCTGGAAAAGAGCTTGTTGATGCAAACAAACGCTTTTTTGAATTTTTTGAGGAATTTGAGAGTATAGAGGAGTTTAGAGCTAAGTATGAGTGTATATGTGAGTTTTTTGCAGATACAAACAAAGAGGGCTTTTTATCTTCAAAAGATAGATATACTTGGGTGCATAAAGCCATAGACTCTGGTATATCAAAAGTTTTGCTTTACAAAAACGAAAAAGCCTATGTTTTTAATATAAATGCAAAAGAGTTTAGGTTTTTGGGAGGTGAGATGTATGTGGTGAGCTTTAGTGATATATCTCAGATGGAGAAGCTAAAAGATAGGCTTGAGGAGATATCAGGCAGTGATGAGCTAACATCTCTACTTAATAGAAGAAGCTTTAATAGAATCTTTGCTGATGAAATACATAGAGCCTCAAGAGATAAAAAGTATCTAGGATTTGCAATCTTAGATGTAGACTTTTTTAAAGAGTATAATGACAGATATGGACATATAGAGGGGGATTATGCCCTAAAAAGTGTGGCAAATGAGATGAAGAATCAGCTAAGGCGAGCAGGTGACTTTGCCTTTAGGCTTGGTGGAGAGGAGTTTGGTATACTTCTTAGTGATAGTAGTAAAGAGACCATAATAGAGACTATTAAAAGAGTGCAGATATCTATTAAAGAGCTTAAAATAAAGCATGAAGGAAGCAGAGTCTCAGAATTCTTAACCATATCTGTAGGATGTATTATTACTATGGTAGAGGCTAATAGTGATGAAAACACTCTATATAAAAAGGCTGATGATGCACTATATGTGGCAAAAAGAGGTGGAAGAGATAGGGTTATAGTGGTGTAGGGGGATATTAGTTTTGAAGCTTTTGTAGCTATTAATTATTGAATCTCTTTACTCTCTTTTGGTTCAATTTTTATAAGGAGTTTTGTATGAGGCGCCGTGATTTTTTACACTCTCTTGTTTGTGTTGCTGTTGTAGCTCCTTTTATATACTCACCTTCATTTGCCTCTAAGAGCTCACTTCTTATGAAAAAAATACCTTCCTCAGGAGAGTATATTCCATCAGTGGGTATGGGAACATGGATTACCTTTAATGTTGGCAGTGCTCAAAGACTGCGTGATGAGCGTCTAGAAGTGCTTGATATGTTTTTTAAGATGGGTGGAGGGATGATTGATTCATCACCAATGTATGGCTCATCTGAAGAGGTTCTAGGGTACTGTCTGCGCAAGCTTGGTTATCCAAAGTCTCTATTTTCAGCAACAAAGGTCTGGACGAGTAATGAAGGGAGGGGAGATTCGCAAATTACAGAGTCTATGGATCTTTGGGGTGTAGATGTGTTTGATCTTGTGCAGGTTCATAATCTACTCTCATGGGAAGCCCATCTTGAAACTCTACAAGAATTGAAAAAAAAGGGCACTATAAGATACACAGGAATCACCACCTCCCATGGAAGTCGCCATAGAGAGCTTGAGAAGATTATGAAAACAGAGGATATTGACTTTGTTCAGTTCACTTATAATGTTGTTCAAAGAGAAGCTGAAAAAAGACTACTGCCACTTGCTAAAGAGAGGGGTATTGCAGTGATTATTAATCGTCCTTTTGAAGGAGGGGAGCTATTTAACTACTATGAAAAACACCCTTTACCTTCATGGGCAAGTGAGTATGATATCAACAATTGGGCGCAGTTTTTTTTGAAGTTTATCATCTCTCACCCCTCAGTAACCTGTGCTATCCCAGCAACTACTCAAGTGCAACATATGAAAGAGAATATGGGAGCAATGCGTGGTGTGATGCCAGATGAGCCAACGCGTCAAAAAATGGCGAGCTATATTAAGGAGATCTCCTGAGAATAGTTGCTCCTTACAATCTTGAAGTTTTAAATGCAGTTATTTATGAGTACCAAAGCCTATTTTTCCCACTGCAACTTCTATTTTTTGCTTTAGCACTGTTCGCCCTCTATTGGTATTGGTATCAAAAAAGTTTGACTAATCAGATAGTTACATCAATTTTGGCGCTGTTTTGGTTTTGGAGTGGTTTTGTCTATCTTGGTATCTATTATGAGCAGATTAATTGGTTTGGCTTTTATGCAAGTATAATTTTTTTCTTACAGGCTCTTTTGTTACTATGGTATGGGGTTATTAAGCAATCATTGTATTTTCAAAAAAGCCTCCTAAGCATTACTGTTTCTTTGAGTGTTATAATACTTCTACCACTCTTGCAGATGTTTTCTGGAGTAGGGTTTTATGAGGTATATGTAGTAGGTATGTTGCCTCTTAGTACAGTTGCATTTAGTGTTGGACTCTCTTTGTCATTGAGCTCAAAAAAAGTTCTACATATAAGCTTAATACCTCTTCTTTGGTCTAGTTTTTCACTATATTGGAGCTATCTATTAAAAAACCAATTTTCAGTTATCCTATCATCTCTTTGCCTTTTAGGGGTTTTGTGGGTAGTTTATAGAGGTTTTAGGAGGTGAGTTATTAGCTTTTCTAGGACTGTGTGGGTAATCATAGATATTTCTTGATTATAATACTATGTTGTACTGCACTATATCTGCCTCTTAGGACTACACCCCAGGTGCCCGCCACATAGATTCAAGTAACTCTCTATCTACTAGTTTTAGTTGTTCATTATAGATTTCTATCCATTTTGCTTCTATCTCTTGATAAGCTTTTGTTGCTTTTGGGTCTGGAAAAAACTCTCTATCCCACTCTACAAGTTTACTAGCAGCTTCTTCAAGGTTTTTATACACTCCTGCACCTACTCCAGCACTCATAGCAGCCCCTAAGGCTGTGGCTTCTTTTACTTTTGGGACTTTTAGGTTTAAACCTGTAACATCTGCTACTATTTGTGACCAAAGCTCTCCTTTTGAAGCTCCTCCTGCGAACACTAGTGAGCCAATCTTTACTCCTGAAAACTCTTGAATTTTTTCTAGGTTTATGTTTGAGACTATAGCGGCGTTTTCTTGTAGGCTTCTAAACATAGAGTATTTGTTGCATTTAGTTGTATCTAGGCTTAGGTTTAGAAAAGATGGGCTTGCATGGTACCATTTACCATACTTCATACTATCACTGAAAATAGGAGTAATCCCATAAGAGCCTATTGGGACATCTTTTGCCCTCTCTTCTAGTATGGCATAAGCATCTTTTCCACTTTTACTAGCTAAGTCTACCTCTTTTTGACAAAAAGCATCCCTAAACCATCTCATCACAAGTCCGCTAAAAAAAGTAATACCCTCAGCTTGAGACTGACTAGATACCACATGTGGATTGACACGGATATTCATGTTTTCTGGTGGTGGTGTGTTTTTGTCTATATTTACAATCTGCTGCCAGAAACTTCCACCTAAAATCGCTGCTTCTCCAACTTTTAGCACACCAAGTCCAGCACTTCCTAGTTGCACATCTCCACCGCCTGTGACTACTTTTGTACTTGTAGATAGCCCACACTCTTTTGAAGCTTCTTTACTTACGCTACCTATAACTTCTCCAACTTCAAGACATGGAGGAAATATATCTCTTTTTATACCTATCTTTTCAGCCATAGAAGCATCCCAGCTTCGCTTCTTTAGGTCAAAAATCCCAGTTGTTCCTGCATTACTAGGATCAGATGATATAACACCACTTAGTTTATAAAGTACCCAGTCACCTATCATGGAGATTGTTGCGACTTTGTCATAAACTAGAGGTCTGTTGTTTTTAAGCCAGAGTATCCTAGGGAGTGCACCTAGAGCAAATGTCTGACCAGAAGTCTTGTAAAACTCCTCCTCAATCCCAGAGAAGTTCTCTTTTAGATATTTCACTTCACTACTAGCCCTAGCGTCTACATTTGCCACGCCAAAAAGCTCATTTCCATCTCTATCATATAGCACTATCCCCTCTCTCATGCTTGTAGCACTAAGGGCTAGTATGTTTTTTGCTTCAACCTTAGGATGAGATATAGCCTCTTTGATACACTCTTTGACTAGCTCCCAGTTGTGAGTAAAGTCAAAGCTCATACTATTTGGCACACCCTCTTCACTTCTGTGTGTCCACTCTCTTTGAGCTATAGATATCTGTCTCCCCTCTATATCAAAAACAACTGCTCTAATACTCCCTGTCCCTGCATCTATTCCTAGTAGGTAGTCCATTTTTGCTCCTTTAATCCATTTTATCAGACTTATTCTCAAGGTTTCTTGACGCAGAGGGCTAGACTTATATGAAGGAGAGTGGTTAATGTTGGTTTCTATCTATTATAGTTTTCTTAAGTTAACCATTGTGTCCAAGGAACTTCTTCAGCTCCTTTAGGTTTTTGGTGTTTATAATGTCACTTTTTTCCAGCCAACCGCGTCTTGCTTCATCTATGCCGTAGTCAACAAATTCCAAGCTATCAGTAGTGTGTGAGTCTGTGTTTAGACAGATATGTACGCCCATCTCTTTAGCTTTTTTTGCATAGATGTCATCTATGTCAAGTCGCTTTGGTGAGGAGTTTAGCTCCAGAGCCACACCTTCGTCTCTACACACTTCAAATACCCTCTCCCAGTCCGCCTCTATGGGTCCTCTCTCCTGAATCATTCTATTACTTGGATGTCCAAGTATGTGGACTTTTGGGTTTTTTATAGCTTTGATAAGTCTTTGTGTCTGCTTTTTTCTGGAGAGATTCATATTAAAATGTACCGATGCTACAACAACATCCACACGCTCTAGTATCCAATCATCAAGGTCAAGTAAGCCATTTTTTAGTATATCAACCTCAACGCCACTTAGGATTTTTATATCCTTGATTTTTTTATCAGCCTCATTGATTCTTTCTATATGCTTTTTTAACTCCTCCTCATCCATTCCATTCGCAACAGCGACCTTTTTTGAGTGGTCTGTTATAGCGATATATCTATATCCAAGCTTTATGGCTCTGTTCGCCATCTCCTCTATTGTGTAGTTTCCATCACTGTATTTGGTATGAATATGTAAATCCCCTTTTATATCATCTCTTTTCACTAGCTCTGGAAGATGCCCGTTTTTGGCAGCCTCAATCTCTCCTCTATTCTCCCTAAGCTCTGGAGGGATAAAGTCAAGTTCAAGAGCCTTGTAGATATCTTCTTCTTTTTTTGATGCTATTTTTTTATCATTTTTAAAAAGACCGTACTCATTGAGCTTGTATCCCTTCTGAATAGCTATATCCCGTAAAGCGATGTTGTGGGGCTTGGAGCCTGTGAAGTAGAGCAAAGCCGCACCATAAGAGTCTGGGGGTACAATTCTCAAATCCACCTGCAACCCATCTTTTAAGATGACTCCAAGGCGCTTTTTCCCCTCTTTGATGACATCTTCTATATCCTCATACTTAAGAAAATATTTACCAACCCTTTTTGGAGCATCTGTAGCAACTAGAATATCTATATCTCCAACAGTCTCTTTGCACCTTCTGAAGCTTCCTGCTACTTCTATTTTTTTTAGTGAATCAAGCTCCCCAAGATAGTTTAGTAGATTATGAACGCTCTCTAAGACACTGAATCTAAGCCTTCTTTTTGATCTCTTCTCAAGTCGTGATATCTCTTTTAGTATGCTTTTCTCACTTTTTTTGCCAAAACCTTCGAGTGTCTGTATTCTGCCCTCTTTAGCGGCTTTTTTGAGTGCATCAATGCTTTTGATACTCAAAGAGCGTTCAAGCTTTTTTATCTTTTTTGGACCAAGTGTCGGTATGGACATCATCCTAACCTGCTCATCACTCTTTTTGCTTCTGTTTTTTTCCAACTTCTTAAGCCTACCAGTCTCTACCATCTCCTCTATCTGATCCTTTAGATCCTCACCAATACCTGAGAGCTTTTTTATATCCTCTCCATTTTGGATCATTTTTTTGATAGAGCGCGAATGACTACCTACAGTTTGTGCTGCCTGTCTGTATGCTCGCACTCTAAAGCTGTTTTTGCCTTTTATCTCCAGTATATCCGCAAGCTCATAAAGTGCTTTTTCTATATCTGTATTTGTAACTGGCATTTGCTACTCCTTTATACTCTCTTGAAGTAGCATAGCATCTTTTGGAGCAAAACTTTTTTGGTCATTATCAAAAAACACAAACAACCCATCCACCTGCTGGCTTAACTCATCTACTCTTTTTTTCCACTCATTAATACCCTCATCACCATACTCACCACTATAAGCCTTATTGGATGGACCATGAAGGCGTATATAAGAGAAGTTTGCTGTTACACTAAGAGGTGAGGTAAATCGCTCAAGGTCATAGATGCAAAATGCGGCGTTGTGTTTGTTTAAAATCTCATACACCTCATCAACAAACCATCTCTCATCCCTAAACTCAAATACATATCTATACTCCTCTGGAAGGACTTCTAAGAACTCTTTTAATCTCTTTGGATTTACATCCCATTTAGGAGGAAGCTGAAAAAGCACAGGTCCTAGATTTTCTCCTAGTGGCTCTATAGCCTTAAAAAACTTCTCACTACTCTTTTTAGGGTCTTTTAGCTTTTTCATGTGGGTTGTATACCTGCTGGCCTTGGGACAAAAAAGAAACTCACTTCCCACTTCTTCTCTCCACTCCTCAACGCTCTTTTGGCTTGGGAGTTGATAGAAGGTGTTGTTTATCTCAACAGTGTCAAAATGTTTTTTGTAGTATCCAAGTCGCTCCTCTTTTTTCAGCCCCTCTGGATAAAACTCTCCTGCCCAGTGCTCAAAATGCCATCCTGATGTACCGATGCGTATCATACCACTCCTTCATTCACTACAAAAATATATAGACAATACCCAAAAACTCTTTGTAAGTATCCTATCAGATATTTTCTAAAATGCAATAAAAGAGATAGTAATGAAACGCTAGTTTTTCTTTAGCTTTGCTTGTTCTAGCTCCCAGTACTCCATATCAAAACAGTCTTTGAGACTTATACTTTTATATCCCCCTAGTTTCTCTGCTCTTAAGAGTGCTAACATAGTGTGTGAGACAATGTCATTTATGATGTCTGCTTCTTTTTGGTTTTTGCCAAAGCTTACTACTCCAAAATCCTTGATAACTGCGTAGTTTGGAGCTGGATTTAGCATTATTTCATCTTTGCTATAGGTTTTAAAGTACTCTTTGTATCTATCTATATACTCACTTAGTGCTTCTTCTATCTCATCGCCTTCAAGCACTAGAGGCTCTCTTTTGGTTCTTATAATATGCTCTGGGGTTAGTATGCCTTGAGTGCAAAACTCTTTTATATTTTCACGGCTTGCATACTCTAGGGCTTCTGGTGAAGTGTTCGTTTTCATAGTAACTTCATGACCTTTGGCTTTTTCTATTGCACTTTTTAGTCTATCTGTATCAAAATCTCTTGGAGTTCTTGCTTCTATGCTTAAAGGAGCGTTTTTATCTAAAAACTCTTCTGCTAAACTTACTTGTTCTATCATTTTTTCATATGACTCTTTGGCATTATCACTAAATGTAAATATCCCATGATGCTCTAGTATAATCCCTTCGCACCTATCCCAATTAAAGTCTTTTGTCATCTCTTTGATTGTTTTTGCAAGTATGAACCCTGGCATAACATATGGGACTATGAGGTGGTTTGGATATAGCTCTTTTATGAGCTTTGAGCCATCTTTTGAGTTTGATATAGTCACAACAGCGTCAGCATGAGTGTGGTCAACAAACTTAGAAGGTATGATAGCATGTAGTATTGCTTCAACTGAAGGGTTTGGAGCGCTAGAGTCTATCATCGCCTCTCTTTGAAGTCTGACCATATCACTATCACTAAGACTCTGCATCTTTGACATCTCTATAAGAGCATCAAGCTTAACTGGAGCAAACCCCTCTTTTTGTATAGAGACTAGATCCCATCCGCTTCCCTTTACATAGAGTATATCCTCTCCATCTTTTTGAAGCTTAACAGAGGTATTTCCGCCACCATGTAGTACTAGCTCATCACTCTCTCCAAGTAGGTTTGAGGTATATACTCTAAGACCTAGCTCATCTTTAAACTCTTTAGCTTTTTTATCATCCCACAGGTTTTTCATCCTAGCACTTCCAGCTCATCGGTGTACTTTTTCTCACAGTATGGCTCATAGCTTGATTTATATATAGCATAGTGAGCTGAGGCTTTATGTCCATCAAGTGCTGCTTCATCTCTCCATGACTCTACTGCCATAAACTTCCTTCTGTTGTTCTCATACTGAAATATATAGTAAAAAAGGCAGCCATCCTCTTTTTTGCTAGGCTCTACCATTGCCGTTAGTAGCTCTTTCATCTTATCCTCACAGCCCTCTTTGGCTATGAATGTTACTCTTTTTGTAATTGTCATAAACTCTCCTTATGCTATGTTTGTATAGACAGCTTGAACATCATCATCCTCTTCTAGTCTGTCTATTAGTTTTTCTATCTCTTCTAGTTGTTCATCACTAAACTCTACTGGGGAGGTTGCTATTCTCTTTAAAGAGGCTTTTTTGACCTCTATACCCATATCCTGCAGGGCAGATGAAAGCTCTCCAAAGCTTGTAAAATCACCATAAACATATATATTACCTTCATGTTCCTCAAGCTCCTCAAGTCCAGCATCTATGAGTGTAAGCTCTAGCTCTTCTAAATCCATATCAGCACTTTTTTCAAACTCAAAGACCGCTTTTCTTGAAAACATAAACTCCAAAGAGCCATTTGGAACAACCTGTCCGCCTAGTTTATTGAAGTAGCTTTTAACATTTGCTACAGTTCTAGTTGAGTTATCAGTAGCACACTCTACAAAAAGCATAACCCCATAAGGTCCCTTGCCTTCATAGCTTATCTCTGTAATACTATCTGCATCTTTTCCTTCAGCTCTTTTGATTGCCGCATCTATGTTGTCTTTTGGCATATTCTCAGCTTTAGCATTCATGATGGCAGTTCTAAGCTTTGGGTTCATCTCAGGGTCGCTTCCACCCTCTTTGGCAGCTACTGTTATCATTTTTGCTAGTTTTGGAAAGATTTTGGACATTTTGTCCCATCTTTTCATCTTTGCAGCTTTTCTGTATTCAAAAGCTCTACCCATAAAAAGTCCTTAAAAATTTTTTACATTATAACAAGATGAATGTTTGATGTTTATGAAAAGCTAACTCTCTTTTCTATCTCAAAGTATTGCTCAATCTTTAGCTCAAGTAGGTGATGAAGCTCCTCAGGTGGTGCATCATGTGCTTTTGTATATAACCTCTGTGCTATCTCTTTAAACTTCTCAAAAATCTCACTATCAAAGTGGCTACCTCTCTCCTCTTCCATAATCTGCAAAGTCCTATGTAGCCCAAAGGCTTCCTTGTAAGGTCTAACACTACTTAGAGCATCAAAAACATCAACTATCGCAAATATCCTAGCCTCTTGTGAGATCTGCTCACCCTTTAGTCCAAGTGGATAGCCAGTTCCATCTACTCTTTCATGATGCTCTCCAACTACTCTTTTAGCATCATATAACCACTCTATATTTTTTAGTATATCCAGTCCATGGTTTACATGGGTTTTCATTATAGTAAACTCCTCTTCATCTAGCTTTCCGGGCTTTAGAAGGATAGAGTCTCTTATGCCTATTTTGCCGACATCATGTAGAAATGAGCCCATAATAAGGGCTTTCATACTGCCTTTTGGCAGATTTATATGTTCTGCTAGCTCAACACTATACCAAGTAACTCTAAAGTTGTGTAGATTTGTATCACTATCTCTTTTGGCAATTGCATTTCCAAGAGCCTCTAGTGTACTAATGTAGCTACTAAGTAACCTCTCTTTGCGTGATATAAGCTCTTTGTAGGCTAGGAATACAAGTGGAAAGAGAACAAGAGCTGTTATGCAAATAGCAAGTGTGCTTGTAAAAATAGCACTTCTAAAAGTTGCATCAATCTGCTCTGTAAAGTTTTTATCTATTTTTTCAACTCCAAATATCTTTATGCCATTTTGTGGAGTATCTAGGAATGCAAAAGCTAGATAGTAGTGTCCATCCTCTCTTATGAGTTCAAAGTTTCCACCTTTTTTTGGTGATATATCTGGGGTGCTTATCTCTTGTCTGTTTAGATTGTAGATAGAATCACTGCCTTTTGATATGTTTAGATAGACTATATTATCTTGTTTTTCAAGCTTTTTATCTAGTAGAGATGAGAATTTATGATGATTGGTTTGCAAGCCATTTATGGTGGTGGTCAAAAACTCACTATTGTCTAGATGATACTCCATAAAGCTCTTTTCAAGGCGGTTTTGTTCATAAAAGTAAATAGCAACAATAGTAGAAAATGCGGTAATAAAAAAAGCTATAAAAAGATAGAGGGCATACTTTTTAAATATATTTTTCTCAATCAAAGGAAATCCTTTATTTTCTCCAGATTTTAGAGAAGTCAATCACAACCTTGCAACCATCAAATTCAAACTCTACTTTTTCTTTAGTTGCATCAATGAGTTTTATGTATGCTCCATCTTGTAGTTTGTAGATTTTGGCGAGTCTTACTTCTGGGTCTACTATGCCGTAGTAGAGAACTCCTTCTTCTTGGTAAACTTGTTTTTTTATTACTCTGTCATTATGCGCAGTACTTTTTGATATGACTTCAAAAATCACTTTTGGAGCTTTTGTCACATACTCTTCATCTGCACTCTCACATACGACTACAATATCAGGTCTAAGGATGTTTTCTTCATCTATAATCCAATCAATCTCATATAGTACTTGGCAATCCTCACACTCTTTAAGCTCATCTTTTAGCTCAAAATGTATATTCCCACATACACTCTGGTGAGTTATCATAGGGGAGGGTGACATAGCGATAGGATGACCACTTATAAGCTCCCAATCACCCTTCCATAGCCTATAGTCACTAATAGTATATCTTGGTATATCTAGCTGTTCTAACCTGCTCATTTATGATACCTTTGTGCTTAGTTTTGCTAAGATTATAACAAAATAATTTATTAAGTAGTAATCAAGTAGAATTCAACCATTGAATATCATTAAGTGAGGAAGTTTTTATATTATGACAAATGTTGTGTTGTGTGGCGGAAGTGGTACTAGACTTTGGCCAATAAGTAGAAAGCTGATGCCAAAACAGTTTGTAAAGCTCTTTGATGATAAATCACTTTTTCAGCTAACAGTTGAGCGAAACTCAAAAGTGTGTGATAGTCAGCTTATAGTATCAAATATAGAGCAGTACTTTTTAGCTCAAGATCAACTAGAAGAGCTTACTATCAGCCACTCACCACTTACCACTCACTACCTACTAGAACCAGTTGGTAGAAACACAGCCCCTGCTATCACACTAGCTTGTATGTATATGAATCCTGATGAGATAGTTCTAGTTAGCCCAAGTGATCACATCATAAAAGATGAAAAAAGCTACTCTGAGTGTGTAAAAAGAGCAAAAGAGTTAGCAGACAGGGACTTTCTTGTGACTTTTGGGATAAAGCCAAACTACCCTGAAACTGGATATGGTTATATAGAATCTGAAATTTCAAGTGTTAAGAGTGAAGCATTAAGTGTTAAGAGATTTCACGAAAAACCAGATGTAAAAACAGCAGAGTATTATTTGCAACAAAATAACAACCTTAACTCTGAGCACTCAACGCTTAGTGCTTACTACTGGAATAGTGGGATGTTCTGTTTTAAGGCTGGAGTTTTTCTGGAGGAGATCAAAAAACACTCCTTTGAGATATTTGAGAGTTGCCAAAAAGCCTATCAAGCCAGTAAAAAAGATGGAATGTTGCGTATAAAACTAGAGGATATGGAGAAAATACCAGAAGATAGTATAGACTATGCAGTGATGGAGAGAAGTTCTAAAGTCAAAATGGTTGCTTCTGATATTGGCTGGAATGATGTTGGTAGTTTTGATGCAATGTATGAAGAGATGGAAAAAGATAGTGATGGAAACACCAAGAACAGTAAACACATCTCCATAGGCTCTAAAAACAACCTCATAATTGGTGAAGATAGAGAGATAGCCACTATAGATATAGAGGATATGGTGATAGTTGATACAGGGGATGCTCTGCTGCTATCCAAAAAAGGCTCAACACAAAAAGTAAAAGATGTCGTTGGAGAGCTAAAAAAAAGAGATACAGAACTTCACAACATCCATCTTACAGCCCACCGTCCTTGGGGGACATATACAGTTTTAGAAGACACACCAGGGTATAAGATAAAAAGAATTGTAGTAAAGCCAAAAAAGAGGCTAAGCCTTCAAAAGCACTTCCATAGAAATGAACACTGGATAGTAGTAAGTGGAACTGCTACTGTAACAGTAGGTTCTGAGACATTTTTTGTAAGACCAAATGAGTCAACATACATCAAAATGGGAGAGGTTCATAGACTCTCAAATGAGGGTAAAATCCCTCTAGTGCTTATAGAAGCACAAGTTGGTGAGTATACTGGGGAAGATGATATAGTTAGAATAGATGATGATTTTAAAAGGATGGAAAATGAGTAAAGTAGCGCTAATAACGGGTGTAACAGGACAGGATGGAAGTTATCTGGCTGAGTTTTTGCTAAAAAAGGGGTATGTGGTTCATGGGATAAAAAGGAGGGCATCTCTTTTTAACACGGATAGGATAGACCACCTCTATCAAGACCCACATGTTGAACATAGAAACTTCATACTTCACTATGGTGATATGACAGATAGTATGAATATCACGCGTATCATACAGGATGTAAAGCCAGATGAGATATACAACCTAGCTGCCATGAGTCATGTGCATGTAAGCTTTGAGACACCTGAGTATGTGGCAAATGCAGATGGGACTGGAACTCTTAGGATATTAGAAGCTGTTAGGCTACTAGGACTTGAAAAAAAGACCAAAATCTATCAAGCTTCTACTTCAGAGCTATATGGAAAGGTTCAAGAAACCCCTCAGAGTGAGACTACACCTTTTTATCCAAGAAGCCCCTATGCTGTTGCTAAGATGTATGCATACTGGATAACGGTAAACTATAGAGAAGCTTACGGTATGTTTGCATGTAATGGTATACTTTTTAACCACGAATCACCTGTGCGAGGTGAGACTTTTGTAACTAGAAAGATAACAAGAGCTGCTAGCAAGATTGCTTTAGGGCTTCAAGATAGACTATATCTAGGAAACCTAGATGCCAAAAGAGACTGGGGACATGCAAAAGATTATGTAAAAATGATGTGGATGATTCTTCAAGCTCCTCAAGCTGAAGACTGGGTTATAGCTACAGGTCAGACAACAACAGTTAGGGATTTTGTAAAGATGAGCTTTGAGTATTGTGGAATTTACTTACGATTTGAAGGAGCTGGAGTTGATGAAAAAGGAGTTATAGACTCTGTTGATGAAGAAAGAGTGAAGTCATTAGGACTTAGCACTAAACACTTAACACTTAACACTGTGGTTGTTGAAGTTGATAGCCGGTATTTTCGCCCAACAGAGGTTGACTTGCTTCTAGGTGATCCTAGTAAAGCTGAGAAAAAATTAGGATGGAAGCGAGAGTATAATCTCCAAAACCTAGTTGATGATATGATGGAGAGTGATTTGAAGCTAATGACTAAAGATATGTACCTAAAAGAGGGTGGATATAAGATTATGAGCTATTTTGAGTAGATTTGCAAGAAGTTGTTATATGATGTATAATTTTGCTAAAACTACAAAGGATATGTTGTGAGAAAACTTATGTTAGTTTTTATTTTTTCACTATCTCTGTTTGCAAATGAGGTGCCTCAAAATGTTGCAACAAAAGATGATATAAAGATTTTAATCGAGCAGATGGATAAAAGATTTGAGCAGATAGATAGGAGACTTGATTTTATGCAAAATCTACTATATGCACTCATGGGTCTTATATTTGCCTCACCATTTATTGCTATCTATTTGAGGGATAAAAAAGAGTCAGAAGATAAGAAAAACTTTGATCAACTAAAAGCAACACTATTTGTACTAAGAGAGATGGCTCAAGATGATGAAAAAATGGAAAAGAGAATGAAAGCTGCAGGGATATTATAGTTGGAAAAAACCAGTAAAATCTACATAGCAGGACACAGGGGTCTTGTAGGCTCAGCGATAGTTAAAAATCTTGAAAGCAGAGGATATAAAAACCTCCTCCTTAAAACCCACTCTGAGTTAGACTTGATTGACCAAAATTCTGTTGCGGAGTTTTTCAAAAAAGAGAAACCAGAGTATGTGGTACTAGCTGCTGCAAAAGTTGGAGGTATAGTTGCTAATAACACCTATAGGGCTGATTTTATCTATGAAAACTTAGCTATTCAAAACAATACCATACACCAAAGTTATCTACACGGCGTAAAAAAGCTACTTTTTCTAGGAAGTACATGCATATATCCAAAAAATGCTCCTCAGCCTATGAAAGAGGACTGTCTACTAACACGCGAGCTTGAATACACAAATGAACCTTATGCAATCGCCAAAATTGCTGGGATTAAGATGTGTGAGAGCTACAATCTCCAGTATGGAACAAACTTCATATCCGTAATGCCAACAAACCTCTATGGTCCAAATGATAACTTTGATTTGCAAACCTCTCATGTCTTGCCAGCACTTCTAAGGAAGATGCATGAAGCAAAGATAAATGGTGCTAAGGAGGTTGAAATATGGGGCAGTGGAGAGCCTAGGCGAGAGTTTTTGTATAGTGAAGATATGGCTGATGCTTGTGTTTTTCTACTAGAAAACAGAGACTTTAAAGATACTTTTAGCCCAGATCAAAAAGAGATAAGAAACACCCATATAAACATAGGAACAGGAGAGGATATATCCATAAAAGGGCTTGCAGAACTTATAAAAAAAATTGTTGGTTTTGAAGGGAAACTAGTATATGACAAAACTAAACCAGATGGAACTATGAGAAAACTAACAGATGTAAGTAAGCTTCACTCACTAGGCTGGAAGCATAGGGTAAGCTTAGAAGAAGGTATAAGAAAAGTTTATCAAATCTACCTACAAAATAACTAAATTATGATATAATTCATTCAATGAATATAAAGAGTGAGTTGATGGAAGATAAAAAGCATCCAAAATTTGCAGAGTCTGAGACTCTAGAGGTACTAAGAAAAGTAGAGAGCCATAGCACCCAAAAAAGCTTAGCTGAAGAGATAGGCTATAGTGTAGGTAAGGTAAACTACATACTAAAGGCTCTCACACAAAAAGGTCTAGTGAAAGCTGAAAACTTCTTAACAAGTGATAGTAAAAAAAAGTACCGATACCTACTGACAAAAAAAGGTATAAAAGAGAAGATAGAGCTTACGGAGAGCTTTGTTGATAGAAAGAAAAAAGAGTACGAAGAACTCCAAAGAGAGCTTGAAGAGCTAAAAGAGATGTCAAAGAAGTAGATTTTCCCCTTTACACCATCTCAATAAATCCCCATTTTTTAGTAAATTCCTACAACGCTTGTGGAAACTCTATTGTAGCTATATGATTGTTCAATCCAAATTTTGAGATAGATACACAGAAAATGAGTGCTAAAAAAGGATAATTTTAGAGACTCTTAACGCGCAATTTATATTTAAAGCGTTAAAATTTCAAAAATTTAGTAACAAGGGGAACAAAATGCAAGATGGCGGAGGATTATTAGCTTCATTATTACCATTGGTTGTACTTTTTGCGATTTTCTACTTTCTTATCATAAGACCACAGCAGAAACAAGCAAAACAACATAAAGAGATGTTGGCTAGTCTCAAAAAAGGTGATAAGATAGTTACAAATGGTGGCTTGATGGTTGATATACTTAAGGTTGAAGAGGATTTTCTCTCTGTAAAGCTTAGCGACAATACAACTGCTAGAGTTTCAAGAGAGTTTGTAGCTAAAAAGTTAGATGATGAAAAATAAGCCAAACTTTAGGCTTGTTATATTTATAGTTGCTACGCTTCTTGGCGTGGCACTTAGTTTTCCTACTTTTTTTAAAACAGATGGTCCGAAGATAAACCTAGGACTTGACCTTCAAGGTGGCTTGTATATGCTTTTAGGAGTGGAAACCCAAAAAGCAGTAGAGTCTAGGCTGAAATCTCTCCTTAGTAGTATCAAATACTACAGTGATAAAAACAAAATAGTTACAGATGACCTCAAACTAAGAGATGAAAAAATATCTTTTGTTCTTCTAGACCTTGATGAAAAGGGCAAGATAGATGAGTATCTACAAAAGCATGAAGGGCTAAATATACAGACAGAGGATGAGGGCGGAGTTCTAAAATACTCCATAACTTTTACTCCAAATGAGGTGGAGAGTATCAAAGAGTTTGCTAGACTTCAAGCTATTGATACTATCAGAAACAGACTAGATCAATTCGGGCTAGCAGAACCAAGTGTATCAAAGCAAGGAGTTGAAGATATATCAGTAGAGCTTCCAGGGATAAAGACACAAGAAGAGGAGCAAAGGGCAAGAGAGCTTATCTCAAAGTCTGCGCATCTAGAGCTTATGGAGCTTGATGAGGAGAGAATAGAGAGAGTTGATAGTATGAGTCATAGAGATGCTGCTAAGTATGGAAATGTCATATATCCTCATGCTACGAGTAATCAGAAGTTTCTACTAAAAGAGATACCAATTCTAGATGGCTCCATGCTCCTTGATGCTAAAGTAGCTTTTGACCAAAACAATGAGCCGGTGATTAACTTTACTTTAAACTCAGAGGGTGCTGAGATTTTTGGTGATTTTACTGCTAGGAGTGTGGGTAAGAGACTTGCTGTTGTACTTGATGGTGAAGTTTACTCAGCTCCAGTTATTCGTGAAAGAATTGGAGGAGGCTCAGGGCAGATTAGTGGAGGCTTTGGTATAGATGAGGCTACTGACTTGGCTATCGCTCTTAGAAGTGGCGCCCTGCCAGCTCCAGTTAAGATGCTTGAAAAAAGAAGTGTAGGACCATCTCTTGGTGAAGATAGTATAAAAGCCTCTTTAGTTGCTCTAATTAGTGGGTTTGTCTTGGTTGTTGTTTTTATGTGGATATACTATGGACTTTCAGGGTTGATTGCAAATATTGCAGTTATTTCTAATCTTTTTATGATTATTGCAGTAATGTCACTTCTAGGTGCTACTCTAACACTTCCCGGGATGGCTGGTATTATTCTTACTGTAGGTATGGCTGTTGATGCAAACATTATCATTATAGAGAGAATTAGGGAGTTTTTGCGAATGGGTGAGAGCGTCAAAAAGGCTATCAAAGATGGCTATGATAATGCTATTAGAGCGATTTTAGATGCTAATATCACTACCCTTATAGCCGCAATTATACTTTTTGCCTATGGAAGTGGTGCTATCAAAGGCTTTGCTATTACAATAAGTATAGGTATTATTGCCTCCATGCTAACAGCAATAGTTGGAACACTTGGGATATATCATCTACTAGAGTCAAAAATAGCAAAAAGCAAGAACTATAGAGTTTGGTTTGGGATTAAGGGGTAAGTATGGAGATTATTAAAACAAATAGAGTTTTTGACTTTTTGAAGTATGGAAAGCCACTTTTTGGACTTTCAATTGCTCTTTTTATCCTATCTATTGTTCTTTTTGTTACAAAGGGGCTAAATTATGGTATAGACTTCTCAGGTGGAACAGTAGTTCAGGTTAAATATGCACAAGCAGCACCAATCCCTAAAATAAGAGAGGCAGTATCTCAAAGTCCACTTTTTGAAAATGCAGTAGTAACGAAGTTTGGAAGTGATAGTGAGATAGTCATAAAAACCCCAACATCTACAAGTAGCGTAGATGAAGATATAGGGGATGTAGCCACAAGACTTCTTGAGGGAACTGGAGAATTTGAGATTCGCCGTGTTGATATGGTTGGACCAAAGGTTGGTGATGAGCTAAAAGAGAAGGGTTTGACAGCTCTTGCTTTAGCACTTATAGCTATAATGGCGTATGTTGCATTTAGGTTTGAGTGGAGGTTTGCACTAGCTGCTGTTGTAGCACTATTTCATGATGTGCTTATTACTGTTGGTTTTTTGAGTGTTACAAACACAGATGTAAACCTAGATACAGTAGCAGCGCTTCTAACTATACTAGGATACTCTATAAATGACACTATTATTGTTTTTGATAGGATTAGAGAGGTTATCAAAGAGAATAAATTGACATCTTTTAAAGAGATAGTAAATGTAGCAGTCTCAAATACCCTCTCGCGTACCATTTTGACATCATTAACAGTCTTTTTTGTAGTGCTCACACTCTATCTTTTTGGTGGTGAAATTATGGTAGGCTTCTCACTTCCACTTCTAGTGGGTGTTATAGTAGGTACTTATAGCTCCGTTTTTATAGCTTCTCAAATAGTGATATGGCTAGGATTTAGTGTCAAAAACTATAGAGAGAATGAAGCCAAAAAAGAGAAGAGAAGAAAAGATAAAGAGAAACTCCGTGCTATGTATGAAAAAGGCGTAGTTTAAACCAACTAAAGGATAGTTATGGACTGGGGT
Source organism: uncultured Campylobacterales bacterium (assembly GCA_964484395.1). Taxonomy (GTDB): domain Bacteria; phylum Campylobacterota; class Campylobacteria; order Campylobacterales; family CAZAFM01; genus CAZAFM01. Next base: position 16,062 of record CAZAFM010000010.1, on the reverse strand, counting down.
AAAGTTATATTTATATTTTTTGCGCTTATGAGTTTGACATCAACAGCTGGGTTTTTGTATGACCAGAACCCTATTGTGCTTTTTATTGCAGCAAGTGTAAATATCATCTCAACAATTCTAAAAATAGGTGTCAAAAACTTACTTTCAGCAGAGATGATGGCAAGTTCATTAGTGGCAGACTTGCATCTTATTCCTGCTTTTATATATTTGCAGTTTTTTGGAGATTACAAAACTGCTGTAGCACTTGCTATTGGTGCGTTGATTGCAAATATTTTTTCAGCAGTTCTGGTTTTTATAGAGAGTGCAAAAGCCAGAGATATTGAGCTTTAGGAGAGTAGATGGAGTACAATCCAAAAGAGATTGAGCAAAAATGGCAAGCTAGTTGGCTTCAAAATGGTGATTTTGAGCCAAGTGGGGATTTGTCTAAAGAAAAAAAGTACATTTTGAGTATGTTCCCTTATCCTAGTGGTAGGATACATATGGGGCATGTGAGAAACTACTGTATAAGTGATGCTATAGCTAGGGATTTTAGAAAACAGGGTTATAATGTGCTTCATCCTATTGGCTGGGATGCTTTTGGTATGCCTGCTGAAAATGCTGCTATAAAGCATAGTGTTCATCCAAAAGAGTGGACATATCAAAACATAGAAAATATGAAAAAAGAGCTTTTTGCTCTTGGTCTATCTTTCTCACAAAGTAGGGAGTTTGCTACTTGTGATGCAGAGTATACAAAGTGGGAGCAGCTGTTTTTTATCAAAATGTGGGAAAATGGACTTGTTTATAGAAAAAAGGGATTTTTAAACTGGTGTCCACATGATAAAACAGTTCTAGCAAATGAGCAAGTCATTGAGGGTAGATGTTGGAGATGTGATACAGAAATAGTCCAAAAAGAGATGTATCAATACTATCTAAAGATAACTGACTATGCTCAAGAGTTATTAGATGATTTAAAATCTTTAGAAGGAAGATGGCCAAAGCAGGTTATCACTATGCAGGAAAACTGGATAGGTAGAAGTGAGGGCTTAGAGTTTAGCTTTGAGCTTTGTAGTGAGTCAAAGGATAGACTTGGTGGGAATTTTGAAAAGTTCTCAGTTTTTACTACTAGGGCTGATACTATATATGGAGTTAGCTACACTGCTTTAGCTCCTGAGCATGAGATGGTTAGATATATACTACAAAACTCCCTTCTTAATAGTGAAGATACATCAAAGATAGAATCTATGCTAAAAATCCTCCCAAAAGATAGAGCTGCTCAAGAAAAAGAGGGTATCTATCTAGGTATAGATGTTATCCACCCTTTAACTAAACAAAAAGTTCCAGTATGGGTTGCAAACTTTGTTTTAACCGACTATGGAAGTGGTGCTGTAATGGCGGTTCCTGCTCATGATGAGAGGGATTTTGAGTTTGCAAAAAAGTATAATCTCCCTATAAAAAAGGTTATAACCTCTCCAACTGAGGAGGATGAACTATATACTGGTGAAGGGAAGCTGCATGACTCAGCTGAATTTAGTGGACTTAGCGGAAAAGAGGCAAGAGAGGCTATCATAAAGCACTTTGAGACTCTAGGTTTAGGAAGAGGTATTGTGAACTTTAGGCTAAAAGATTGGGGTATTAGTCGCCAAAGATATTGGGGTGCGCCAATACCGATGATAGAGTGTGAGTCCTGTGGTGTTGTGCCAGAAGACCCTAAAAACCTTCCTGTAAAGCTTCCTGAAGATGTAGTTATAAGTGAAGGAAATCCACTTGAAAAGCATAGTGCATGGAGAGAGGTAGAGTGTCCAAAGTGTGGTGGTAAGGCTCTAAGAGAGAGTGATACTATGGATACTTTTGTACAGTCTAGCTGGTATTTTTTGCGATATACTACACCAAGAGAGCTATGGGATAAGTCTGCATTTGATAAAGCCTATGAAGAGTACTTTATGGATGTAGATGAGTATATAGGTGGGATAGAGCATGCTATTTTGCACTTACTCTATGCTAGGTTTTTTACTAAAGTTCTGAGAGATTTGGGATTTACTAAAAGCTCTGAGCCTTTTTCAAAGCTACTAACTCAAGGTATGGTTACTAAAGATGGTGCTAAAATGAGTAAGTCAAAGGGAAATGTAGTTGACCCTGATGCAATTATAGAGAAGTATGGAGCTGATACAGCTAGGCTTTTTATCCTTTTTGCGGCACCCCCTACAAAAGAGCTTGAGTGGAATGATAGTGCACTAGAAGGGGCTTTTAGGTTTATAAGAAGGTTAGTTAAAGGGTGTGAAAACATATATGAGAGTAGTGAGATTCCAAATATAGATACCTCAACACTAAATAAAGAGCAAAAAGAGGCTAGAAAGAAGGTCTATGAAGCGCTTTTAAAAAGTAAAGAGGTCTTTAGTAGTGGCGGATATGCTTTTAACACACTAATAGCTGCGTGCATGGAGGCTCTAAATGCCCTAAATGCACAGAAGTCAAAAGATGTTTTTACTGAAGGGTACTATGTGCTAACTTCAGTTTTAGAGCCAATTATTCCTCATATATGCTGGGAGATTTCAGAGCGCTACTTTATGCTTTCAAATCAAAAGAGCTTAGAAGTAGATAGTGAAGCATTAAAAAGTGATACAATAACCATAGCCATAACAGTAAATGGTAAAAAAAGAGCAGAAATAGAGGTAGAGCCAACATCTAAAAAAGAGCAGATAATTGAAGTTGCAAAAGTAGAGGTATCTAAGTGGCTAGAGGATAAAAGTGTAGTAAAAGAGATATATGTACCCAATAAGCTTGTAAACTTGGTGGTTAAGTAGTGAGATTTCTTATCCCACTTCTACTGCTTTTTTTTATAGGGTGCGGATATAAGCCTAGTTCTGAGTTTACAAGAGCTTCACTTGGAGGAAGTGTATATGTTCAAGTAGAGATAAATGCAGAAGAGGCGACTACTATTCCATACATTAAAGACTCAATGATAGAGGCTGTAATAAGAAGATTTCACTCAAGAGTCAAGTCCGAAGATATGGCTGATACTGTTATGTTTATGAGGTTAAGTAGTGTATCCTTTACTCCTGTAAGCTATGATAGTAATGGGTTTGTAGTAGCATATAGAGCAAATGTAGATATAAGTATCCGCTATAAGAAAAAAAATGGAGCTTACAAAATCTACAATGCACAAGGTATACATGATTTCACAATTCAGCCAGATAGCGTCATATCAGATACTAGCAGAGAGAAAGCCATAAAGATAGGTACAGATAGAGCGATAGACTCATTTATATCCTATCTGTCTGCAAAAGGAATACTCAAATGACAATTACAAATATGATCAAAAATGTACTCAAAAAGATGCAGGATGAGGGCGTATCTATCACTCCAAATGAATATAAAAAATACTTCTGTATAGAAGCAAGAAGGAATAAAATAGCTATAGAAGACTGTAGAATGCTTGATAAGTTCGTAGCCAAAATGGATGAAGACCTCCAAAAGCAGTTCAGAAAATATAGTGCAAAAGACATAGATGATCTTTTTGTGTTCCTTGTCTCAAACCTAAATAGGGCAAAACTAGGTGATGCTGAGTTTTTAAACAGCTCCTTATATCTTTTTTTACATACACTTATGGATACTTTGCAACTTTTTGCCTCAAAAGATGCTAGAAATCTAGCACTTGATACTAAAAACAAACTAAATATATATTTTGACCAAGCAAGTATAGATTTTCTAAGAAATAGATGGATAGAGTTTAACAAAAGCTATGATAGTAGCTTTGGAGATGAGTGGGAGGATATTATCCCTCATCCAAAAACTATAGAGGAACTCTCATCTGCATCTTTTAAGGAGTACACAAAGCAGAAGCAGAGGGCTGATTTTTTTGAGGAGTTTATAGAGTTTGCTGCAAAACCATCTGTCTCAGATGATAGCTCATCTACCTCAAGCATCAAAGAAGCTCTTAGAAAATATCAAGAAAGTAAAGATATAAAAAGTATTGAAAATGATATTATGAGGTCTTTTGATCTTCGTGTATCACTAGATAGAGCCAAAATAGATGAGAAAACAAAGACTATAAGTGAGATAGTCAATGTTATTTCATCCAAACTTATATCCTTTATAGACAGAAACAAACAACACACAAAAATTATTATCGATATTAAAGAGAATATAGTTGATATAAACAATATGAGCTCAGTTGATGATATAAAGAATAGACTTCTATCTATAACAGATAAGCTAGAAAGTGAGATAAACGCACTAAATACAAACTTAAATGACAAAAACAGTGAAATATTGGAGCTGAATAAAAAAATAAATACTCTTGAAGAGAGTCTAAAAGTATCAGAAAAAAAATCTAAGATTGATTATCTAACTAAGACTTTAACAAAGAGAGCTTTTGATGATGAACTTGATAGATTTGAAGCTATTTTTCAACGGCATGGTAGTGAGTATGCTATTGTCTTTTTAGATATTGATCATTTCAAACACATTAATGACACCTATGGTCATGATGCAGGTGATAAAATCCTCTCAACCATTGGAAAGATACTTAATAATAATACAAGAGGTGAAGATGTTGTAGGGAGGTTTGGGGGCGAGGAGTTTGTTGCCCTGCTTCCAAGCAGTACAAAAGATGGAGCCACAACCTATGCTGAACACATAAGAAAAAGTGTAGAGAGTAGTAGATTTATCTACAAAAATCAAAAAATAGAGGTCACCATAAGCTCAGGAGTTGCCCTTAGAAGTCAAAATGAATCGATGAAAGATACAGTTAATAAAGCAGATTTACTCCTATATGAAGCTAAAAAAAGTGGCAGAAATAGAGTTAAAGCATAATTATCAAAAAAGACTTCTTAGTAAGGGTGTAGAGTATAAGAAGATAGATATTACAAGAGTTCCGCATCTATATAGAAAATATTCACATCTATTTGCACTACCAAAGCTTGTTCATACTATAGGCACCAATGGAAAAGGAAGTAGTGGTAGGTTTTTAACCTCAATGTTGCAATCTAAGGGTATAAGAGTTTTTCACTTCACATCTCCTCATATTTTTCGGTTTAATGAGAGGTTTTTTCTTGATGGTGGTGAATGTAGTGATGAGCTTTTAGAGGAAGCAGATGAATTTCTATCCTTAGAGTTTGACAGTGTTGATTTAGACTCTTTGAGCTACTTTGAGTATAGTTTTTTTCTTGCACTCTATATCTCACAGAGGGCAGATATTGCTCTATTTGAGGCAGGCTTAGGTGGTGAATTTGATGCTACTTCTGTTTTAGAATATGAGTTGTGTATGGTTACTCCTATATCACTTGATCATAAAGAGTTCTTAGGAGATAGCTTAGAAAAGATAGCAAGTACAAAGCTAAGAGCTATTAGAAGTATGGTAGTTTTCGCACCACAAAAAGATATTGTTAAAGAGGTAGCAGAGAAGCTTGGATTAGAGTATATAACATACAGAGATGTTTTGAGTAAAAAAGAATTAGATATGATAAAAGCAAGTGCAGAAGGTCGTTTTGAAGAGTTTATAGCTTCAAACTTACTACTTAGTGCATCTGCGTTTAAGAAGCTAGGATATGAGATAGAGCCTAAGCATATTCCTTTATCTCTTGAGCTAAAAGGGAGATGTCAGAAGGTTGCTGAAAATCTTGTAGTAGATGTAGGTCACAATGTAGCTGCTGCAGAGATTTTAGCAAAAACTTTTATGAATAAAAAATATAATTTAGTCTATAATTCACTTGAAGACAAGGAGTATCAGGAGATTTTAAAGGTTTTCAGAAAAATGACAACTAAGCTCTATATTATACCAATTGATAGCCCTAGAGCTGTGAAGATTAATCTACTTAAAGATGTAGCTACTAAGCTAAGGTATGAGGTAGTTAAAAATCCAGATTTCAAAAGTCAAAATTGGTTAGTTTTTGGTTCGTTTTATACGGTAGAAGCTTTTTTAAAGAGAGTAGATGAAGGATAGACTTAGGATAACCATTACAGACATAAATGGTTCTAGACACTTTAATGTGCACCAGATTATAAAAAAGATTATTTTTTTTAGTGTTGTTTTTGTAATTTCACTTTTTATTATTGGTACTGTCTCTATTAGAGTACTTATGGATCAAGTAGATGTCATAGAGAACAAAAAGCAACTCATACAAGAAGAGTATGAAAACATGGTAGATAAAAATAACAATCTACTAAATGAAATACAGTTAAAATCTGATGAACTTCTTAAAATATCTGATAAAATATCAGAAGTGGAGAATATTGTAGGTGTTTTAGAAAATCAACATGATGACGATAGAACGCTGTATGAGAGGATTGATATAGCAAGTATTACTAGTGCACAAAAAGCTCTTGTACTTCAGCTAATACCTAATGGCTCTCCTGTAAAATATAGTAGAATAAGCTCAAAGTATGGCTATAGGATACATCCTATACTGAAAAAAAGAGAGTTTCATCCGGGAATAGACCTTAAGGCCGCTAGAAAGACACCTATATATGCACCTGCTGATGGTGTTGTAGAGTATACTAGAGGTGGTTATGCTGGCGGATATGGTAATATGATTAAAATGAATCACTCTTTTGGCTTTGGAACTATCTTCGCGCATCTATATAAAGTAGAAGCTAGGAAGGGTGATTTTATCAAAAAGGGGCAACTTATCGGCTATGTAGGCTCTACTGGTCTTAGCACAGGTCCGCATCTTCACTATGAGATACGGTTTTTAGGAAAAACTCTTGATCCACTTAGCTTTATAGAGTGGAACATGAAAGACTACACAGTAATATTTGAAAAGGAGAGACATATAAAATGGGACGAATTTTTAGCAACGATAAAGCATCTAATATCAACTCAGGGACCACTACAATCGCAGCAGGCACAAAAATAACAGGTGAGATAGATATAGGATGCAATCTACACATTGATGGTGAGTTTGAAGGTTCTGTAAAGTCAAAAAGCTTCATTACTATAGGTAAAGACGGAATTATAGAGGGTGATATAGAAGCTGATAAGCTTATAGTTAGTGGTAAGTTTTACGGGACTTGCGAATGTGAGATAGTGGAGATACTACCAAATGGCTGTATAGAAGGTAAGATTATCTCAAAAGAGCTTGTTATAGAGCGAAAAGGTCTTTTTGTAGGTGAAAGTAATGTTAAAAACAGAGAAACTCCCGCTTTAGAAAAGAGAGAGACAATAGCAAAAAGTGAGACAAAAGGCATAAGCAAAGTTGAGTCAAAGTAGTTTTTATGAGTTTTTTCTGGACAACACTCCTTATCTTCTCCTCACTCTTGATGACAAAGAGGCTGAAAGTGCTTATGATGTAGCCTCTTTTTTAGGTAAAGAGGTCTATGTGTTACCAGATTTTAGAGCTTTTTATGGTGAGGATCTTAGAAGTTATAAGGATGAACTCTATCAGATAAATACTATACTTCATAAATACTACAGCTCAAAAAACCCAAACAAAATTCTAATATCTCCTTTTAAAACTGCAAGAAACAGACTTCCTAAAAGAGAGTATCTAGCTTCTTTTTTAATAGAGTTTGGCGAAAGCTATCTGCTTGATAGAGTAAAAGATTCACTTCTGCTTTGTGGATATAGTGTTAGTGATGTTGTTGAGACTAGTGGTGAGGTTAGCTTCAGAGGTGATGTTGTTGATGTTTTTCCTATATCTTCAGATACTCCATATAGAATATCCTTTTTTGGTGATGAGTGTGAGAGTATTAGAGAGTTTGATGTCACTACACAGATGAGCCAAAAAGAGGAGTTAGAATCTGTATCTATTGTTCCTGCTTTTTTGAACTTATCTCAGAGTGAGTATGATAGTATTGAATCCAAGATTTCCTCCTTAAAGAGTGATGCACTTCTAAAAGATATAGCCTCACTTGGTTTTTGGGTGATGGATAGTTTAGGTGAAGCTAAATACCAAAAAGAGGGAAGCTATATTACAGAAGATGCTTTTAAGGAGCTTATCTCCTTAGAAAAAGACCTTGAAGCACACAAAGAGATCTCAAAACTTCCGCAAATAAGAGAGGCTAAAAGATATAAAGACATAGTCTTAAGTGATAATATAGCTTCACTTTTAGAGCTTCACAAAAACAAAAAGCAGACTATTTTATGCAATAATGAAGCAGTTTTGAAGCAGTATGAACTACAAGAGTACAAAAGCAAAGTAGTTCAAAAGCCAAATTTTATAAACATCATCTCAAATGATGAGCTTATAATCTCTCTGAACAAAAAAATCAAAAAAACCAAGAAAAAAAGGGTAGCACTAAGTCTAGATGAGCTAAAAGTAGGGCAGTATGTAGTTCATGATAATTACGGAATAGGCATATTTAGAGGAATAGTCAAAAGAGAGGTTGCAGGGGCTAAGAGGGATTTTGTAGAGGTGGCTTATCAAGGAGAGGATAGGCTTTTGGTTCCAGTTGATTCTCTTGATTTTCTAAGTAGATATGTGGCTGAAGGAGGGCTTGTTCCGGCTATTGATAAACTTGGAAAAGGTACATTCATTAGGTTGAAGCAAAAAGTTAGAGAGAAGCTTTTTGCTATCGCTTCTGAGATTGTTGCACTCTCTGCTAAAAGAGAGCTAATTGAGGGTGTGAGAATAAGTTGTGACTTTCCTGAGATGGAGCTTTTTAGACAGAAAAGTGGCTTTGAGTATACAACTGATCAAGTAAGGGCGATTGAGGAGATATGCTCTGATATCTCAAGTGGCAAGGTTATGGATAGAGTTCTTAGTGGTGATGTTGGATTTGGAAAGACTGAGGTTGCTATGAATGCTGTTTATGCAACTATCAAAGCTGGATATCAAGTCGCATTTGCCGCTCCTACAAAGATACTTGCTACTCAACACTTTGCTACTTTTAAGAAGAGGTTTTTTGATGAAGGCATAAAAATAGCAAAACTAGATAATAGCCTAAAACCAAAAGAGAGACAGGCTATCTTAGATGCACTAACAGATGGCTCACTTGATCTAGTAGTAGGAACTCATGGTGTTTTAAATGCTAAATTTAAGAATGTTGCTCTGTTTATCGTAGATGAAGAGCATAAGTTTGGAGTGAAGCAAAAAGAGAAGATAAAATCTCTAAAAGAGTCAGTGCATATCCTAAGTATGAGTGCTACTCCAATCCCAAGAACGCTAAACCAAGCCCTCTCATCCATAAAAGGTATGAGCTCTATTACAACTCCTCCTAAAGAGAGAGTTGGGGTTAGGACATTTGTAAGAGAGTATGGGGATAAGCTTCTAAAAGAGGCTATTTTGCGTGAACGAAGAAGGGGAGGGCAGATATTTTATATATACAACAACATTGCAACTATAGGAAACAAAAAAGAGGATTTACTAAGTATAGTCCCAGATGTAGATGCGCAGATACTCCACTCAAAAGTTCCACCAAAAGAGTCTGAAGAGATAATGGATAGGTTTGGTAAAGGTGAGTTTTTTATGCTTATATCAACCTCTATCATAGAATCAGGTATCCACCTTCCAAATGTAAACACCATCATTGTAGAAAACGCAGATAGGTTCGGAATAGCAGACCTTCACCAGCTAAGAGGTAGAGTTGGTAGAGGGGGCAAGGAGGGGTATTGCTACTTACTTGTTGAAGACAAAGAGACATTAACACCAGAGGCTAAAAAACGCCTTCTAGCACTAGAGTCAAACTCATTTCTAGGAAGTGGATACAACCTAGCGTACTATGACCTTGAGATAAGAGGTGGTGGAAACATACTAGGAGAGGCTCAGAGTGGACATATAAAGCAGATAGGTTATGCTCTATATCTACGGATGCTAGAAGATGCTATCAAGTTTCTTAGTGGACAGGGTGATGAGGAAAAACATGAGTGCGAGATAAACCTAAATGTAAGTGCTTTTATATCTGATGAGTTAGTAAGAGAAGATAGACTTAGACTTGATTTATATAGACACCTTAGCAAGTCAGAGTCTCTGCATGATGTATACAAAATAGAAGAGGAGATTATAGATAGATTTGGCACACTTGATGAGAGCACAAAGCGGTTTTTGGAGCTAATATCCATAAAAGTACTTGCAAAAGATAAAAAATATAGTAAGATAAGTAACTATAATGAAAATATCACCTTAGAAAAAGATGGCAAAAAAGAGCTTATCAAGTCTCCTAGTAGAGATGATGATGATGTTTTAAAAACAGTAATAGAGAAGCTAAGGAAAAGGGAAAGTGATGAGTGAGTTTAAGGCAACAATTTTGATAGTAGATGATATGCAGACGAACATATCTGTACTTGCCTCAATGCTTAAAGATAGATATCATATCAAGATAGCAAAAAGTGGAGAGAGAGCTTTAGAAATAGTCTCACACGGTGGGGTTGATCTTATACTTCTTGATGTTGTTATGCCCCAAATGGATGGATATGAGGTTTGTAGAATACTTAAAAGTGATGCAAACACCAAAGATATACCTGTAATATTTGTCACTGCAAACACAAGCAAAGAGGATGAAGAGAAGGGCTTTAAGCTTGGAGCCGTAGACTACATCACTAAGCCCTCTACTCGCTCAACTGTAAGAGCTAGAGTAAATGCCCATACAAATCTTCGACTTAGACAAATAGAGCTTGAAAAACTCACAAACACTATGAGGGAGCAAAATGAAAAGCTTTCACGATATACAAATGTGATTGATCAGTATGTAATCACCTCTAGTACCGATTTAGATGGTGTTATTACCTATGTTTCAGATGCTTTTTGCAAGATAAGTGGCTACAGTAAAGAGGAGCTTATAGGAGCAAAGCAGAGCATAGTCAGACATCCAGATATGCCAGAATCTCTATTCAAAAATCTATGGGAGACTATAGAGGATGATAGAGTGTGGGATGGTGAGATAAAAAACCTTAAAAAAAATGGTGGTATTTACTGGGTAAAAGCTCATATTGCACCTGATTTTAAAGATGGGGTAAAGATAGGTTACACAGCAGTTAGGGAGGATATTACTGATAAAAAGATGATAGAGGAGATAAGCATAACTGATGGGCTCACAAATATTTTTAACCGACGACATTTCAACGAGACCTTTCCAAAAGTGATAAATAGCGCTAAAAGAGATGATGAGCTTGTTAGCTTTTTGCTCTTAGACATTGACTACTTCAAGCCATATAATGATAATTATGGACATCAAGCAGGTGATGATGTGTTAGTAGAGTTTGCTAAATGTCTCAAAAACAGCCTAAATAGAGCAGATGACCTAGCATTCAGACTTGGTGGAGAGGAGTTTGGAGTTCTTTTTAAAAGTGACACAAAGCAAAAAGCCCTAGAGTTTGCTAATACTCTTAGAAAAAATATAGAAGATTTAAAACTAAAGCATGAGTATAACAAGGCTAGCTCTTATGTCACAGCCTCTATGGGGCTTTTTTGTAAAAATGCAAGTGAGATAAATGATATGGATGAAGCCTACAAACAAGCTGATGATTTGCTCTATGAGGCAAAAAAGAGTGGAAGAAACCAAGTCAAAGCGGATATAAGCTAGTGCAAGTGGTTGATGATAGAAGCTTTAAGGTTATATTTGAAAAAGCAAACTGTGGTATTGCCTATGGGGATAGTAGCGGGAAGCTGATTTTATGTAATAGCTACTTTGCAAATATGACAGGCTATACTAAAGATGAAATAGAAAGTATGAATTTTGCAGAGCTAACTCACCCCGATGATATTACTACTGAGTTACCGCTCTTTGAAGAGATTGCCTCACAAAAAAGAGATGGATATAGACTTCAAAAGCGCTACATCCGAAAAAATGGTGAAATCATCTGGGTTGACCTTGCTACTAGTGTCATAAGAGATGAAAATGGTAGGGCACTAAACTATCTAGGTGTGGTTATTGATATTACAAAAGAGAAATTTCTAGAAGATGAGATTAAGCAAAAAGAGAGAAGGTTCCGTGATGTAACTGAAGCTTCAGGTGAGTATATCTGGGAGCTAAATTCAGATGGTGAGTATATATTTATTACAAAACCTTTTGAAGATATGCTTGGATATAGTATAGAGGAGGGCTTAGGAAGAACACCTTTTTCTTTTATGCCTCTAGATGAGCAAAAGAGAGTAGGAGAGTACTTTATAAATGAAGTGGCAAATAAAGGAGTATCTTTTAGAGGGCTTATTCACCGCTCTATGACAAAAGATGGCAGGATTGTTTGGCAAAAAGTAAATGGTCTGCCAATGTTTGATAATGATGGTTCTATCATAGGCTATAGAGGTGCTGCTCTTGATATTACCTTTGAGAAAAAAGCACAAGAGGAGTTAGAAGCTGCAAAAGCCAAAGCGGAAGCTGCAAATAGGGCAAAAACAGAGTTTCTAGCCAATATGTCTCATGAGATACGCACCCCAATGAATGCAGTAATAGGGCTTGGAGATATTTTAGGTGATATGATAGAAGAGCCAAAACAAAAAGATATTTTACATAAGATAAATAGCTCTTCAAAGATGCTTCTAGGGGTTATTAATGATGTCTTGGATTATTCAAAGATAGAAGCTGGGAAGCTTGAGCTTGATAGAAGTAGCTTTCATATAGATAAAGTCCTATCAAATCTAAAGGTGATGTTTGAAGAAAAGGCGTCTTCTAAAGGGCTTGAACTATATTTCTATCCAAAAGGAGAAAAGTTTGGTCTGCTTCTTGGTGATGAGCTAAGACTTACACAGGTGCTTACTAACCTTCTCTCAAATGCTATCAAGTTTACGCATAAAGGTATCATCACTCTAACCATTGAGCCTCTTAAGACTCTTGAAGAAGAAAAAATAACCCTCAGCTTTAGTGTAGAAGATAGTGGGATAGGTATGGAAAAAGAGCAGATTAAAAAGCTTTTTAAGCCCTTCTCTCAAGCTGATAGCTCTACTACTAGGAAGTATGGAGGAACCGGTCTAGGGCTAGTAATATCAAAAAAGATTATAAATGCTATGGGTGGTGATATAGAAGTAGAAAGTAGAGTAGGAGTAGGGACAAAGTTCTCTTTTATCCTTGAGTTTGACCTAGTGGCTTGTGATACATTTATAGATGCTCAGCACACCCCAAACACTAAGGTGCTCATCGTAGATGACCAAAGTATATCAAGAGAGGTGTTAAGAAGTATGCTAGAGCGCTTTAATTACTCATTAGATGAAGCTAGTAATGGAGTAGAAGCTATAGAGCTTATAGAAAAATCAGATAGAAACAATACTCCTTATGAGATTATGTTTATTGACTGGAATATGCCTCTTTTAAATGGTGTAGATACACTCCAAAAGCTTCAAAATATGTATGAAGAGAAAAAACTAACTTCAAAAATACCTACTGTCTTTATGGTGAGTGGATATAGTAAAGAGGATATTCCCTTAGATAAAATCAATATTGATAGCTTTATTTCAAAGCCTTTCACATCCTCATCACTATTTGATGCTATCATAGATGTAAAGGGTGGAAGAAGCAAAAAAATTACCCTACCAGAGAACAACACTACCAATATGAGTGGAATATCTGTGTTGATAGTAGAAGATAATGAAGTAAACCAAGAAGTAGTAAGTATGATGCTTCAAAAAGTAGGGATAGAGTATGAGATAGCAAATAATGGTCAAGAGGGAGTAGATAAGTTTCTAAGTAATCAAAGTAGGTATGACCTAGTCTTGATGGATCTTCAGATGCCTATAATGAGTGGATATGATGCAACTAAAAAAATTAGAGAAGTAAACCAAGAAATCCCAATAATAGCCCTAAGTGCAGCTGCGATGACAGAGGATAAAGAGAGAGCACTTGAAGCAGGTATGGATGAGCATATATCAAAACCTATAGACAAACATAAACTATACAGAACAATATCAAGATTCTGTAATTCCAAGCTAGATGAACAAGCCATATTAGATAGAGTAGATGAGCAAACTCAGAGTAATAATCTACTTCTGAAGTTCAAAAAACAGCTAAAAGATGGTGAGTTTAAGGATATAGTAGAAGTAGTAGAAAAAAACGCACCAAATGCTAAAGAGAGGGTGCACACTCTAAAGGGAGTAAGTGGTAATCTAGGAGCAAATGAGCTTTGTGAAATACTAACCCATATAGACACAAAATACAAAAAACAAGAGAAAATAGAAGATGATGATATACAAAATCTATCCCTTGCAAAAGCAAAGCTTCTTGAAGATTTAGAACAGCTACAAGAGAATGAACCAACAATCAAAAACCAAAAAAAGCTTACTACAGATGAGCTAAATACTCTTTTTGAAGAGGTCAAAGAGCTTTTAAAAGAGGGTGAGCTTGTAGAGGATAATGTAGTAGATAGGCTATATGTAAATCTAACTTCGTATATAGCTAAAGAGGAGCTTGAGAAGTGGAAAGAGTTAGTAGAGGAGTTTGAGTTTGAAAAGGCATATTATATGATGGATAGTTGGGATTTTGCATGAGAGTTGGGTTTATAGGTGATGTGGTTGGAAGACCTGGGAGAAGTATTATAAAAGAGAACCTTTGTAAATTCAGAGATATATACAATATAGACTTTGTCATAGCAAACTGTGAAAATGCAAGTCATGGGTTTGGACTAAGTACCAAAAACGCCAAAGAGCTTCTAAATGCTGGAATAGATGTGATAACTGGTGGAAATCACAGCTGGGACAAGAAAGATATTATGGAGTTTATGAAAAATGATGATAGAGTTCTTAGACCTATAAACTACCCTGATGAAGTGGCTGGAAGTGGTATATTTGTAAAAGACTCATTAGCAATTATAAATGCTATGGGAAACTATGGAATAGGGTGTATTACAAATCCTTTTACTGAGATAAAATCCATAGTAGATAGACTAAAAAGCCTTGAGATTAAAAACATAGTAGTAGACTTCCATGCAGAGTCAACTGCTGAAAAAAGAGCAATGTATCTTATGCTTCAAGATAGGATTGCTGCACTACTTGGAACTCATACACATATAGGTACTGATGACCTTGAGATAGCTAATGGCTCACTCTATGTAAGTGATGTTGGGCTTACTGGGTGCAGGGATGGAGTTATTGGGATGAGGTTAAAAGAGCCCTTAGAGAGATTTACTTTAGGTATATCAGATAGGTTTGAAGTACCTAAAGAGTGTAAGAAAATCCTTCAAATGGTTGTTTTTGACTTAGATGATGGTCGTGCAACGAATGGCTTTAAGCTTAAAATGTATGACAATTTAGATAGAATATCTGAAACAAAAGCATTGGTAAGTGAGGGCTAAGATGGATATAACTGTAAAGCTAAGCAAAAAGCATGTAAGAGAGTTAGTAGCAGAAGTAGTAGACCCTTTCTATTCAAAAGTTCTTAATGATGAGCATACTAAAAAGTTTATATCAGACCCTAATCTTTTAAAAGGGCTTAAAATTAAGCAAGTTACATTTGCTACATACTTTTATGTCTATCCACTAGAGCGTATCAGAGACAAAGTAGCAAAAAGTAGCTCAGTACACAAAGATATAAAACTAGAGATGGAGTTTTTTGCAAAATACTTTTTTATATGGGCTGAACTAATTCAGAACTTTATTATCAATCATTTTGATACAAATGATGCAACGATGAATTTATGGAAGCTAAAGCTACAAAAACTTTTGTGGATGATGACTGAAAACTATAGCCCAACTATGAAAGCAGAGGTAGAAAAAGAGATAGAGAGTATAGAAAAGGGTATAGACACTCAAAGCTTCTACGAAAATAAAATCTCAGCCAAAAAGTTCTTGGAAGAGTATGAAGCAGATAAAGATACTATAGATGAGCTAGAAGAGCTATATAAAGACATAGATGATATGTTTGAAGTTAAAGATGAGTTAGATGATGAGTTGTACTCTTATGCTATAGCTGTTTTTGATAAGTATGGAGCAGTACTTGATGCCACTATAGAGTTTAGAGAGTTAGGCTATGCGCTTGAGGGACTAGCTAGGAGCTTAGAAGATAAGAAAATAGTTGCTTTAAAAGATGATAAAAAAAAGTTTGTTGCTGTATTTATAAAAAGTATCATTGATGACTTGGAGAATTGGAGGGATAGAATCTTTATAGCTCAAGATACTCTTGATATACACTATCTAGATGACTCATTTTTTAGCTCTATTGCTCAGCTTGAAGTGACTATCGAGGGTAAGAGTGATGATAGTGAGGATGATGATATATTCTTTT
>CAZAFM010000009.1:28506-37183 GCA_964484395.1 uncultured Campylobacterales bacterium | reverse complement strand
CCAAACGGCAAACTCTTTGGGGGTATTGCAGCTACTGGGCGTATTTGCCGTTGTTACGATTGTTTACGGAAGCATCAAAGCATTGACGCAAACGCAGCTTAAAAAAAGATTAGCATACTCAACCGTTTCACAAGTTTCCTATATCGCTTTGGGGGTATCGCTTTTTGGTCCCTTAGGCAGTATCGGCGGTATCGTGCATTTGGTACATCAAGGGGTGATGAAAATAACGCTCTTTTTTTGTGCAGGGGCTTTTTCAAAAACCTACGCAATCGTAAATATCGATCAATTAAACGGTCTGCATAAAAAGATGCCTCTTAGCAGTTTTGCTTTTAGCGTAGCGGCTCTTGGGATGATAGGACTACCCCCGCTTGCGGGCTTTGTCTCAAAGTGGTATTTAGCCCTAGGCGCACTTGAAAACAACAGTTACATCATCTTTTTTGCTATCGGGCTTTCGGCACTTTTAAATGCGATCTATTTTCTTCCTCTTATCTATAGAATCTACTTCTTAAAACCTGCAAATTTAGAAAAAAAGATTGAGCCCACACGCTTTGAATCGCGGCTTTTTCTCTTTGTGGCACCGCTGGTTACGGCTTTTGGTACGATCGTTTTAGGCGTATTTGCCCTAAGCGATTTTAGCGCTTTGAGTTTTGTTAAAATGATTGTAGAGATGGAGTATTTGAAATGATATTAAAAAAAATTATTTTTTTGCTTCCCTATGTTTTAGGAGTTGCAGCTGCAATTTTGCTACCGCCTCATGCAGCGTATGAATTGCCCGGATTTCTTTTTGGGTTGCATTTTAAACTCGATAGTTTTACGCACACGTTTTTACTTTTTACAACCTTTGTTTGGCTTTTGGGGGCTTTAGGAGGGTTTTTATTTTCTCCATTAAGCCCTTTGGTGGTCGCATCGTTAGGAGTGAGGTTATCTCTCTTGCTATGACCTCATCACCTCCTAGCAGCTCTCTAGTTAGCTCAAACGAGCCAAATCTGTTGATCTTCACAGGGCTATCACGCTCACTCGCTCCATCTTTAGGATGGGTCAAAAGAAGAGCTTTTGGGTTTGGTTTTTTGGCTTCTATGTATGCTACATGGGGTATCTCTAGCTCTACATCTAAGGGGGTGTCTATTACTCTTATGAGATTTTTTTCTTTTAGTCTATCTATTAGTTTGTTCATGCTGCCTCTTTGCTTTTTTTGTTTTTTTAACTAAAATAGTGCTTTTATAATAGTACATTAAAAAATCAAACTAAACGCTTATTTAGAAAAGGGCTTATTTGAGAGGCAAAATAATTTTTTATAATACCAATGAGGGTACTGGAAAGATAATCACAAAAGATAGTCAGAAGTATAACTTCGATGTAGATGCGTGGGAGGACTACGATGTACTGCCAAAGGCTGGACTTGAGGTTGTTTTTAGTGAGAAGGGTTTAAATGCTATATCTATCAAAGTAGGTCAATTAGAAGATAGTAGTACTCATAGTAAAAGCACTCAGGTACCAAGTGAGCAAAAAGAAACAAAAGAGTATCAAGGTCTAAGAAGAGATAGTGAGCACAAAAAAGTCGCTGAAGATAGCTCTGTACTTAAAGAGATAAAAGCCCATAAAGGACTTCATGAAAGTATGGATGAGTATTTTGGCGACTACTATGGGATTATACAGAGTAACCAAGATGCACTAGCTTCTACCAAAACTCTTGATTATTTTCGCATGAGACGCTTTTTAAACACTGCTTTTCACAACCTTAAGCAGGTAGATAGGTCAATATCCAATGATAAGTTTAAAGAGATAGAAGCAGAGCTAAAATTCCTAAAGCGTATCTATGACTCATTTGTTAAGATAACCTCTCTTCCCCCTGAAGTAGCATATGAGATGATATTTTTAGATAATCAGCCTCAGTATCAAGAGGCAGCTATTCAGCTAAAAACATATAAGCAACAGATGGAAACAGCAACCCGTATACAAAAAGCTCTCCATTCAGAACTTCAGCACAAAGAGAGGCAACTCAAAAATCCAGAACTAGACAAAGAGCACAAAGAGCAGCTAGAAAAGCAAATCAAGCCTGTTAGGCGAGACTATGCTGATGCTGTTTTTGATGCCTCAAAAGCTAAAGAGAGTATTGTACAAATTACAAAATCTATAGATGCTTTTAAAAAAGAGTTCTATGATGCTTTTTTGAGGACATTTGAGCAAAACATCACTTATCTAAAAGATAGACTTATTAAGATACTTGATGCTAGGGCTTATGAGTTTGACTACATATTGTGGGCTAATGCAAAAGAGTCTCCTTATATAAGGAAGTTTTTTACTGACTGCAAAATAGAAGGGAGTTACTGCTCTAGGACTTTTTTGAAGTACTATATGAAGTCACTTGATAAAGATAAGCTAACTGATGATAATAAAAAACTTTTTGACCTATTGCGCTATTTGGAGAGTGAGCATACAAAAAAAATAGTAGTAATAGCCAAAGACCTAGACTTTGCAGAGCATATAAAGGTACTAGTAGAGAGAATAGACAAAGACCTCAATGTCATAGCTTCAACCTCACCTGTAGATATGATAAATGCTTGCAAGAAGTATCCTGCGGATGTAATCATACTTGAGTTTGAGCTAAGGCTTATGGATGCGTTTGAGTTTATCAAAACATACACTTCTCAAGTAAAAGCACTTACGGAGTTTTGTCTAGTCTATGATGAAAGAAGTGCAAAGAGTGTAGAGAGTATCTCTGAAAACCCTCTTATTAAACACTATTTCAAAAGAAACAGCCAAGAGCGAGAAATTCTAAAAAAACTAAAGACAGTAATATGAGTAGCGGAGGATGGTCATGCCCTCACAATGCAGAGGGTAGGTGTGTAATAATGAACCTAAGTGAGTGCATACCTGGGAAAAAGGGGTGTATTCTCAGTAAAAAAGGCGAGTTTATATCTGATATCCCAGAGCATCTAAAGGGTGAAGGGAAGAAAAAAAGAGGCGAAGAGCCACTAAATAGCTTATCAAAAAGGTCCTCTAAAAAGTAGCTATAAGCTTAAATTTTATTCACATTCTGAAATATATGCTAAACTCTAAATGATACAATACTAAGAAACGAGGATAGAGTATGAGAGAAGAAAGTATTGAGTGGATGAGAGAGAATGGATATGATATGGATGATGTAGATAGGGTTGGAAAGCATGGAAATAGTGCTCTTATGAAGGCTGCTAGGGAAGCTAGGTGTGAAGTGGTAGAGGATATACTATCACTCTCTCCTAATCTAGAAATAAAGAATGTAGATGGAAACACAGCTCTTTGGAATGCTTGCTTTGGGCAGAGCTATAGATGTGTAGAGCTACTTGTAAAAGCAGGGATTAATCTTGACAATCAAAACGACAATGGGGTGAGCGCACTTATGTATAGTGCAAGTGCTGGAAAAGAGGATATGGTAGCTCTACTCTTGGAGTTTGGAGCTAATAGTGAACTAGAAAACTTGGATAGCTTCAAAGCCATAGACCTAGCAGTTACACCCTCAATATACAAAAGATTAAAAGCATACAAAAGAGGTATGAATGCCTAAGTTTCATGCGCAGACTAAACACTCTTTTGTAAGTGTAAGAAAAGGAGCCTTCTTCTTAGCCTGGAGAACTCAGCCAAGAGCTTCAAAGCACTATCCACACTTCTATCTTAGGTATCCATTTGCAAGCTATAAGGAGCTAGAGGAGTTTGAACTCATAGGTGGAGTGAGTTTTGAAACTCAAGCAAGAGATGGGAGTGTCTATACACTAAGGACAATTCCAAGTGCAGGTGCACTATATCCTTGTGAGCTCTATGTGCAGGCACGAGGGGTAGAGGGGCTTGTAAGTGGGTTATATCACTATGAGGGCAAAGATAGAAGCCTATCTCTACTTTTAGAGCTTGATAGTGATGGGCTTGAATACTACTTTGGAGGTAGAGGCAGGAGAGAGGGACTTAGTTTTTTGATATCAGCTACATACTTTCGCTCATCTTGGAAGTATAGAGATAGAGCTATTCGCTATATATTTCTTGACAGTGGGCATCAGCTAGGTGGGGTTTATGCGTACTGTACTCTTAGAGGGCTTGAGAGTGAAGCTATCTTTGATATAGACAAATCTCAGCTTAACTCTGCTTTGGGTTTTAGGAATGATGAGATGAGTATGGTTGGACTATGTACTAGTGAGCCAAGTAGTAAAGAGGCTTCAGAGTTTAAGCTCACTCTTCCTTATGTTCCAAGTAGCGACTATTTGGAGACAAACACCTTTATAGAAGAAGCATACAAAGAGAGCGCACTAAAGAGTGGCAATATAAAGTTTCCAAACTTTTTTGAGGGGATAGATAGAGATATACTAAAGGATGCTATCATCAAAAGGCGCTCCATTAGGGCGTTTAGTAGGTTATCTATCTCAAAAAGTGAGTTTGATTCTATTATAGTTGGGCTTTTTGAGTTTGCTAGTGAGTGTGGAGTTGAGATTTTTTATACACTCCACATGGTAGATGGAGTAGAACAGGGGCTTTACAAAGGTGCGAATTTACAAAAAACTGGAGACTTTAGCCAAAAAAGCTACTACCTAAGTCTAGAACAAAAGATAGGTGGAGATAGTGCTTTCACACTCTACTTCACTTCAAGCACAAAAGATGACTACCAAAAAGTAAACATCTTAAGTGGTTTCATAGCACACATCATCTACCTAAGAGCCGAGATACTAGGAATTGGCACTACAGGTATTGGTGCATACTATGATGATGAGGTTAAGGAGTTTTTGCAAACTCCAAATAATATCCTCTACCTCCTAGCAGTAGGTAGGTAGGGATTATTTTTTTATCTCAGCAACTATGGCGCCTCTAAGCTCACCTTTGTTGAAGTTCCTAGCTCTATCATTTGGATAGTGCTTATCTATAATAGAAAGTATTTCTTTGTCTATGTTGTTCACATCCCCATGGCATTTTAGACATCCTTTTCCTACTCCTAGGGCTTTATAGACATATGTTTTTTCATCCGTTTCTACTACTTTTGTCATTTCTTGAAAACTCTCACCATCTTTTGCTCTAGCTTGAAATTCAAGCATAACATCTATATCTTGAAAAGTTGGCTCGTTTTTTTCGTTTCTGTACTTTAGGGCTGTTCTTCTTACTTCTACATCACTATCTAGCTTACTATTTACTTCCTCAGTAATATCTTGAGCTTGAAGTGAGCAGTACTCTATAGCCTTAACTCCGCTTGGGTCCTCTTTAAACTTTGCTTTTAGCTCACCTTTGAGGTTTTTGCCTAGTTGTTGCATACTCTCTTTTGCTTTTGTAGCCGTGTCGCTTGCAAAAAGAGCTGAGCCTAGTAGTAAAGTAGCAATCAATAGTCTTAACATCTTCTCTCCTTTTAAAGTGAATGTTTTATTTTATCAGCTATTTTTTCAGGTGTAAAGCCAAAATGATCAAAACCCTCATTTGCCGTAGCGCTAAGCCCAAAACTATCCATCCCTATAACAAGCCTAGCAAAGCGATACCACTCAAGTCCTCTTCCAGCCTCAATGGCTACGACAAAACTATCTCCAAAAAGCTCTTCATGATAGCTTCCATCTTGTGCAATAAAGCTCTCAAAGCAAGGAACACTAGCAACACTTGTAGGAATACCACTCCTATCAAGAAGTTTAGCTGCTTCAAGTGATGTTGAGACTTCACTTCCTGTAGCTATGATAGTGACTTTAGCATCTAAGGCTTGCCTTATTATATATCCTCCTTGGCTTAGTGAGCCGATTTTTGGAGTAGTATCAAGTACTGGAAGTTTTTGTCTTGTTAGTACAAACCCACAAGGTCCATCTTTTCTAAAAGCATCCTTCCAGCACTCTATGTTTTCGTTTGCATCTGCGGGTCTATATGTGTAGAAGTTAGGAAGTGACCTTATCTGTGTTAGATGCTCTACTGGTTGATGTGTAGCTCCATCCTCACCTACACCAATACTATCATGTGTCCAGATAAAGAAGTTTTTTAACTTCATCATAGCTGCCATTCTGCAAGCTGGTGTCTGATAGTCGCTAAAGACAAAAAATGTAGAACAAAATGGTAGAAGCCCACCATAAGCCGCTATAGCATTTGTAATAGCTGCCATTGCATGCTCTCTGATACCATATCTTATGTTTTTACCTTTAGGAAAATCACCTGTTCCTTCTAGCTCTGTTTTGTTTGATGGGGCTAGGTCTGCACTTCCACCAAGAAAGCCTGGAAGTGCTTTTGATATTGCATTGATGATTTTACCATTACTATCTCTTGTTGCCATACTACTTCCTAGCTCAAAGCTTGGGAACTCTATATCATCAAGCTTTGGCTTTAGAAGGTTTACTATATTTGCTCTTCCCTCGCTACCTATCTTGGATTCCCACTCTCTTTCTAGGTTCTCACCCCTGCTTATCGCTTCTTCAAAGCTTGCCTTAACTTCAGGGTCTATATGAAAAGACAGATTTGGGTCTAATCCTGCAAGAGTTTTTGAATCTGCCACCTCTTGAGCACCTAGAGGAGCACCATGTGTTTTATGGCTTCCCTCTTTTGAGGATGAGCCTTTGGCTATTTTTGTTTTGGCTATGATAAGAAGGGGCTTTATTTGGGTTTTGGCACTTTGAAGTGCACTATCTATCTCAGCGAAGTTGTGTCCATCTATAGTTACTACATCCCAGCTTTGTGCCTCAAATCTTTTTGTTACATCTTCACAAAAAGATATTCCGCACTCACCTTCAATAGTGATATTGTTATCATCATATATAACTACTAGGTTATCAAGCGCTTGTCTGCCTGCTATAGAAAATGCCTCATATCCAATCCCCTCTTGCATATCCCCATCACCACAGAAGCAGTATACTTTGTGATTTATCACATCACTTCCTAATATATTCTGCATATATTTTGAAGCCATAGAGAAGCCAACTGCATTTGCAACACCCTGTCCTAGCGGACCTGTGGTTATCTCAACCCCTATAGGATGCCCTTTTTCTGGATGTCCTGGAGTTTGTGAGCCAAACTGTCTGAACCTCTTTAGCTCCTCAAGGCTTAGCTCATAACCACTAAGATGAAGCCATGAATATAGAAGTGCACTAGCGTGTCCTCCGCTAAAAACAAGCCTATCTCTATTTAGCCAGTTTGGGTTTTTGGGGTTGTGATTAAGCTTTTGGCTTAGAACTGAGAATATATCTGAAAGCCCCATTGGAGCACCTGGATGACCGCTATTTGCGGCCTCTATCATATCAACTGCTAGAAATTTAAGAGTATTAGACATGTTTTGTAAAATCGCATCATTATTGCTTGACATATATATTCCTTGGGAAGTCTTTTGGATTTGGGATTATACTTATCTTTAAGTTTGTGGGGGCTTAAAAGCTTTTATTGTCTAGGTAAAAGCCTAATGATTTTGCCACTATCTGTTGAGATATAGATATAACCTTTACTATCAGCTATAACATCTCTTATGCGTTCATTTAGGTTTTCTAGTATCCTTAGCTCCTCTGCTGGCTTTCCACTAGAATCTAGCTTTATAATATTAAGATGCCTTTTTGCTAGAGCACCTATAAGTAGTGAGTTGTCAAACTCTTCAAATACTCCATCTCTGTATAGATACATGGAGCTTGGAGCAATCGAGGGGTCATATATTTTTACTGGTTCTACTGTCTGGTTTTTGTGTGGTCTATCTCCTACTTCTATATCTGCGTAATACTCTTTTCCATATGAATAAAGAGGCCAGCCGTAATTTCCGCCTTTTTGGATGATATTTATCTCATCACCGCCTCGTGGACCATGCTCTACTAGGTAGATTATGTCATTTTCACTATCATATACTACACCTTGAGGATTTCTATGTCCATAGCTGTATATCTCTTTTAGAGTAGAATCAGAGTTTATAAAAGGGTTATCTTTATGAGGTTTGCCTTCATGAGTGACTTTTAGCAAGCTACCTGCATGAGTTTTTAGATTTTGCCCATTCTCTCTTACTCCTCTATCACCTATTCCAAATAGAATACCTCCATCTTTATCAAAAGCTATCCTACTACCAAAGTGTCTGCCTGTGTTTGAGATTGACTTTGTTTCTATGATGTCTTCTAGTCCTACTAGTCTATCATCTATAAGTTTAGCTTTTGCTAGGGTAGTAAAGACTCCTTTTTTTGAGTCTTTTGTGTAGGTTAGATATATCTCTTTAGTTTTTGTAAATTCAGGTGATAGAGCTATATCCATAAGTCCGCCTTGACCATAATCAAGGCTTTTTGGAGGGTTTTTTATCTCTATAAGCTCTTTTGTGTCTATATTTAGTCTATATATTTTCCCGCTTTTTTGTGTGATAAGAAGGTTCTTATCATCTATAAACTCTAATGCCCAAGGAACTCCATCTATTGTTGTGATTTGTTCAGTCTTGATGTTTTTGTCATCTACCTGTCCAAAAAGTAGTGTTGTAAAAATCATCATTGCAACTATTATAGGTTTCATACGCTCTCCTATGAAGGTTTGAGGTTGTTTAGTTTTGCACAAATATGCTAAAAGACAACTTACTTTTTAGCAAGAAAAATTGATTTTTATGCTAAAATACGCCCAAGAGTTTAGATAAGGAGTAGGTAATGACAGACCAAGAGCTAAGAGACCTAGTTACAGAGACTTTTAAGGGAATAAAAGAGCTAAAAGAGTCACAAGTCAAGACAGATGCTCAACTAGCAAAGACAGATGC
>CAZAFM010000009.1:0-28406 GCA_964484395.1 uncultured Campylobacterales bacterium | reverse complement strand
AAGACAGATGCTCAACTAGCAAAGACAGATGCCAAACTAAACAAAGTTGCAGAGATGCTAGGGAACATAGGTAATAATCAAGGAGATGTAGCAGAGGAGTTTTTCTACAATACCTTAGCAGATAAAAAGGTATTAGCTGGAGTAAGATACGACTTCGTAGATCACAACTGGAGACATAGGGTTGGAAATATTACAGATGAGTTTGATATAGTGATGGTAAATGGAGAGGATGTAGCTATCATAGAGGTAAAATACAAAGCTCATGACAGAGACTTAGATAAACTTATCAACAAAAAATATAAAAACTTCAAGCTACTCTATCCTCAATATAGAGATTTTAAACACCACCTAGTTCTAGCCACATTTCATATCAATGAAGAGCTAAAAGAGAGAGCATTAGAAGAGGGGGTTGTAGTGCTACAAAGAAAGGGTGATACAGTAGAGACTTTTATAAAGGCTGCGTGAAACTTGTTTAAATTTAATCAAGAATTTCATCTAGAGACAGAGTTGAACTTTTAGCTAAAAATATTTATCCTTGACAAGAAGATGAAAATAGCATATAATTGTCCTTATACATAAGGACATATATGAAAGAAGTGTTTAAAAGACTTATCACTGACTTTATTGAAAGAGATATAGAGAAGATTGTGCCAAGGGATTTGAATATCCCACTACAAAGTAAAAAAATAATTTCTCTTATCGGAGTGAGACGAAGCGGAAAAAGCACTGTTTTGTTTGATCTTGTCAAAAAGCTCAGGAAGACAATTCAAAGAGAAAATATTATCTATATTAATCTTGAAGATGATCGGCTTTATCCTCTTGATCTTGCAAAGCTTGATCTGTTGTTATTAAGTTACTATGAGCTTTTTCCACACAAAAAAGATGAAAAGATATACCTTTTTTTAGATGAAGTTCAAGTCGTGGAAAACTGGGAACTTTATGTACGGAGAGTTTATGATAATGAAAATATTCAAATATATCTAACAGGCTCAAGTGCTAAACTTTTATCTACAGAGATAGCCACAAGTCTGAGAGGTCGCACTATAATCTATGAAATATTTCCTTTTTCCTTTAGGGAGTATCTCAGATATAAAAATATAGATATCAATCTGAACTCCTCAAAATCTCTTGCTTATATTAACAATGCCTTAGAGCAGTACCTATTTGATGGTGGCTTTGCCGAGACAATAGGCGAGGACGCAACTGTAAGCAGAAAGATTTTGAGTGATTACTTAGAGCTGATTGTATACAAAGATATTGTAGAAAGATACAACATCACCAACCATAGTTTGCTAAAAACACTCAACAAGTACTGCTTTACAAACATCGCCACACTCATAAGTTTTACAAAGCTTTTTAATGAGTTTAAATCACAGGGGTTTAAGTTAAGTAAAGACACTGTTTTTAATTATATTTCCCATTTAGAAGATGCATATACTCTGTTTAGTGTTCCTATTTTCCGAAACTCCATCAAAGAGGAGCAGCGCAATCCAAAAAAAATATATGCTATAGATAGTGGGTTTAAAAAAATTTATGATTACGCTATTAGTGAGGATAGGAGCAAACTTTATGAGAATACTGTTTTTCTTCACTTGCGTAGGCAGACAAAAGAGATATATTATTATAAGCAAAAACAAGAAGTAGATTTTTATGCCAAACTTGAGGGCAAAGCGGTTTTAGTGAATGTTGCGTATGAGATACAAGATGAGAAAACAAAACAAAGAGAGATAGGCGGACTAATAGAAGCAATGGAGTATTTTGATATTGAATCTGCATATATTGTCACCAAAGATATAGAAGAAACACTGGATATCAATAAAAAGACTATCAAAATACTACCTCTTTATAAATATCTATTAACTCAATGAACATTAGTTTATAGCTAGCGTTTTACTTATCTATGCTG
Organism: uncultured Campylobacterales bacterium; assembly: GCA_964484395.1. GTDB lineage: Bacteria > Campylobacterota > Campylobacteria > Campylobacterales > CAZAFM01 > CAZAFM01. The sequence goes on along the minus strand of CAZAFM010000009.1, from coordinate 26,500 downwards.
GCTTGAAACTCTTTTTACTCCTGCACATATCTTCTAAAAAGCAGCTTTGACACACTGGGTTTTTGGCTTTACATATATATCTGCCAAAAAGCACCATCCCTTGATGTAGTATGTGTAGGTCTGTTTTGAACTTTTTTGTTAGATCCTCTTCTGTTTTTAGGACATTTTTAGCGCTGCTTAGTCCCAAGCGATGAGAAACCCTAAAAACATGTGTATCTACTGCCATGTAGTTTTGTTCACTATACTCTATGCTTATGACATTTGCAGTCTTTCTGCCAATACCAGGGAGGCTCATAAGAGTATCTCTATCATTTGGGATAACTCCATCTAGCCTCTCTTCTACCTGTTTTGCAAAGCCTAAGAGGTTTTTGGCTTTGTTGTTAAAAAAGGAGCATGATTTAATAAACTCTTTTATATCCTCCAGATTCGCACTAGCAAGAGAGCTTGTATCTGGGTACTTTTTAAAAAGAGCAGGAGTGATGATGTTTACTCGTTTATCTGTACACTGAGCTGATAGCATTACTGCAACGCAAAGCTCATATATATTTGTGTACTCTAGTTCTGTTTTACTATCACTGTACTGTTCTAAAAGGCGTTTTTTTATCTCTTTTTCTCTCTTAGTCATCCATAATTCCTCATTCAAAAATCCTAAAAGGAGTTTCAAGTGTTCGCTTTATGATATTTAGAGGGCTTGTTGCTACATCTTTTATGGTGGAGGTGGATATTTCTGGGTTTTTCATATCTCCTTTTACCTCTACTCCTATACTCATGCTTTTGTCATCACCTAGTACTATGTAGTTTACTATCGGAATTGCATCTATAATTGAGCTTAGGTTTTTCATTATGCTTATCTCAAGAGGCATATATATGGTACCTTTTTTAGTATCTATGGTAGCACTTCCTGCTATATTCATACTTTTGCCATCAAGGAAGATTGCATCTAGTCTTAAAATATCCCCCTTATATGTGTACTCTATTACTCCTTTGTCTATTTTGTAGCCATTTTCATTAAATCCTGGGGATTTTAGTGTAGCAAGTGAAGGGATTGTGTTAAAAAAGGCTAGTAGATTGTTTATGGTTGCCATGTTGGTTAATGTAGTTCCATCTATATCTACTATTCCTACGAGGGCATCTTTTTGGGTATCTCCACTTACATAGAAGCTACCTCCTTTGGTGATGTTTGTATCTAGGACAGAGTTTACAAACTCATCATTTAGATCCCTCCCTGCTACATTGACACTTAGATTAGCATCTCTTTTTACTTCAAACTCCCCATCTTTATACTTTAGTTCTAGTCTAAGCACCCCATCATCTGTCTTAGCTACATATCTTGTGGCTAGTAGTTTTTTGTCATTATAGAAAATATTAGAGTTAAGCCCAAAAAGCTCAAAGTTGAAATCCTCAGTAGTATCAGCCTCCTTGTCTCTATCATCAATATTTAGGTCTATATTTTTGACATAGATTGTGTTTGTCTCATCAAAATTAGCCTCAAAATTACCATCTTTGCTCTCTATAAGTAAAGAATTGGGCGTGATATTTCCTTCAAAGGCAAGCTTCTTAAGTTTTTTTCCATCTTTTAAAAAGGGTAACACCGTAGTTTCTATCTCACCTAAAAAAGAGTAGTTTTCAAAATCACTACTTCGTAGGCTAAGCCTACCATCTTTACACTCATACTTATCTACTAGGGGTGATATATCTCTTAGGGCATTGAGTGAGTTTAGGGTAATGAGATTTGCTTTGTCTTCGAAGCTTATGGAGCTTTTGAACTTTGGTATATCTAGAAGCACATCACTATCATTAAAGCTTAGAGAAAAAGGCGCACTAAAGTCTCTAGCTTCTGCAATCTCTGTTTTTTTGGTTTCTATCTGAAACTCTTTTATTTTTGCAACAGCCTCTAGTTTCATCTCTTTTGTGCTCATACTTCCTGAGGCAACCATATCTAGAATATCCTCTATCTTGAAGTTCGCGTTTTTAAACCTTATATCTGAGTTTTCTAGCTCTATTTCAGCTTCTTTGCTAAAAAAAGAGAAGTCGTTTAGTAAAAACTCTGAATTTACTATGCTAAACTCTCCATTTATATCTGTGTTGTACTCCTCAAAGTCCATAGCCATATAGAATCTAGCATCTGTCTCTCCACTTTTTTGTATAAGAGGAAGCTTGATACCATAGGAGCGCAGAAGGTTATTTATATCTTTATCTAGTTTTGATATAGTTTTTATATCTAGGTAGAGTTTCGCCTCTCCATCTGTAAAAATATCACCTATTAGTACCTTACTCTCATATAGTTTTGAATTTGCATAGCTTGCGTCATTTAGCATAAAAAGAAAGTCATTCTCTTTTAGTAGACCATTTACATTTTTTGCAAATCCTTTTGGCAGGGAGTCTTGAAGCTCTATATCTACATCTAAAGCATCAAAGTTCAGATAAATATCATCCTTTTTTATATCTTCTGGCTTGTCTAGGTCTGCTATATGAAGCTTAAAGCTATTTACTTTTATCTGCTTTGCTTTGATTTTATCAAATGTCCACACTCTTGCTTCATCACTCTCTAGAGGTATGATATCTCTTAGAGGTTCTAGTGATGTGAAGTTTTGAGTAGTTAGTTCTATATCAGCTGTTTTTAAGTCTGACCTTAAGCTTATACTCCCAACTATATCAGGTGAGATAACAAACCTACCTCCGAAGTCAACTATATCTTCATCTAGCCTATAAACAACAGTTCCAAAAGTGTTTACTCCATACTCTCCAAAAAGAAGTGATCTTATATGTGCAGTTATGATACTTCCTTCTATATTAAAGTTTATAGTGCCAGATAAATCTTTTGTATCGAAGGCAAATTCACCTTTGTTGTAGTAAATACTCCCTTCATACTCAGTGTAGGTAATCTTTTTTATATCTATCCGCTCAAAATAGTCAAGTAGTAGCTTTAGGTTTTGAAAAAGCATTGAGCTTTTCTTGGTACTTCTGTCCTCTGTTATAGCACTATCTTTTATCTGCACGCTCTGTATTTCCAATATAAGTTTTTTATCTAATTTGAGATAAAATCCCTTGATAGTGGCATTTGGCACTTTAATAGTCTCTAGATGCACACCATTGATGAGAGTAAAAAAAACAGCAATAAGCATTAAGGATATAGCGATAAAAAAGTATAAAAAGTATCTATTTGTAGTAGAAATTATTTTTCTTGCTGCCATCACCATCTCGTATTATTTAGCTATTCCAATGAGCACTTCTAGAGTTATATATGTTCCTCAAGGCTCAATCTCTAAAATTATATCACATATGCAAAAAAGTGGGTTTTCTGTAAGTGGTTTTGATAGCTATATTTTGCGATTTTTAGGTTCTCCTCAGCATGGGTGGATAGATATAAAGGCTACTAGGCTAAGTAAAGGAGATTTTTTACATAAGCTTACAACTTCTAAAGCAGCACTAACCTCAATAACCATTATCCCAGGAGATACACTATATATCACAATCCAAAACCTATCAAACATACTAGGCTTAAATGAAGATGCGCTTTTTAGAGCATACAATAAGTATGCGCCTTTTCCAGATGGTGTTATAGTCCCAGAAACCTACAATATACCAGTAGGTATAAGCGCAAATCATCTAATGTACTACCTAGTAAATACATCTATAAACTCCCATAAAAAGCTTTCAAAAAAGATACTAGGAGAGTATGATAAAAATCAGTGGTTTAAGTATCTAACAATAGCCTCAATCATAGAAAAAGAAGCAGCAAACGAACAAGAGATGCCTCTAGTCTCAGCTGTTATCTATAATCGACTCAAAAAGGGAATGCCTCTACAGATGGATGGAGCACTAAATTATGGGAAGTTTTCAAATCAAAAGGTAACGGCTAAGAGACTCAGAAGCGATAATAGTCAGTTTAATACCTACAAAAACAGAGGGCTTCCATCATATCCAGTATGTGCAGTGTCAATAGATGCTATAAAGGCGGCAATCAACCCTGCTAATGTGGACTATCTATACTTTGTAAAAGGCAAAGATGGCAAACATAACTTTTCAAAAAGTTACAATCAGCACCTTTATAATATAAGAAATGGGAAATAACGAAACATCTTTATACATATTTTTTTAATTAGTGCTGATTTATATTTTTATTCTTCTAAAAAGTGTTACTATATTGCATATCAAACTCAGATGCAAAATCGTGTTATTGATTTGTTGTCATGGTATTTGAAAATGTTATAATAGTACGAACTACAACACGCCTCTACTCTTATAGAGGTATATAAAGGAACTAAATGGGAAAAGGACAAAAAGTCGCAATTATTGGAGCAGGAAATGTAGGTTCTACTGTAGCTTTTATACTATCTATGCATGGAAGTTGTCATGAGATAGTACTAAAAGATAGTAAGGTTGATATATCAAAAGGTAAAGCCCTTGATATGAGTCAATCAGCAGCTGCTGCTAGAAGCCATACTATAGTAAGAGTTGCATTAGAGCCTGAAGATCTTAGTGATTGTGATATTGTAGTAGTTACTGCAGGAAGTCCAAGACTGCCAGGTATGAGTAGAGATGACCTACTATTCAAAAATGCAGAAATCTCAAAAAGTATTGCAAAAGATATAAAAAAATATTCACCAGACGCAAAAATCATAATGGTCTCAAATCCTCTTGATGCGATGACCTATGTGATGCTAAAAGCTGGTGACTTTGATAGATCTCAAGTGATTGGAATGGCAGGGATTCTGGATAGTGCTAGGATGGCAAGCTTTGTTCAAGACAAGCTTGGATATGGAGCCGGTCAGATAAGAGCTTCTGTTATGGGTGGACATGGTGATGATATGGTGCCACTTCCTAGATACTCTACAGTAGCTGGAGTTCCATTAAATGATGTATTAACAAATGATGAAATAGATGAGATAGTTGAGCGAACCAAGTATGCAGGAGCTGAGATAGTCAAGCATCTGCAAAAAGGCTCAGCATACTATGCTCCTGCAAATGCAACTGCTGTTATGGTTGATGCTATTTTAAGAGATACAAAACAAATCCATTCATGTGCAGTCTATTTGGATGGTGAGTATGGGTTTAGCGATGTGGTAAATGGAGTACCTATACAAATAGGTGCAGGCGGAGTTGAGAAGATTCTAGAAGTTAGCCTTAATTATGATGAGAAGCAGAAACTTGCAGTATCAATGAATTCAGTTAAAAGCTTGATTGACAAACTATATGAAAAAAACTTTTTTGAAGAGTAAAGGGTAGAAAATGAGCTATAGAATAGAAAAAGACACAATGGGAGAGATAAAAGTCCCAGCAGGTTGCCTATGGGGTGCTCAAACCCAAAGAAGTATAGAAAACTTCAAAATAGGTGGAGAGAGAATTCCTCAAGAGGTTATAAGGGCTTTTGTTATCCTAAAAAGATCATGTGCTCTAGCAAATCACAAGCTTGATAATCTTGAAAAAGAGAAGTGTGACTACATAGTTAAAGCTTGTGATGAAATACTAAATGGTGGTTATGAAGAGGAGTTTCCTCTAGTAATATGGCAGACAGGAAGTGGTACTCAGAGCAATATGAATAGTAATGAAGTCATAGCAAACCTAGCTTCAAAACTAGCAGGGCATGAGGTTGGAAGTAAGTTTATCCATCCAAATGATGATTTAAACCGCTCTCAAAGCTCAAATGACACCTTTCCAACAGCTATGCATGTAGCAGCTCTAACTATGCTTGAAGATAGACTTATACCTGCAATAGATACTCTATTAAAAACCCTAGAAGAGAAAAGAGAGGCTTATAAAGATGTAGTCAAAATAGGAAGAACACACCTTCAAGATGCAACACCTCTAACGCTTGGTCAAGAGATAAGTGGCTGGGCTGAGATGCTCAAAAAATCAAAAAGAATGGTTATAGAATCACTTGAGGGCTTGCGTGAACTAGCAATTGGCGGAACAGCTGTTGGAACTGGACTAAATGCTCATAGAGACTTTGGCGAAAAAGTGGCTACTGAGATTAGTGATTTAACAGGCAAAACTTTTATATCTGCACCAAATAAGTTTCATGCCCTAACAAGTCATGATGCGTTGGTTTTTTCTCACGGTGCACTAAAGGCACTAGCGGCTAACTTTTTTAAAATAGCAAATGACATTAGATGGCTAGCTTCAGGTCCTAGATGCGGTATTGGGGAGATTAGTATACCAGCAAATGAGCCTGGAAGCTCTATTATGCCAGGTAAAATAAATCCAACCCAGAGTGAGGCAGTGACTATGCTTGTCTCACAAGTGATGGGAAATGATGCTTCAATAGGCTTTAGCGCCTCACAGGGGAACTTTGAGCTGAATGTTTTTAAACCAGTTATCATACATAACTTCTTGCAATCAGTAAGACTTCTTTCAGACGGACTACTTAACTTCAACAGTAAGTGCGCAGTAGGTATAGAGCCTATAGCAGAGAACATAGACAAACATCTAAATGAGTCACTGATGCTTGTAACGGCTCTAAATCCTCACATAGGATATGAAAAAGCTGCAAAAATAGCAAAAAAAGCATTTGAAGAAAACAAAACCCTACAAGAGGTTACTGTTGAGCTAGGATATATGGATGAAAAGAGTTTTAAAGAAGCAGTTAATCCTGCAAAAATGGTTGGACCAAATTGTTAGGTGAATTTAAGAGCGTACCTAATCGACTAGAAGGAGATAAATAGTATGAACATACATGAGTATCAAGCAAAAGAGATATTAGGAAGGTTTTCAGTTCCAGTGCCAAGGGGTAGGGTTGCTTTTTCTGCAAAAGAGGCAGTAGAAGTTGCAAAAGAGCTAGGTGGAAATATATGGGTAGTAAAAGCCCAAATTCACGCAGGTGGTAGAGGAAAAGGTGGTGGAGTAAAGCTTGCAAAGTCACTAGAAGAGGTTGAGAAGCTAGCTTTTGAGATACTAGGAATGAACCTTGTGACGCACCAGACAGGAAGTGAAGGTAAAAAAGTTCATAAGATATACATTGAAGAGGGTGCAGATATAAAAAGAGAGTATTATCTAGGTATGGTTCTTGATAGGGCAAAAGAGATGCCAGTTATGATGGCTAGTACTGAAGGTGGTATGGAGATAGAAGAAGTAGCAGCAAGTGCTCCAGAAAAAATCATAAAAGTAGCCATTGACCCACTAATAGGCTTTATGTCTTATCACGCTAGAGAGTTAGGGTTTGGGCTTGGGTTAGATAAAGATGAGATGAAGGTGTTTGCTAAGTTTGCAAGTGCTCTGTATAAAGTCTATATGGAGAATGACGCAGCTCTAATTGAGATAAACCCACTTATCAAAACTGGAGATGGTCAGTTTTTAGCACTTGATTGCAAGATGGGGTTTGATGATAGTGCATTGGGACGCCATCCGAATATTGAGCAACTAAGAGACTTTGAAGAGGAAGAGGAGACTGAGATAGAGGCTAGCTCTCATGGACTTAGTTATGTAAAGCTAGATGGTGATGTGGGATGTATGGTAAATGGAGCAGGGCTTGCTATGGCAACAATGGATATTATCAAGTATGAAGGTGGACAACCTGCAAACTTCCTAGATGTAGGGGGAGCTGCAAATCCTCAGACTGTTGCTAAGGGCTTTGAGATAATCCTAAAAGACCCAAATGTTAAAGCTATATTCGTAAATATTTTTGGTGGAATTGTTAGATGTGATAGGGTGGCAAATGGTATTCTTGAAGCTACAAAAATAACTGAAGTTAGTGTACCTGTGGTTGTAAGACTAGATGGTACAAATGCAAAAGAGGCAGCAGATATACTAAATAGTGCTGGCATATCAAATATAATAGCAGCAAATGGACTTAGTGATGGTGCGAAAAAATCAGTTTTGGCTGCTAGAGGAGAAGTGTAATGAGTATTTTAGTAAACAAAGATACAAAAGTTATAGTACAAGGTTTTACTGGAAAAGAGGGTAGTTTTCACGCTGAACAGTGTATGGCGTATGGAACAAACATTGTTGGCGGAGTAACCCCAAACAAAGGTGGTACAACACACCTAGGTAAACCAGTGTTTAACACAGTAAAAGATGCAGTTGAAAAAACAGGGGCAGAGGTTAGTATAATATTTGTTCCGCCTGCTTTTTGTGCAGATGCGGTTATGGAAGCTGCTGATGCGGGGATAGGTCTTGCCGTTATCATTACTGAGGGTGCACCTGTTAGAGATATGATGTATGCTAAAGCCTACGCTACAAAAAAGAGCATGAAAACCATAGGACCAAACTGTCCGGGTATCATTACTAGCGAGGAGTGCAAAATAGGCATAATGCCAGGAATGATATTTAAAAAAGGCTGTGTAGGGCTGATAAGCAAGTCAGGAACACTAACCTATGAAGCTAGTAATCAAGTTGTTCAAGCAGGATATGGGATTAGTACTGCAGTAGGAATTGGTGGTGACCCGATTATTGGTATGAGCTACAAAGAGCTTCTAAGTATGTTTGAAGAAGACCCTGAGACAAAAGCTATTGTTATGATAGGTGAAATTGGTGGAACGCTTGAGATAGAAGCAGCAGAGTTTATAAAAGAGAACATCAAAAAGCCAGTAGTTGCTTTTATAGCGGGTCAAACTGCACCAAAGGGCAAAAGAATGGGTCATGCAGGAGCCATTATCTCAGGAGGTGAAGGAACTGCAGCTCAAAAAATGGAAGCACTTCAAAAAGCTGGAGTAAAAGTTGTAGTTAGTCCTGCTGATATTGGAACTAGTGTCGTAGAACTACTCTAAGCAAAAAGCCTAGACTTACCATAGCGAAAGCTAGAAAAGGGGATACGCTCCCCTTTCATGACTCTTTTGAGCTTAAACGATTAAATATATCTTATTGCCTTATTTTTGAATGATAATAGCATAATATCCGTGGTAGTAAAGTAAAACTCTTACCTAAAGTAGATAGTAAACTTCACTCCATCTTCATGGTTTGAGCATTTTATTGCTGCTCTATTCGCATTTAAAAATAGATATGATAAGTATAATTCCATCCCGTTTCTGCTTTTTTTGTCTGACTCATAGCTTGGGTCAAATATACTCTCTAGTAAATCATCTCTTATTTTACCTGCATTATCTCTTATTGTGAGATTACATCCTAATCCTATATCTTCTAGTTTTACAATTATTTTTTTATCATCTCTCTCTAAGATATTTAGTGCCCCTTCGCAATTTCTAAAAATATGAAAAAGTGCTCTCTCTATTAGCTTTTCATACCCCGTCATTCTGAAGACTTGCATATCATTTAGAAACTTTATATCTATACCTTGAGCAAAAAAGCTATCTTTGTGAGCATCTACAGATTGCTTAATGGTAGAGACTAGATCATATTCATCTATATCCTTACTAAGTAGTGTGTAGTCTTTGAAAACATCCAGAAGTGATGATGCTTTTTTGATATGTGCATAAGCACTATCATATAGTTCATTTCGTATATTTTCATCATCTTCTTCTACCATTCTATACAAAATCATAGAGACAATATTCATAGGTTGTTTCCAGTTTTCTGAAATCTCTTTTAGAAGCTTGTGACTTCTCTCTACTTCAAGTAGTTGATTTTGAAAAACCATAGATTTGTGTCTTTCACATAGAAGCTCTATGGTGTAGATAAGTAGTTTAAAATCAGGGGGTTTTGGTATGTATTCAGTCAGCTCAGAGCCACCGGCTTTGAATGTTGCTCTTGTTATTTCAGAGGAGTCTAGGGCTGTTATCATCACAACAGGAATATTTTTATCTCTCTCCCTTAATCTTAGCAAAACCTCATCACCCAGCATATCTGGTAAGTGGTAGTCAAGTATAACAACATCTATTTTGTTATCTGGAGCATTTATAAATTCAATAGCACTATGACCATCCGCAAAAATATTTATATCAATATTTCCATCTTCATATCTTTTTTTATACTCTCTCTTTAAAAATCTCTTGTAACTCTCTCTTGTGCCACTATCATCATCTACTATTGCTACTCTTAAATTATTCATATACCTTCCTAAAATTTTTAAATGATACATAAAATGTGCTTCCCTCTTTACTTGATTTAAACCACATTTTTCCACCCATAAGCTCTGCTAAGCCTTTGCTAATGGGCAGTCCTAATCCAAAGCCTTGAGAAAGAGGGTCCTTCCAAAATTCATCAAATATATACTCTTTTTTATCTTCAGTTATACCTTTTCCACTATCTTGGATAGTAAAAATAAGGTTTTCATATTCTACATTTATAGAAAGAACAATTGTTCCATTTTCTGTAAATTTTGAAGCATTTGAAATAATGTTAAATAGTATTTGATTTATCCTTAAATCATCGATATAGACAAGAATGTCCTCAGGAGCATTTATTAGTATAAATTTGTTGTTGTTTTTTATAATATCCTCTATAGATACAAGCAAATCATCTACAATATGCCTAACATTCACCCAGTCAAGCTGAAGCTTAACACTGTTAGTATCTATTTTTGACATATCACTCATATCATCTACTAGGCGTTCTAGATGCTTGTGTGAGTTTTTTATTGTACTGACTGCTCGTATGGCTTCATCTAGGTACTCTGGGTATTTATTATCTAGACTCTCTATCCAATCCATAGATAGTTTTATGCTAGATAGTTTATTGCGAAGTTCGTGCACTGTTCTAAAATGAAAGTTTCTCTGAGCCTCTTTTAGCTTCATAGTCTCAGTTATATCAGTTCGTATTGATAGGTATCCATCTATCTTATCACTGCTAATAATTGGCATAATGAGTGTTTTGACCCAGTAGGAGCTACCATCTTTTTTTTTATTTTTAATGACCCCTTTCCATATTTTTTTTGCGGTGATGGTCTTCCATATATCTTCAAAAAACTCTTTATCATTATCAGGATGCTTGATTTTAGAGTGGGTTTTTCCCAGTATATCTTTTTTTGAATAACCACTTATGTCAATAAAGTGCTGGTTTACATAAGTTATAATACCCTCACTATCAGTTACTGTTATTATTACACTATCATTTAAAGCTTTCTCAAGTAGCTCAGGGTCAACATAACTTGTGAAGTTTTTATCTAGTTCGTGCACCTTTACTCCTGTATTGCTTTTGGAATATCAATAAACAGAATAAATCCCTCACTTTTTATGTTTTTATAATCAACAAATATTTTTTTATCAAGTAGTGTCTTTTTTACTAAAAAAAGACTTACCCCTCTGCAAGACTCTACACTTTTATCAGAAGAGTATGGCATAAAAATTCTATCTTCACTTTTTGTCGATAAGCCTCCTGCATTATCTTCAAAAAAAAGCCTATGGTGATTATCAAGCTCTTTAGAGTAGAGTTTGAATACTGGTGATTGTATTTCTCTTCTCTCAAACTCCTCAAATGAGTTTTTTACTACCTGATAAAAAATATAGTTAATACTACTTCTATCAATATTTATTGACATATCCTCACTAACTTCTAATCTCAAATCACAATCTATATCTGGAAAGGAGTTATCTATTATCTCCCATATAGTTAGAAAAGAGCTTTGTATAGGCACATCTGAGACCTCATTAGCACTATTAAAGCAGGATATGAAGTTATCTACAATATCTGACATCCTATTGATTTGAGTCTGTGCATTATCACAATAGATTTTTAGCTCTTTTTTTAGCTCACTATATGAATCAGCTAATTCTAATACATCATCAGCATTTGCAACAATAAGATTTAGTGCATTTAGCGGGTTTCGCCAGTGATGGGCTATATCCTTTAGTAGCTCTTTTTTTGAGTTGTAAGCTATTTCTTTATATCTGTTTAGTTCTAACTGCTCTTTGTTTTTGTTTGCCAAAACAGTGTTTGAACATTTATGTAGTGATTCAAAAAGCTTTCTAGGATCAATTGGTTTTTGTATGAACTGATCTATTCCAACATCAATAGCTTCATGTAGGTATTCAATTTCTGAATAGGCTGTGATAATTACAATGGGTGTATTACTATCAAGGGTTTTTATATCTTTTGCTAGTGCTAGACCATTTTTGTTGGGCATACTTATATCAGTTACTACTATGTCAATACTCTCTTTCTCTTTTTTAAAAACATCCAATGCTTTTTGCCCATCTTCTGCAAGATGGACTTTTTTAAAGTTTTTTTTGAGGATTTTGCTCATTTCATCTAGTGCAACGCTTTCATCATCTACAACTAATAAACATAGCTCCTTAAATTCACTCTTAATATCTCTATTCAACATAGCTTTCCCTTCTCTTCTAGATGCTTGAAGAATTTGATTCTAAATCTAGCACCATCTTCTATATTATGGGCACTAAGCATCCCATTCATGCTTTTTTCCACTATCATCTTGCACATATAAAGACCTATTCCTGTGCCACTACCTTCTGATTTTGTAGTAAAGTATGGCTCAAACAGTTTATCTATATACTCTAGGGCAATCCCACCTCCATTATCTTCTATATCAATAATAGTGTTTGAGCCATTATCTTTGTAGGCTTTTACTGTTATGTGACCTTTTATATCTCTTTTGAGTATCTCATCTTTTGCATTGTTGATGATGTTTATAAATACTTGTGACAGTTCCCCTTCATAGCCGTATATCTCTATGCTTTTGTCGATTTCTGTATTTAACTTTATTTGGTGGTTGTTGAGTTGGGCGCTTAGTATGGAGATTGCACTTTGAAGTGATTTTGAAAGACGAAATGTTTTTTTAGTTTTAAGAGGTTTGTAAAAATATCTAAAATCATCAATAGTTTTTGACATCTCATCTATCTGCGCCCTCATTGAGTCATAGATTTTTTCCATCCCCTCTTTTGTTAGCTCACCATCATCAAACTCACTATATAAATTAAACAACATCAACCCTAGAGAGTTTAGCGGTTGTCTCCATTGGTGGGCAATATTCCCTATCATTTCACCCATTGATGCTAGCTTGTATTGTTGGACTAGGAGGTTGTTTTGTTTCTCCCTCTCCTCTTCTAGCTTCTCTGTGTATTTTACAGATTGAATTATCTCCTTAGCTTGCTCTTCTAGCCTTCCCTCAAGCATATCATTGAACATAAACAGTTCTTTTTCTAGTTTTTTTGTTTCAGTTAAATCGATAATAGAGGCTATGCCGATATTTTTGTTATGTAGTAATCTAATTATAAGTTTACACTCATAAATCTTCCTGCCATTATCACCAATTAGTTTGAACTCATAGCTACTAGGCGGCAGGGGGCTTCCCATCATTCTTAGTTTGTTGTTTCTGAGCATCTCTTCTTTGGAGTCTTCATGTACGAACTGTTCCCAACTTCTTCCGATAATATCTTCTTTTTTCAACCCAACCATTGAGCAAAAAGCGTTATTTACACTAATAATCTTTCTATGGTCATCAAATATCAAAATAGCAGTTCCTGTTGTTTCAAATATACTTTTGTACAGCTCTTCTGAGTACTCTAGCTTCTCTTCAAGTCTTAGGTCGTATATATGTGCAACTCTTATTAACCTACCATTTAAAGACACATTCTTTGCATTTATTTGAACTGCTATCTCTTCAAAACTACTATTTAATATGTATGTCTTATAGTTTACAATTCCCTTGGTGCGCATCATTTTTCGAACCATATCTCTATGTTCTGGTATTACATACTGTAGTGCATCTTTTTCATATATATCTTTTTTTGATACTCCAAATAGTTCTAGTGCAGGTGGACTAACTTCAATTATTTTGCCACCCTCAGTGATAATATAAGCATCCTCAGAAAGTTCATAAAGTATTTTGAAAATTTCGTTCTTATCAAGTCCTTTCATCTGACTACCTAAAATAGTTCCATTTCATCATCTAAATCATTTGCTCTGTTTTCTAGTCCCAAAAAAATAGTATTAATATCACATATCATAGAGTCATCATAGTACTCACTCTGAGTTTGACTAAGCATATTTGCAAATATCTTCTCCCTCCAGTGCTTTAGAGTATAGGTTATTGATTCTAATGAGTTTATTATGATTGTGCTGTTTTCTTTATCTATACTACTTGTCGCTACTTCATTCATCTTGTTACTTAGTTCATGCATTTTCTCACTCAATAGCCCAAGTCCATAATCAGCATGTATGCCAATCATAGATGCATAAGTATTAAAATACCTGCTAATTTGTTTGAACATAGACTCCTCTATTGTTTTTTTCAAATCCATCCTGATTATCATACTCTCCATCTCACTTTCTAGCTCTTCCATTTCAAGGGAGTGGGATTCTATGAAATACTTAAGACTATCTCTCTCTTTTTCATTATCTGCTTTTTCCTTGATTTTTCTACTATCATCATCTATTGTGGTTGGTTTTTTGGTGCTATTTTTGATGTGTGAGATTTGAAGCATCTTGTTTTCAAATATTTTCAAAGAGCGCTCTAGCTCCCTGTTTTTATCTTCAAGGATTCTGTTTTTACTCTCTAGTTCTTGCTGGTAGTGAGCTAGCATCTCTTTGTTATCTAGGTTTTGGGCTTCTGTGATTAATATATCAAGAAGCTGTTTAGGGTTTATAGGTTTTGTTATAAATCTATTTATTCCAATATTTATCATATCTATTAAGTACCCAGAGTCACTATAAGCTGATATGGCTAGTATGTACTGAGATGGGTTGAGGTCTTTTATGAGTTTACTAAACTCAACCCCATTTAGTTTTGGCATCTGAATATCTGTTATCACTAAGTCTGGTAACTCTTTTTTGTATATCTCATAACCCTCTTGTCCATCTGAAGCTGATAGCACGATTTTGAATTTTCTATTCAAAATCTGTGCAAGCTCATCTCTTGCTGTTCCTTGATCCTCCACTAATAGGACTTTTCTATTAAACACCGCCATCTCCTTAGGTATATCTGTCATATTGCACTTAATATATCTGTAAGTCTACTAAATAAAATATTAAAAAGTCAAATACGATAAAATATCTTTGTAACTTATAATGATAAGTAATAATAAACATTCTACCTAGGTAGTGGCTAACACTAGTGCCTATGCTTAAGTATAGTTAAAAATTCAGAACTTCTGTTCTTATTAATTATAAAAAAATCTTATTAGTTGTAGCATATGGTAGATTTTTGATGAAAGGTTGATTGATGAGAAAGATTTTAATGCTTATCCCTGCTTTGGTTTTGACACTTTTTGCAAGTGGATATGAGGAGGCTATAGATAAGGGTATAGGTGAAGGGAAAAATGTGCTTTTTATGGTAACTACAAAAGGCTGCCCTTGGTGTATGACGATGAAAGAATCAGTAATCCCTGATGGAGAAGTTCAAGATGAGCTTAAGGACTATGTTTTTGTTGAGCTTGATAGAGACAATGATACATATCCTAATGACCTACTTTATACAAGACATGTTCCTACATTTTTTGTGATTGACCCTAAGACTCAAGACCTATTAGCTGAGCGGATAGGTTATCAACCTAAGTCAGCCTTTATTGAGTTTCTTGGAGCTAGTAAGTAACTATGCTTGGGTAAACCCCATCATCTTCTCAAAGGCTAGCCTCTCTTTGCATATAGTGCAGAGTCTGTCTTCTGTGTTACTATAGAAGCCACATTTGCACTCTTTGCAGGTTTTGATGTCTGCTTTAGCAACTCTTGTGGGCTTATTATCTATGAAGTTTTTTATGTTTATTGTTGGGTTTAGTGTGATGGAGTTTTGCTTACATATTGTGCTACACACATCACAAGCTATACACTGCCCTTGAAAAAACTCAAGCACTCTTTTCCCCTCATCCTCTATGTTTATAATTGCTTTAGTAGGACAAAAAGTAGAACAGTCTTGACAAAATGTACAGTTCTCATCTACTTCTACCTCAAGAGTAAAGCCAACCTCAGCCCTATGGCTTGGAATGTCTAGTTTTTTTAGGGCGCCTTGTAGGACTTCAAGTCGGCTTAGGTACTCTTTACTATCATAAGCTTCTAGGTTTGCGCTTTTTCTTATAAAACTCAGTCCCTTTTCAAAAAGGGCTCTTTTCTCATTCGGTTTTTTTTCACTTATGCTTATGTGACCATGCACTCCAAAGGCAATTGCTAGTTCATTTGCTTTAGCTACTCTTTTTTTGATAGTCTCTACTACACTGTTTTTGTCATTATATTCACACTCTTTGCATTTATAGGTGTTTAGTACTATATCAGAGCCTTTGTTTATAAGAAGTGCTAATATATCACTTTCTGAAAAAACTCCCAAACAAGGGAGTGTAGATGAGCAAAAAATCTCTTCAGGTGAGTTGTTGTCATATGAAGATATAAAAGCTCTAGAATCAAAAAGGTCAAAACTTATAGCTTCACTAGGACAAGCCCCTGCGCACAAAGAGCATTCACTACACTCTTTGCCTATGATAACCTCATTTTTTCTATACCTAATAGCTAAAGCTGGACAGATGCTCTGACAGATAGAGCATGTAGAGTATGTAGAGTCTGATCTAGTGCATCTAAGAAGATCAACTTGGAGCCTTTTTTGCTCCTCTATAAAAACCTCTCTCATTCTTCTCCTTGTAACTCACACTCTTTTAGTATAAACTCAGCGCAAAAGCTCGCGATACTCTTATAAAAAGGAGTCATAAAACAATCCTCTAGAGCTATCATAAATGGCGGAACCCAAGTTATAATATGCTCACTAAAAAACTCAAGCTCTCTTTGTTTATCTGAGTTTTTTATAAGCTCATACATAAACAAAAACTCAGTAGATATGTGATCAGGTATCTTATTAACTGCCTCACTTGCTAAAAACTTATATCCACTTTTGTAGTAGTAGAACATTGCTGGATTTTGCATACCTGTTAATATCTCTGTTTTGTTATGAAGTACGCTACTTTCAAAGGGTGGGTTGTTTATCATAAGTGCTGAGGTGAAGTCTATGTTTAACTCATCTAGGAGTTTTTCATCACTATTACTGTAAAACCACTCTTTTAATTCATTTCCTCCTAAAAACTCTAGAAGTAGTTCAGAACTTTTTAGCTCTTCTAAAAGCTCCAAATCTATTGGCTTCTCAAAGATTTTGGCAAGAAATGAGTAGTAAAATGCTCTATCAACTAACAATATTTATCCTAAAAAAGGAGGATGCTATAAGGAGGGAAACTCCTTATAGACAACCTTTAAAGAAAGATTTTTGTGGTGGTGGTGGAGCTTTCATATCATTGGCAGTGATAGTTTTAGTTCCCTCATCAATCTGACCTATGATAGTTACATCAGCTCTATTTATAGATTTATCAAGCTCTTTTCTAGGTAGTTCATTTAGTACCACCTCATAAATATCACCAGTTCCATGTACAAAAAGTGCAAGCTCAGTATCTATAGGGTCACCAGGATTCCACTCAGCTATACAACCTTCATATCCACATACAAGCGTTTCTTCAGGGCAGTTTCTAAAAATCCCCCTTTCAGCACACCATTTTGTTGTAAAAAACCCTTTTACCTCATCTGGGTTTTCACTCGCACTTAGTCCTAAAGCTAAAAAGCTAGTAGCCAGCAATGCAATTAGTAATTTCTTCATCTTTTTGCCTCCTGTTTTAGAGTTTTGAGATAAGCCATAAGATTATTAAGGCTCTCTTTGTCTAGCCAGTCATAGCCTGGCATGGTCGAAGTCTTTACACCATCAGCCTCAGTATACCATAAAAACGCACTATGTGCATTAGCATTATAACCAGGTACAATAACTTTGTTTGGTTTAAGAATAGAGTCTTTTATGTACTCAGTAGTAGCATATCCACCTATGTTGTATAGTCCCGGAGCCATATATGCAGGAGCAGTCTCTGCCCCTTGAAACCAATGGCAAGAAGCACAGTTGGCTATGGCTACTTCTCTACCTTTTTCTATGTCACCTTCTACTGGTTGATTTATGGCGTTTAGATTTATGCTATCTTTTTTATCAGGTAGAGTTACTGGCTGCCATGAACTAAGAAGTTTCATACCATCTCTGTTGTCTCTTTTTCCATCCCATGCTGCAAACGCAACTAAAAAAGCACCATTAGCATCTTGGTTTGAGTAGCTATCTTTTATGTTTTTGACAACTACACCATTCCATCTATCATTATCATATTTCATATCTGTTGAGAACTTATATTCATCATCCCTTATCTCAGTAGTGCTTCCAAAGCCCTTTGCAACAAATGCTTTTGAATAAGCAGAGGTCATAACTTTTGACTTAGCTTGCTGTTCAAAATCAGTCAGCTCTTGTCCATAAAGGTTCAAGCTAAGGCTCGCTAGCCTATCTTTGTTATCTCCTTCTGGTGATTTTGCAATGCTTTGTACTGCTTTGTTGAGATATACCACCACTGGATTATTGTCATCACCCATACCGATATATGGTAGGGAACTTGCGTTTTTTATCTCTTGAGGTAGTTGCACTGCAAACCCATCTGCAAAAGAGTCAGTTGAGTTTGCTAGTTGTATGTCTTTAGTGTTATCAGGCCATATAAGCTTGAAGGCTATCTCTTTGTCATTATATAGAACACCTACAAGTGCTTCTTTGCTAACTGCTATTATGTTTTTCTTGTGTGCATTTTCATCACTCATAAAAACAGCAGTCTGTGGATACAACTCTATCTTCTGAAAATCAGCAGCCATCCACAAAGAGGAATTTGCCTTTATGTCCGATAGAGACTGATCTACCTTCACTCCAAGTATTGCATTACTAGCAAATAGTGATACTGTGATTGTACTTAGTGCTAAAAGCTTTTTCATGCTTGACCTCCTGGAGCAAAATGCGTTATTTTACTTGTAAACTTACCACTTCTATATCTTTCATCAATTGGTTTTAGCTTGTTATATCCTAGAGCTTTTGAGTTATCCATATAGTATCCCTCATCAAGTCTAAACATCTCACTATGTTTAAAAGCTATCAGTAGATCAAGCATTTCGCTCTCTCCTGTGTCTTTTCTTCTTTTAAGCTCATTTTTTATCTTCTCCATAGCTGGGAAAACAGCCTCCCCAAA
The DNA here is from genome assembly GCA_964484395.1 of uncultured Campylobacterales bacterium. GTDB lineage: Bacteria > Campylobacterota > Campylobacteria > Campylobacterales > CAZAFM01 > CAZAFM01. The sequence goes on along the minus strand of CAZAFM010000009.1, from coordinate 7,646 downwards.
CATCTCTTCTAGCTCGGCATCTGGTATTCTCATACTCTCAGGTACAGGAATACCTTCATCATCTAGCTTGTCAGGATTGAACACTGGTGGAATATAGAAAACATTTGGCTCTGTCCCATAATCAGGTCTTAGAGGAATAGCTACTTTGTACTCATTGACTAGCTTTGCAACTTGAGACTCTTTGTCATCTAAGAAGCCAAGAAATCTAATCCTACCAACACACTGTTGTGCACACGCTGTTGGAAGACCTTTTTCAACTCTAGGAAAACAGAATATACACTTTTCACTTTTTCCTGTTTTTGGGTTGAAATAGACTTTTTTATAAGGGCATCCTGCTACACAGTATCTATATCCTTGACATCTCTCTTGGTCTATCAATACAACACCATCTTCATCTCTTTTAAAAATCGCATCTCTAGGACACGCTGCTAGACACCCTGGATTATCACAGTGGTTACATAGTCTTGGTAGGTAGAAGAAGTAGTTATCTTTTGGAAAGTTTCCTGCACCTTGATCTTCTTCCCAGTTTGGACCCCATTTTGGGTCTTTATCTGGTCTATACTGTTCACCTTTTGCAAGTCCTGCTGTATTATACTCCCACGGATAACCATAATCATCCATAGGTGGGACAACACCATTTTTAAGACTACCACTTGGATCAAATCCACCTCCGCTGTTCTGCCAGTTTCTAGGGTATCCCTCTCCTGGGCTTGTTTCTACATTGTTCCAGTACATATACTCACGACCATTTCTATTAGTCCACTGTGTTTTACACGCCACAGTACATGTCTGGCAACCTATACACTTGTTTAGGTCTAAAACCATTGCTAACTGTCTTTTTGACATTCTCTCTCCTTACCTAATTATGCTTTTTCAAAGTTTATTGCGCCATCATAAGCGTACTGGTTACCATCCCACATAGGACCAAAAGTTAAATGACCCCATCCATCAGCCATCTCAAGTAGGTTCAAACTCATTGGTTGAACTACATTGTGGTTGATTTTGTTTTTAAAGAAGTATGGTTCCCATCCGTGCTCCATAACTAGACAGTCATGAGGAGCTGAACTTGAGATTTTTGCCATTGCATAGAACTCACCAAGTTTGTTAAAAATCCTAATCTCATCACCATCTTTAATTCCTTTAATCTCCGCAATATCAGGGTTTACCTGCGCATAAGGTTTACCTCTTTGTAGTCTTTGAAGAGTTGGTGAATTTTTATAGTTTGAGTGGATACTCCATCTAGCATGAGGAGTCATTAGCATATAAGGCTCTGCTTTTGTGTTGATTCTCATATTTGGAATAGCTGTATTTGTGTTTGCTCCTAGTTCAATCCATATAGGGTGATCTACATAGAATGTCTGTCTGCCACTTAGTGTATGGAAAGGCTTGAACTTAAATAGGTGAAAGTCAAATGTGTTGTATGGCTTATCAGCATATAGAGTTGAGCTCATTCCTGCCTTTTCATTTATCTGTAAGAATCCACCATTTTTGTACATTTTTTCGATTGTGTTTGGCTCATACTGTTTAGTTACTTCAAGAGCTGCTTTTACAGCCATAAAGTCAGTTCCTAGCTCAGGGTCTAGGTTCATCTGAGAGTCCATATCTGTATTTGTGTACTCTTCATAGAATATACTTAGGTCTCTAAAACCATCTTTTGCATACTTTTCATCATCTGGAACTTTTGCTTTGTCTACATTCTCAGGTCTGTTTGCAATCTCTTGGATTTTTTTAGCAATAAGTGCAAAAATCCTCCACTCATCTAAAGCATCACCTACATTTTGAAGGTTTTTAACTGGATATGCTAGGTTGGTAAATCTATGATAACCCGGGTTTGTTCTTATATCCCAAACTTCATAGTGACTTCTAGCTGGAAGCACTATATCTGCATATAGAGCAGTATTACTCATTCTATAATCAATTGCAGCTAGGAATTTCATTCTCTCCAAAAACGCTTTTTGATAATCAGGTCCTTTGTTTCTTCTAAATCTAGAGTCAGACATAAGGATTGCTATATCAGGAAGCCAGCTTGGCTTACCAGGTCCATCTCCATATCTTGCAGTCTCTATCATCTTATTAATAACTTTTTTGTACTCAGACTTGCTCATACCTTGAGCTCTTTGTACATCATCATCATTGAAGTACTTATCAAAGCTCTTCATTCCATCACCTAAGACAAACTCACCTACAAAACCAGAGCCAAATCTAGGGTTGTACTTACCTTGAAAACCACCAAGGTCACCAATACCAGTCATTGACCACTCATTTTCAGTGTTTAGTCCACCATAAGCTCCCATTTTTCCTGCTAGCCCACATATAGAAGCTATATTCCATACACTTAGTACACCATGGAAGTATTTGTTTAGTGAGAAGCCTGTAGTTATTAGAACTTTTTTAGGTTTGGCTATGTTTTCAGCTAGTATCTTAACTGTCTTTGGATGAACACCAGTGTATTGTTGCGTCTCTTCAGGAGAGAATTTTTTTACATTCTCTTTTAGTATTTCAAACGCAGTAGTAACTCTTACAGTGCTTCCATCTTTGAGTGTTACATCCCACTCGCCTTCTAGGTATGGGTCTATGTTTTTGCCAACATCTTTTAGTAGAAGTGTCTGCTCTTCTGAGCCATGAGTTCCTGGCATAAGAGCTATTTTGTTATCTACTGAGTTCATTGAGTAAAACTCATCTTTGTAGTGCTTCTCATGCTCTTCATCATGTGCATCTTCTAGGTCTATTCTTCTTAGGAGCTTTTTGCTATCTTTGATAACTAAGAAAGGAAGATCTGTATAGACCTTCATAAAGCCCTCTTTGTACATTTTGTCATTGATTATCTCATGAATAACACTCATTGCTAAGTAGTGATCAGTCCCAGCTTTTATAGGTATCCAAAGGTCAGATGAGCTAGCAGTTGCGTTAAACTCTGGGGTTATTGTGATAATCTTTGAGCCATTGTACTTCCCTTCCCATACGAAGTGAGCATCAGGAATTCTACTAACTGAAGGGTTAGCACCCCAAAGAACATTTACATCCATTGTATAGAAAAAGTCCGTAGTACAGCCTATATTACCCTCAGCAAAAGCAACTGCAGAACCACTAAACATATCACCAAGATATGATGCAGGATAGATTCTGTTCGCTCCTAGTTGAGTACCAAACCTAAGTCCAGCTGCTCTTCTTCCTTCTGAAAGAATACCAGTTCCAGGTTGCATAAATATCTTCCCTGGACCCTTGTTTTCATCAGTGATAACCTCAAAGATTTTCTCTGCAACCTCTGTTGTAGCCTCATCCCAACTTATCTGCTTCCACTTACCTTCACCTCTCTCCCCGACTCTTTTAAGAGGGGTTAGAAGTCTATCTTTCTCATACATTACTTGAGAGTGTTGAACACCCTTATTACAGCCTCTTGGGTTAAAATCAGGTATCCTAGAGTTAATTATAGGATATCTTGATGATTGGTTCTCTCTTGTGACAACACCATCATTTGACCATACTTCCCAGGCACAGTTACCTTGGCAGTTAACACAGTGAAAAGCATATCCGTGCTCCTCTTTGTTTCCGTATGTAAAACTAAACTCATCCCTATACATATTTTCGGTATAACCTGCATTTGGATAGTTCTCTTTCCCATTAGCAACTTCTAAAGCCTCTGTTTTGGCAAAAACAGGGTTCGCCGCAAGCAGTGTACTACTGAGTGCTGAGAATTTTAAAAAATCTCTTCTATTAGCATTTTGCATTTACTCTCTCCTTTAACTATCTTTGAATTGGCAGGTCCATATCATTACCCCACTCATCCCAACTACCTGTGTAGATCTTCACATTCTCATATCCTAGTAACTTTAACGCACTTATGATGTGCGAGCTTCTTCCAGCACCGACATGACAGTAAGAATATACGGTCTTATCTTTTGTGATGCCATACTTTTCAAAAGTCTTTCTCATCTCTTCTAGCTCTTCAAAAGAGAGTCTATTATCAAAATCAGTAATCTGACTCCACTCTACAAAAGTTGACCCCGGAATGTGTCCGGCTCTTGCAACATTATCAAGATATCTTTCACCAGTTATCTCATTCATACCTCTTGAGTCAATGATGACATATTCAGAGTCTTTTCCTTTTTCTCTTATATCTTCCATAGCTACTATAAGCTCATCTTTACCAGCTATCCAGTTGTAGTTTATCTTATCCTCATCTACTTTGTAGTTAGAAGGCTTTAGCTTTGTGCCTTTACCTTTTTGTACAAGTAGTTTTGGCTCTAGGGCTTTTTGCTCTTTTTCTACTTTTTCTATCTCAGCTTTTGGAGCTTTATCTTTTTTTAGAGTTTTTATCTGCTCTGTTAGTCCATCATATCTTGCTTGGTTTGGGTCAGCTTCCATCATTGCTGATCTCCCACCATCTAGTAGCCTGATGTTATCATGACCAAATGACTTAAAAAAGGCATAAACTCCAGTCGCATTAGGACCTCTAAAATCATCATAAGCGATAATAAGGTCACTGTTTTTAACACCTTTTTTGCTTATATACTCCTCAGCCTCTTCAGGACACATAAATAGTGGCGGGCAGTTCATTTTGCCATTATCTGAGATGTGTAAATCATGCGCATACATCTCAATAGAACCTTTGATATGACCTAGTTCATATACTGACTCATTATCGCCAGTTATGAAAACGACCCCATCTTTGCCTATTAGCTTTTTAGCTTCTTCAGCAGAGATAAGATTAACCTCGTCTACTTTAGTAGAGCTCTCTTGCTGTGCATGGTTGCTTGCATTTAAAACAAGCGTAGGTGCAGTAGCAAGGGTAGCTGCTAGAAGTATCGACCTAACTAACTTCATTCCTTCTCCTTGTTCGATGATAGAGCATTAAGGGATGCTCGTATGAGTAATGTTGTCTAAATAACGAGAGTAATTATATGCGATTTAACTTAACAAAACATAAAATTAAGTTATAATTTAAAACAATAAAAAAAATAGAAATAATTGTCAAATTTTAGCTTCTATAAAGCTATACTATAATTAACATTATAAATATTTATAATATATCCTTCTTTGATTAATCATTATATAGTGTTACATTGGGTATATTAGAGTTTGCAAAACCTGCAATGGTTAAGGGATATGAAAGTCTAAGGGTTAGTTATTTTAGAGGCTAGCTTATTAAAATAGGAGAGATTAGGAATGAATGATAGTTTTAGAACACTAGATAAGCAGGTGCTGTCACTATATCAGAGTGGAATATATTTTACATACGAAGAACTACTCTCTATTACCAAGTCTTTAGAGCTCTCTATTAGCTCTACAAGCAAAGAGAGGCTGATAAAGTCGCTAGTAGAGGAGGCAATAAAGAGTGAAAAAACAGATGAATTAAAAACAGAGTTACAAAAAGTAGCACTTAAAAGATATGAGGCGTATAAAAGAGCTCTTGAGATAAGTAATTGTAGTAGTGTGGAGTTGTGGACTCAGAAGATAGATGGATTTATAAAATTTCTTGATAGATTAGAAAAGAGGGGGTAGATATGCAAAAACCAATAACCTATGGAACATTCCAAAAGCCAAATGATAGGGCGAGCTTTGCTAAGAAGATTATCGCTGTTACAAGTGGAAAAGGTGGGGTAGGAAAAAGCACAGTAGCTGCAAATATCTCAGCATCCCTAGCCTCAGAAGGATATAAAGTAGGGCTACTAGATGCTGATATATATGGACCAAATATCCCTAGAGTTTTTGGTCTAAGAGGTGAGCTAATCCGCTGGGGAGAGAAGAAGATGCTACCTTTGGAAAAAGATGGTGTGAAGATTATGAGTGTTGCTTCCACACTAAAAGAGGATGATGCACCTATAGTCTGGAGAAGCTCTGTTGCTGTCTCAGCACTTATACAGTTCCTAGAAGATGTAGAGTGGGGTGAGCTTGATTACTTCATTATAGATATGCCTCCAGGAACTGGTGATGTGCAGATAACTATGCTTCAAGAGGTAAGTGTTGATATATCTATAGTAGTTACTACTCCTCAAGAAGTAGCAGCAGATGATGTAAAAAGAGCCGTCAGAATGCTTCAAGAGAGTGGCGTAGAAGAGATAGCTTTGGTTGAGAATATGAGCTACTTCATAGGAGATGATGGTAAGAGATATGATATATTTGGAAAAGGAGCAGGTGAAGAGATATCACAAAGATACAGTATCCCACTAATTGCAAATATACCAATAATCATAGAAGCAAGAGAGCTAGGAGATAGAGGTAAAGTAGCATCACTTCATAATGATGAGTTCAAAAAAATCTACAAAGAGACTGTATCTAAGATAGTAGAGCTATAGATTGTTTTTAAATATGATAAAACTTAGGAGAATCAATTGACTACTATAAGAGAGCTTGTAAAAGTCAACAACTAACAGACTTATCATCATATAATGTTGGACCTGTTTTGGTTATCAAAGATTTGGGCGATAAATGAACAAACTAACTTTTGATATAATAGATAAAACACAAGAGGGGTGCACTATGCAAACTTTTAAGCTTGAGGTAAGTGACAATATATCAGATAAGATCCTGTGGCTTTTAAATAGTTTCAAAAACGATGTAAAAGTTCAAAAGATTGACAGTACAGATTTTGAAAAGTTAGAAGAAATTAAGACATCAGTCAAAACAGCACTTAAAGAAGTAGATGAATCTAAAAAAAACGGTACGAAACTAAAAAATGCTTGGGATATGCTTGAAGAGCTATAGTATTTCTACTGTTAGTACTTTTGAGTCAGAACTAAACATATCAGAAAAAGAGATAGACAATAAAGTACTAGAAGCTATAGAAGAGCTAAAAAGATGAAAACAAATATCCTCTTTAGAGCTGATTCATCATCAAACATAGGCACAGGGCATATCATGCGTGATCTGGTCTTAGCTAAGCAGTATTCAAATGACAATGTTATATTTGCTACGCAAGAGCTAGAGGGAAATATAAACCATAAGATCATAGAAGCTGGGTATGAGTTAGAAAGATTGAGATCAAATGATATAAAAGAGTTAGACATACTCATAAAAAAACTAAATATAGATATGATAGTGATAGATCATTATGGGATAGATTATAAATATGAGAAACAATTAAAAATTAAAAATTCAACATTAAAAATTATGGTACTAGATGACACCTACGAAAAGCACCACTGCGATATACTGCTCAATCACAACATAAGTGCCAATGCAAAAAAATATAAAGATTTAGTACCAAAACATTGTGAACTAAGATGCGGAGCTAAATATACTCTGCTTAGAGATGAATTCATAGAGGAGAAAAAAAAGCAAAAAAACTTCAAAACTCAAAACTCAAAACTCAAAATTTTCATAGCCATGGGTGGGGCTGACCATAGTAATATAAATATAGAGATATTAAAAGCTTTAAAAAAGTATAAAAGTAATATAGAAGTAAATCTAGTAACTACTACAGCCAATAAAAATCTTGCGGAGTTAAAAAAGTATTGTAAAAATAAAAAGTGGATAACTTTGCATATAAACTCAAATACCATAGCAAAACTTATGAGAAAAAGTGACCTAGCGATTGTTACTCCTAGTGTTACTGTGAATGAGGTTTATTATATGGACATACCATTTATTGCCATTAAAACAGCAGATAATCAAGATGATATGTATAAATTTCTTAAAAAGAAAAA
>CAZAFM010000008.1:0-39539 GCA_964484395.1 uncultured Campylobacterales bacterium | reverse complement strand
ACTCGTTGAAAACAAGCGTTGAAAAAGAAACGGACGCCCTGATCCTCAATGTGAGTCCGGAGGGGCTGAACGGTCCCGTCGATATTCTGAAACTAGAGACAACCGGCGCTCCGAAGATCCTCCCCGATTTCCTTGAACCCGATGAAGACGGCGCCTGGAGTATGACGCCTTCCGAGGCATATATCCGTCTCGATCGCAACGGCCAGGGATATTTCCAGCCGCAGGTTCGGTAGGGTTACGCTTGGGATTTCGCCATGAAAGAAACGATCCCATTGCTGCGCGGCTAACGCTGCGCAAAGTGCTCTCGCGCCCGCCGGGGGCCGCTAAATGAACACTGACCTTGGATCGGCCGGACGGACAACATACATGGAGCGCGAGGATTCCGCGTTGGACAATTTGGGCCGGGCCAAGTCCAAGGTCCAAACGATTTGGGATAGACATGCCGTCTCACCCTGCGCACGTTTTGGCTATACAACGGGATGTCTCCCGGGGCCACAGGACTTCGGCGGAGGACCGCGGAGTTCCGTCGCAGTGACGCCGGAGTTGTGCCCAACCACTGTATTTCCCTCCGAAGGAGCTGAGTATCCGTTTATCTGTGTTGGTTTATCTTTGAATCTCTCTGCTAAATCCATAGTACTTGCATCATCACCATCCATGAAGCGACTTAGACCAATAGCTCCTGCGAAGTTAGTCTTGTTGTCTTCTATGTTGAAGTATAGACCCTCTCCAAGACTGTTTGGTAGTATTTGGAATATTCCTGAGTTATCATTAAATGTTGCTGTAAACTTATCATCAAAATCATCTAATCCATTCATATTTTCATTATCATCCACATTTGCGTTTATTTGGTCTAGAAGTCCCTGAAGTGTTGTGGTGCGATCTATGGTGATTTCTCTAGTAGCTAGTGTATCTCCTGCACTGTTGTACATATTTATATTAAAAGTTCCTTCATTTATCCCGTAGTTTGAACCTATAAGAAAGTCATCACGATTTATATCTTCTAGACCATCACTAACCATCTGCTTTTGTGCACTAAAGGCGTAGATGTTGTTTATACTCTCTATAAAACCACCTGCAAAAGTATCTAGGTCATCTATATAGCCTTGGATTTTGCCATACTTATCACAGCTCTCCTCTCCTTCAGTCCTTCCTCTAACAAGGTCTATAGCAGAGCCAACTCTACCTTTGTCTATTCTGCTCATTATGTTTTCAAGTGTTCCATCTTGTCTTTCATAGTAGATATCATAAAAGCCATCAGCACTCTCATCATCCACTAACTTAAGAGGGTGGAAGTTAATACCATCAACTATCGTAGCCCCACCCACCATCATAGTAAAGTTCTCATCAAAATCAGCCGTATCGGTACTTATCTCTGAGTGTTTTTGTATATTCTTCTTGAAAACATCAGCTCCAATAAGGTCGTTTATCTTCATCTCAAGCTCATCTCTTTTGTCTCTTAAAGCATTAGCGGGCATACTTCTATCTTCTTCTTCATAGAGCTTGATTTGTTTGTTTATCTGAGCTATCTCTTTACCCATTCTGTTTATATCGTTTACTGAGATTTTGATATCATCGTATATTGATTTTTGTAAGTCTTGTAGTCTTGATTTTAGATCTCTTACACTTTGAGATAGTGTCTCTGTGTATCTACCTAAAATCTCTTTTTGTGCAGGGTCATCAGCTGAGGTTGAAAGGTTTTTCCAGCTATCAAAAAAGTTTTTAATATCATTATATATACCGACATTATCTATCTCTGGAAAGTATTTTGATGCCTCTCTTAACATTCTGTCTTGGTACTGGCTAAACTCTTTTTCATTTGATGCTGTTTTTAGCCTATTAAAAACAAAGTTATCAAAAACCCTCTCAATACTCTGTATTTGAGTGCCTTGACCTACTACATAGTTTGGCATCTTAAGAGGTGTTCTAGAACCTAGATCAACTCTTTGTCTAGTATAGTACTCATTATTAGCATTTGAGATGTTGTTTCCAGTAACATCTGCTAAAACTTGGTGAGCCTTAAGTCCTGTATAGGAGTTGTTTAGTGATGTAAGTATTCCGCCCATGATAGACTCCTTAGACCTCTAGCTTGATAAATGAAGCTTTTGGGCTTACACCTTTATATCCTGAACTCTCTTTTGGAAGAAGTTTGTCAAGCAGTGAGTTGTAAAACTCAGATACGCCAAGTACCATTCTTGCATAGTTTTTATTGATAGTTTTTAGCTCAAGAAGAGAGGATTGAAGCTCACTTAGAAGGTCTTTTATCTCACCTTCTAGTATTTCATCTACCTGCTTATTTGGGTTTTTTCTAGTTAGTTTAGTAATCTCATTGTCTATTAGAAGCTTTTTGTTCTCAAAGGAGCCTACTAGCTCCTCTTTGAGCTTGTTTCTTTTGAAGAGTTCTTCGTGTCTTGCGTTTTTGATATCATCAATATCTCTTGAGGTGACTTCTATAAGAGTTCTTATATCTTCTAAAGCACCTAGTATAAAATCTTTTAGCATCTCTTTCTCCTAACAAGGTCTTACTCCTTGTTAAGCAAATAGAGTGCCAAACTCCTAGCTGTTGCCTCCGTATCAAGTTTATAGTCTCCGTTTTTTACAACCTCAGCTAGTGATGAGCTTCTATCAACAACAGCACTCTCTTTTGCGGAAGCGCTTTTTTGCTCATCAGAAGCTTTGGAGGGTTGTTGTAAGAAAACTCTTTGAGACGCTGTATCAACTCCATGTATCATCTCATACCCCTTAAATTTACTTGCACTGATGTGTTATCGGCGTATTTGTGATATTTTAAAGCCTAATGTTTATTATTAGTGTGTCACTCCCTCCGCTTACCTACAGATTTCGAAATTTCATTTAGCATTTTTTCAGTCTCTGTTTTTGGTATTTTGATATTTTCACCACTATCGTAGAGATTGACATTGGCACTAGTAATCTTCGCGGTATAAAAACCGACAAAAACCATAAAGTATAGAAAAATAAAAAAGCTAATTACTGGGACAAACCAGTTTTTTAAATTCATTTTTTGTCTGCCTTAAGTAGAATAGAACTAAGCATATATAAAATGAGCTTAAAATGAGTTCAAAAAAGGTAGATTGATGAAACTAGCCTCAAATGTAAGGGAGCTTATAGGTAATACTCCTATTATTAAGATAAACTCTATTTCAGAGTATTGTGGAGCAAATGTTCTTGGAAAGTGCGAGTTTTTGAACCCAACTGGTTCTGTGAAGGACAGAATAGCCTACTATATGGTAAAAAACGCTCTAGCAAGTGGAGATATTACAAAGCGAACTACTATTGTAGAGCCAACTAGCGGAAATACAGGTATAGCACTTGCAAGTGTATGTTCTTCATTAGGTATTGAGCTTGTGTTGACAATGCCAGAGTCTATGAGTATTGAGAGACGCAAACTTCTAAAAGCTTATGGAGCTAGATTGGAGCTCACACCCGCAGAGCTTGGTATGAGCGGAGCTTTAAAAAGAGCCTATGAGCTAAAGGAGGAGATAAAAGATGCACACATCCTTCAGCAATTCGAAAACCCTACAAACCCACAAGCCCACAAAGATACGACAGCAAAAGAGATAGTAGATGTACTTGGCGATAAGGTAGATATTTTTATCGCAGGAGTGGGTACTGGCGGAACTATTAGTGGAGTAGGGGAGGTGCTAAAAGAGCTAAATCCAAATACAAAAGTCTATGCTATAGAGCCAGATGAATCACCAGTGTTAAGTGGAGGAAAGCCTGCTCCTCACAAAATACAGGGTATAGGTGCTGGATTTGTACCAAAAACCTTAAACCTAGATATATGTGATGATATTATAAGAGTTAGTGGAAAAGATGCCCTTGAGCAGTCAAGAAAAATAGCTCTAACGGAGGGACTTCTGGTGGGTGCTAGCTCAGGCGCAAATCTTTTTGGTGCTATGACTTTAGCTAAAATGTCAGAAAACAGAAACAAAACCATCCTAACCATGCTATGTGATATAGGCGAGAGATATTTAAGTACAAATATTTTTGTACATGAGGAGGGTAGCTAACTCCTTTTTTTTATCTCAAAGGGCTTTTTGCCCTTCTGCTTTAAGAGCTCAACCCTAATACTTGCTACTGCACCCACAACTCCATCATCTCTGTTTTTAAGCTCAATGTCTATTCCTAGTGTGTCAGCTGCATTTTTTGCTAAGAAGAGTCCTAAGCCTGCTCCACTTTTGTCTCCTACTTTTTTAAAAGGAGCATATACATCAATATCTCCATCTATGCCACATCCTTCATCTATAACCTCAAAAACAAAAACAGAGTCTTTACAGTGGCTATTGGCTACTACTTTGCCGCCTTTCTTGGTAAACTTTATAGCGTTTTGCAAGAAGTTTTGTACTATGTGGTTAAAAAGCGTAGGTTGAGTTAATACCATTAGCCTCTCTGGCTCTAGGTTTGCTTCTAAGAGCTTGTGTTCATCTCTAGCTAGGAGCTTGAAGTCCTCAACCCTCTCTTGCAAAAAACTCATCAAATCTATCTCTTTTAGAGGCTCAAACTGCGCACCCTCTTGGCGACCAATCTCAAGTATCTGAGATATCATTGAGTTTAGTTGGTTTATCGTCTCAATATTTAGCTTCAAAGTCTCTTTATACTTCTCTATGTCTCTGTCTTTGATAAGTGCTACTTCATTTTTTAACTTCATAACCGCTAATGGGGTTTTTAGCTCATGCGCTATCCCTATAAAGAGCTCTTTTTGGTATCTAAGATAGTTAGATAACTTATCAAAAAGACTGTTTAGTGAGTTTCCAAGAGGTTCAAACTCCTTTGGTATCTTACTTACATCTATTCTACCAAAATTGGATTCATTCATCTTTGAGAGCTTTTTTGATATGGCTGATATAGGTAGGATTAGAATGTTTGAGAGAGTGTGGGCATATAGCTGTATGATGATAAAAGCTGCAAAATTTGTGATTAAAATACTTGTTAATATGTTGTTTAAAAGTTTTGTTATGGCTGATATATCTTTAGTGATGATAATATATGAGCTTTCTGCTATCTTATATGGAAAACGCACTTGATAGAATGTGGAGCGCCCATCATCTATCATTCTATACTCTATCTCTGGAGTCTCTTTGTTTATAGGAAGTATCTCTATAAGTGTATTACCTGAAGTAAGAGAGCCTAATGAGTATGCTCGTATGGAGGTACCTATAGGATATACAGTATTAGAGCTAGCTATGGACTCAGCCTCTTTTTGGAGATCTGTTTTTAGCTCATCAAATATATAGCTCTTGATAAAGCCATAGAGTATAAAAGAGAAAAGAGCAATAAGGGCAAGAGAAGCAAATATGATTTGCTTCGCAAATTGACCCCTTATACTCCTTTTGGATAGCAAAATCTATAGCCTCTTCGTCTAACAGTCTCTATTGTGGCTATGTTTAGAGGTTTGTCCATTTTTTGTCTAATTTGGTTTATTGCTACCTCTATGACATTTGGTGTTACAAGCTCTGGCTCTTCCCATATAGCATCTAGAAGTTGCTCTTTTGATACTATCTGATCTCTATGACGCGCTAGATGAGTTAGAACCTCAAAAGGTTTTCCTTTTAGCTCTATCTCATTACCCATATAGATTATCTTCTCTTCATCTGGGTTTATTACAAGATCATTTATTTCAATGATGTTTGTTCCACCAAACCTAAGCCTAGCCTCTATCCTAGCGACCAACACATCAAAGTCAAATGGCTTTCTGATATAGTCATCAGCTCCAGCCCTTAGAGCTTCTATTTCACTCTCTTTATCATCTCTAGCTGAAAGAATAACTATAGCTGTTCTAGGTGAGTTGTTTTTGACTTGAGGTATAATATCAAGCCCACTACCATCTGGAAGCATCCAGTCAAGAAGTATCAAGTCGTAGTTTCTGATACTTATAAAATACTCCCCATCTTTGAGGCTTTCAGCAACATCTGCTTGGTAACTAAACTCATTTAGCCCCTCAGCAAGTGTTTTGTTAAGAGTCATTTCGTCTTCAATAATGAGTATTCTCATATAAATTCCTTTTTATCGAAAAGTTTCGTAGGATTATATCACATAAAGAGGCAAAATAAAAGTTTTCTTAAAAAAATTTATCCAGAAATTTTAACTTTGCAATCTTCTAATATATCTACTTTAGTAATCCCTATTTTTAGAGGTTGAAGTAGGGGAAACCTTTTTTTAAGCTCATCTTTTATCCCTAAAACAGCCTCTTCTAGAAGGTAAAATTTCTTTTTGATTACAAAATTTTTTATGACATCTTTCACTTTTTCGTAGTCAACATATATCTCATTATCATAGTTATACAAAAACAGTGCATCAACAACAATCTCTTGCTCCTCTTCACGCTCTTTTTTGTGGATTCCAACTATTGCTTGAAAGCGCAATTCTTTTATTTCCATCTCCATTTTAGACAACAAGAGCCTTCTCCTTTCCGCTAAAGAGCCTAATAATGTTAGGTATATGCTTATATACAACTATAAAAGCCATAAGTACAAATGGTGTATGTGTAGCCTCAAGATTTGGATGAAGTATATAAGATGCTCCAAGTGCTCCTAGTAGCCCTAGAAGTGAGGATAGGGATGAGATTTTGGTGTATTTAGCCACCAAAAACCAGATTATCAGTCCTAAGAGAGCCTCTATGGGAAGTAGTATGAGGGTAGCTCCAAAAGCTGTAGCCACTCCTTTTCCACCCTCAAAAAGTAAGTAGACACTATAGCAGTGACCTACTACTACCAAAAAAGCCATCGCCCAAAGTACAGGCTCAGGGAAGCCAAGTAACATGGCAAGTAGTATAGGAAGAAAACCTTTTAGTGCATCTAAGATAATAGTTCCTCCAGCAACTAGCTTAGCTTTTTCAAAACCTTTTGCTTGGAGTGCTCTATATACATTTGTAGCACCAGTTCCACCACTTCCTATCTTGCGCAAGTCCTCCTTTGCTAGAACCTTAATCGCTATCCACCCAAAAGGTATGGAACCTATTAGATATGCTATTAAGTAGGCTTGTCCATTGGGGTTTGCTAAAAATTCCATCTCAATCCTTAATACTATTTTTTATAACTTTTATGTGCTCTAGAACCTTTTTTGTCTCTTTATCAAGTAGGGTTTGATTAAGGCTTACTTTTTCAACCCCTCTCTCCTCTTCAATACTATCTAGCCTCTTTTCTATACTTAATATATCTATTTGATACTTTTTTGAGTGCTTCCTAAACTCACTTATACTAACACCTTTCACTAATAAACCTCCCTACTCTTGACTCATTTGGGCTTTTTGTTGTGTTTTGTTTAGCCAGATAAAGACCTCAACTACGGCTTTGTATAGCTCAGGTGAAATCTCTTCACCTATCTCTACTCCCATGAGTGAGTTTGCAAGAGTCTCGTTTTGAAATATAGGTACTTCAAACTCTTTTGCTTTTTCTAGTATCCTAAGAGCTATCTTACCTTGCCCACTTGCAAGTACTTTTGGTGCTCTATCTATTGTTTGATTATATCTAAGTGCTGCTGCTTTTTTTTGATGATCCATACTTTTATCCTAATATAAAGCGTGCATTCTATCAAAAAATTCCCAATTTTTACCATCTTCTGCACTCTGTTTTAGATGAAAAATAGTCCTAACCATCATATCACTTTCTATATTTACCCTTATACCTTTTTTGTATGTGGCAAAAAGAGTGTTTTTAAATGTGTGTGGGATGATGGTAAGTCTTATGGTTTTTGAGCTTTTGTTTATACTGTTTATTGTAAGGCTAACCCCATCTACTGCTATACTTCCTTTTGGCACTGCAAGCAAAAAAGCTTCATCTTGAAGTTTGATATAGACATCATAAGAGTTGCTGTTTTTGACTATAGAGTCTATCACTCCTATACTATCTATGTGTCCTTGAACTAAGTGCCCTTCCACTCTATCATTTAGCCTCATGGCTGGTTCTAGATGTACCTTTTTTGTGTAGTTTTCTGTTGCCACTACTTTTTGAGTCTCTTTTGAAAGCTCTACTGCAAAAGCTTCTTTACTTGTCTGTATAACTGTCAAGCAGGCACCATTAATGGCTATACTATCTCCTATGTTTGGCTCTAAAGTTGAAGAGATAGATAGTTTTTCACCTTCAAATGATATAACCTCCCCAAACTCCCTTATTAGTCCTGTAAACAAATTGATTGCCTTTATATGTAGAATTAAAAAAATATGCTAAAATGCACTATTAAAGTATATAATCTCTAAAGAGTGATGAGACGGTAATGAAAATTGATTTTAAGAGTTTTGACCTAAAAAAGTATTTAAAAAAATCTCACAAAGCACAAAATATATATATAGAACCAAAAAGCTGTAACGAGTATGCTCAAGATAGTACATTACCACTACCGCAATACTCAAGAGATAATTTCTACATAGGAAACATACCTGCAAGAAAGATAAACCAAAGCACAATAGTTGTCCCAAATGAGATAGATCCAAGTGAAGTAGCAGTAGCTTATGAGGATGATATAGTAGAAGATTTGGCTATTGATATTGAAAAAGAGTACATTATTAGAGTAGAAAAAAGTGATGTAGATATGGGTAGTTCTACTGATGAGTACCTTGTCTATGTACTTGAGCATGAGTGCTTGGAGAGACTATATGGTTCTTGTAGTTCAACAAATCATATAGATGTCATAGTTCCTACTCCTATACTTTTTAAGCCACTTCTAGATGTAGGACTTGTAGAGCCAAAGGGTGTTAATCTCTTTTTTTGGTATGAAGAGGATGAGTGCTTTGCCTCTGTGTATAGTGATGGAAGGTTTTTAGGGTATAGGCTTTTGAAGCATAGCTTAGATGAGCTACTGGAGCTTTTTAATGAAAGCTCACCCTCTCTTATAAACAAAGAACAGCTTTTAGAGTTATTGAGCAAAGAAGATATAGATGCAGATTTTGAGAGTGCTTTAAAAAGGGTTTATAGTGTTATTGCTGAAGACATAGATGATAGTATACTTTTTTTTAGGCGGATATATCACTTTGATGAGTATAAAAACGCCTATGTAGACTCAAAAAGTGGCTTTGGGACTCTTTTGTATGAGTACTTAGAAGCAAGCTATGGTAGAAAGAGTGAGGAGTTTAGTTTTTTAGAAAGCATAGGGGCTAGCTCTAAATCTGAGACTATTCAGGCTCTTGGTCTTTTTTATGCTCAGAGTGGAAATATAGATGAAAATCTAAACTTCACCATCTTCCCAAAGCCAAAGCCGCTAATACAAAGAGACTCAGGCAGACTTGTAGTTTTGGCACTTCTTGGAGCTATTTTGGCTTTTTCTATGCCTATATACTTTTTTGCTAAGAGCTATACCCTAGAGCTTGAAAACAGTAACCTTCAAGAAAAAAGAGATAGACTAGAAGTAAGAGCTAAAAAGTTAGAGAGTAATCTAAAAGAGCTTCAAGAAGGAGTAGAAAATAAGAAAAGCTCATTTCAAGAAGCCAAAAAAAACAGAGATGCTCTACTCTCATTACTATCTAGCTACACTGCAGCAGAGGATGAATATGTAAGCAAGAGTGAAGTGTTACTAAATATACTCTCTCTTTTACAAAAAGATAGTCTATATCTAAAAGAGTTGTCGTTTTATAAAGATAGTGGTAGTGATGTTTTTGAGCTTAATATTATTGCAAATAGTGATGATGATATATCCTCTTTTGTGGATAGAGCTATAAAAGATGGTGGATATGATATAGATATAAATGAGATATCTCAGATAGATAACAGACTATATGAGTCAAAACTAAAGGTGGTAGTTAGATGAAGTTTTTGGAGCTTCTAGATAGGATTGATAGTTTTTTTGAGGGTAGAAAAGATAGTGAAAAGTATATCCTTATTGCCTTTCCAGCTATTCTATTTATCTTTATCTCATACTTCTATCTATATCCATACTCTAAAGACGCTCTTAAAAAAGCCCAGCAAACACACAATAGTATTACTGAGGACATATCCCTATATCAAGGTGTCATAGGGAATATAGAGGGTGCTAACTCATTAGCAAATCTAACAGAACAGATGCAAAAACTAGACCAACAAAAAGAGCAGATAAACAACCAGATAGATGGTATAAAAGCAAAAGCTATAGAGTTTGAGAGTGCGCAAAAAAGATGGAATGAGTCTTTGAAGTTTATAACAAACCTAGCTAAAAAACAGAAAATAGAGATAGAAAATCTACAAACATCCATACATACTGATGAGAACTTTAGATACTTTAGTGCAAATCTAAAGGGTGTAGGTGAGTTTAAGAATATGCTCAAATATATAAACCATATAGAGGTAAGTGAGCCACTTTTAAGAGTGCAAAACGGAAAAATCCTCTTTGAAGATGGGATGGTACTAGATTTGAATCTATCATCCAAAAGGCTTAGCTTTTGAAAAATTTAGTTTTTATCTCACTAGTATCTATTACACTGTATGCGCTTGATACTTCTAGGATTCTAGAACAATTAGATTCATTATCAAATGAAGATAGGTCGCTACTTTTAGAAAAAGAGATAGATAGTTCATATAACCCATTTGACCCTGCAAAAATAGGAGTAGTAGAGAAAAAAACTAGTGAAGATAATAAAACACTGCCAGTTTTAGAAATAGGAGAACCTATAAAGCTTCAAGCTATTTTTGATGAGAGAATTAAGATAGATGGTAGATGGTATGATAAAAATCAGAGTGTTAATGAGTACAGTATAGAGGAAATAAGCGAAAACAGCGTAATTTTAAAAAATGGTGATAAAATAAAAAAATTATTTATATTTGAAGAGACTATACTGAAGGCTAAGTAGGTGAAATTTTTAAAACTAGTTATAATATCCCTTTTTTCTGTATCTCTATATGCATCTAGTTGCAGTGATAGGGTTTTTGATATATCAGGTGGTAATAATTCTATTACACCTTTAGAAGTCTTAACCTCTCTAGCTTCAGAATGTAGCTTCGCTATATCTGTTAAAGATACCAAATCACAGATGATACTAAACACTCCCTCAGGTCCTATGTCGCTAAAAAATGTAGGCTTTGATGAACTTCTTGATATTCTCATAAATGAGCGAAATCTAAACTACACATTTACCGGCAACCTTCTTAAGATAAGCTACTATATAACTGAGACCTTTAAGATAAACTATGTAGGCGGTGTGAGGTTCCAAGATAATCAATCACAAACTTCAATAACTGTTTCAAATAGTGGAACTGAGAGCGTCGCAAATACTTCTGGTAATACAGGAAGCAAAGGCTCAACAGACTCCACTATAAAATATAATGATGAGTATTTGCAAACTTTTTGGAATGATTTAAAAACAGATTTAAATACTATAGTTTTTGATATGCAAGTTGATACAAACTCTAGTAGTGCTGATAAAGCAGTTGTGATAAATAGAGCATCAGGACTAGTAACTATTAAGGGCACTCAAGAGGAGGTAGATAGAGCTAAAAAATATATAAATAGTATAGAAAAAAGCCTCCATAGCTCTGTAATGATAGATGTCTCTATCCTAAAAGTCACCAACTCAAACTCACAAAATATGGGAATAGACTGGAATCAGCTTTTAAATCTACAAAATGTAGCAGCTCAATATGCAGTAAGTGGAATTATGAATAGAGGCGCGAACTACCCAGAGTTAAGTGATGATGTAAGCTATCCTAGTGATGGAGGAGATGATACAGGAGGAGGGGCAGGCGAACCTATTATATCTACTGTAGGAAGTGTAGGTGAATCTACTAGAAACTTTGGCTACTCTGTTTTTAGTGCGCAGATATCTCTAAACCGAGTAGTGGACTTTCTAAAAAACTATGGGGATGTAAGCACTGTCTCAAGTCCAAAAGTCATCACACTAAATAACCAGCCAGCTCTAATAAGTGTAGGAGATATTATAAGATATGAGAGTAATGTTGTCTATCAAACTTCAGATAGTGGCGGGACAAACACCAACACGGCCAACACCTATCCTTCAGTCTTTGCAGGAATACTCCTTGATATAACTCCTTCTATTGATGATGATGAGCTTATTCTTAAAATAAACCCTTCAATTACCGGGACAAAAGGAATAGATGTAGAGAGCGCATCTACTGCACTTAGTAAGCCACCAAACCTTACTTCTTCGCAACTATCTTCAATTATAAGAGCTAAAAATGGAGAGAGAATTATTCTAGGAGGTCTAATCAAAAAAGATAAAACCCAAAAAGAGACAAAGGTACCATTCTTTGGAGATATTCCACTATTAGGTTATGCCTTTAAACATAGCAGTACAAGCTATAATAATGAAGAGCTAGTTATTGTCATCACACCACATATAGTAGGTGGAGATGAAGATAACAAAATAAGCTTAGGAGATATGGGTTACTCTCTATCTCAGAGTATATTAGATGGAAACTCCACATCAGATAAAGATAAAGTAGGTAGTGATGAAAAATAGAGCATTTTGGACTTGTTCAAAAAGGAGTTTAGATAAAGCACCAAGGGTGCGTGAGCCCTCCGCTGAGGAGTTCTTTTTGGACTTGTTCAAAAAGGAGTTGAAATAATGAAAAATAGAATATTTTTCATCAAAGCACCAAGGGTGCGTGAGCCCTCCGCTGAGGAGTTCTTTTTGGACTTGTTCAAAAAGGAGTTGAAATAATGAACAGATTTGAAGAGTCAAAACATATTTTTTTGGATGAGAACAAAGCCTACATAGAGATAGCTAAGTTTGCTTCTAAAAAAAACCATATAGAAGATCAAGTTTTTTTAAACAAAACTCCACTTACTACCATCACTGGCTACCCCGGAGTTGGAAAGACATTTCTTGTAAAAAGAGTGCTTAGTGACTTGGGTAGCCATGATGGAGTTATATATCTTGAGATGCCTGTTATTGGGATTGAGGAGTTTGTCAAGAGGCTTGCAAAAGAGATAACAGGAAAAACACCTCAGAGGTTTAACCTAGATAAGGTTATAGAGAGTTTAGTAGGGGAGCTTGAAGGTAGTAGTGTGACTGTGTTTGTAGATGAGGCTCAAAACTACCCAGAAGATCAATTGGACTTCATAAGAATGCTAAGTGATAAGGGTGTTTTTAAGTTTGTACTTATAATGCACAAGTTTGAAAAAGACTCAGTTGTAAACAAAGATCACTTCAGAAGTAGGATATGGAATATCATAGAGTTAGAGCCTCTAAATCAGAGTGAAACCATAGAGTATGTAGAAAAAATAATGCTAAAATCAAACCTCTTTGATGTTGTGCATCGGTTTAGTAAGAAGGATTTTAGGTTTATTTATAGAGTAACTAAGGGTAATTTACGACAGATTAATGTAGTTTTATATAAACTGTTTGATATATGTGATTATTTCTATCAAAACAATCCTAACTCTATGGATGATAGGAAGGGCTATCTAAAGCTGCTTGAGATGGCAGCAATTGATTTAAGGTTGATTCGTGCATAACTACAAAGAGCTAGAAAAAAAGTGGAGGACATATAGGTTGAAAAAGTATGCAAAACTTTATTTGCTACCAATGAGCGTGGTTGTAATTGGCGTTGCTAGTTATTTTATATTTTTGTACTATACATATCCTGTGAGTCATAGTAAGTATGAGGTTGCAACTATTGAGAACAAAATAAAAAATGCTAAGCAAGAGATGGTAGTGGTTGAGCAAAATACCACCAAAGAGGTAGTAAATACTACAGAAGATAAAAACACAACAAAAGATGCAGAAGAGATTAAAGATACAGATGAGATAAAAGAAGTAGAAGAGGTAGCATTAAGTCAAATAGCACAAAATGGTGCAAGAGAGCCAATTAGTATCAAAAACAAAGAGTGCTATGAAGTGATAGTAGATGCACTAAATGTAAGAAGTGCCCCAACAACATCCTCAGAGGTAATAGATAAGTATTATAGAGGGGATATAGTCTGTGAGAATGAGAGGGCGGGAGATTGGCTTTTGGCTGATTTTGGCTGGATATATGCTAAGGGCTTTGTCTCACCGCTAAGTGATAATGAAGAGCTTAATATTGAAGTAGATGAGCAAATAGGTATTGTTGATACTCTGAATGAAGACACAAAAGAGGAGAGGGTAGATAGAGAATCAACCCTTACACTTGAATCTAAGCAGATAGATGTAGATGCTAAAATACAGAGCTTAACAAAAAGATACAGTAGCACCCCATCATATAACATAGCATTAGATATAGCAAGGCTCTACTATAGTTCAAAAGAGTACACAGAGGCTAGCAAATGGGCGTTAATAGCTAATGAACATGATTCAAAAAAAGAGGATAGTTGGATAGTTTTTGCAAACTCTTTAAATGCTCTTGGTAAAAAAGAGGATGCAGTTAAGATATTGAAAACATACATAAGTAACAACCCAGAAGCAAACAAAGCAAAAGTAGCTTTAGAAGGCTTGGAGAGGTAGATTGGCTACCCAGAGGATAGGTGATAGGCTTATACAAGAGGGGCTTATTACAGATGAGCAGCTACAAGAAGCCCTAGAGGTTCAAAAAAAACAGGTCAAAAGAAAAAAGATTGTAAGAGTTCTAGTTGACTTGGGTTTTATACAAGAAGGGGAGCTTTTAGGGTTTTTTGCTGATGAGTGTAAAGAGGGTAGGCTTGTACTAAACTCTATATTAGAGGACTTTCCAGCTACTGAGGATATTGTACTGAGGCTTTTGGCTGATAATGAAGATATGGAATTTATAGATTTAGATCTTGTTGAGGTTGATGAGAAAGTAGCTTCGTATGTTCCTTTTACCCAGATAAAAAGATTTTATGCCTTTCCTTTTTCAGAGGATGAACAAAATATATATGTAGCTATGATGGATCCTTTTAATGAAGATGCAAAGGATACATTTACTAGGATTATCAAGAAAAAACCACTTGTCTTCACGCTAGCTACAAGGGAGCAGGTACGAGATGTTGTTACTAGGTTAGAGCTACATGATAGTGTCAAAGAGTTAGTTGAGAAAGTTAGGCGAGAGATAAAGAGAATGGATGAGGGTGCTTTAAATAGTGAGCAGTCCTCCATTATGAAGCTTATTGATGTGATATTTGAAACAGCAATTAGATTAAATGCTAGTGATGTACATATAGAAGGTGCTGTAGATGCTACAATAATTAGATGTAGAGTAGATGGAATGTTGCAACAGGTTTTTAGATTTGATAGGGATGTATATCCGCCACTTAGCTCAAGGATGAAGCTTCTAGCTGGTATGGATATAGCTGAAAAACGAAAACCTCAAGATGGGAGATTTTCAAGTGTTTTTTTTGGAAACGACTATGACTTTAGAGTCTCCTCTATGCCTACAGTTACTGGTGAGTCTATTGTTAGTAGAATACTTGATAAATCAAAGGTTTTAGTAAAACTAGAAGAGCTGGGTATAAGTACGCACAACTTCAAGCGCTTCAATAAAGGTATAAAATCCCCATACGGAATAATGTTCGTAACAGGTCCAACGGGTAGTGGTAAAACTACAACCCTATATGCAGCCCTAAATGCTATAAAGCGTGTAAGCGAAAAAATCATAACTGTAGAAGACCCAGTAGAGTATCAGATGCCCGGAGTTAACCAAGTAATGGTAAATGAAAAAGCAGGACTAACCTTCGCTACAGCACTAAAGAGCATTCTAAGACAAGATCCTGATATTATCATGGTAGGTGAGGTTAGGGATCAAGATACACTAAGGATTGCTATTCAAGCCGCGCTTACTGGTCATTTAGTTTTTGCTACACTTCATACTAATGATGCTATTAGCTCTATTACTCGACTTATAGATATGGGAATAGAGAGCTTTTTTATAAGCTCAGCTCTAGCTGGAATATCTGCCCAAAGGCTTGTAAGAAGACTATGTCAGCACTGTATATATGAGGTTGATATACCAGATATGCTTGAAGAGGAGCTTAGAGCATATATACCAGAGAACTACACATTTTATAGGTCACATGGTTGTAAAGAGTGCGATATGAGCGGATATAGTGGCAGAGAACTTCTAAGTGAGGTACTGCTTGTAAATGAGAATATGAAAAGAATGATAGTAGATGGTGCTTCTAAGGACAATATCTATCAAGAAGCACTAAAAGATGGCTTTTTGACGATGTTTGAAGATGGAATATCAAAGGCATTAGCTGGAAAAACAAGCCTAGAAGAGGTCTATAGGGTAGCTAAGCTCCCATGATATATTTTGAGGTTTTAAGTATCAAAGGTGGCAGAAGGGTCACAAGCATCATCAAGGCTCAAGATAAAGAACACGCTACAGAGCTAGCAAGAGTCAGAAAGCTTGGCAGGGTGCTAAAGGTAAAGCCAGGAACTCCACCTCTAAATGTCAAATTAGAAGAGTATATAGGAAGTATCAAAAAAAGCTTAGGCTCTAAAAACAAAGTAACTATGGATGACCTCATAGCCTCCTTTAGGCAAATATCTATGATGCTAAATGTGGGTATATCTATACATCAGACACTTCAAGATATTATTGATTTTACCAATAACAACAAGCTTAAGGCGATTTTTGAAGATGTACTAAATGGTATAGACTCAGGTAAGAGTATGTCAGAGTGCTTTAGACCTTACAAAAAAGATGTTGGAGCACTTGCTATTTCCCTAATAGACTTAGGTGAGCAAACAGGAGATATGCCCTCAGCCCTAGATACACTTACAATAATGCTTGAAGAGATAAGAGAGAATGTAGCAAAATTTAAAAAGGCCCTTAGGTATCCGCTTTTTACCATATTTGCTATGGCGGTTGCATTTGTGATACTTATAACTGTAGTTGTCCCAAAATTTCGTGATATATTTTCTAAAATGAATGCTGAACTTCCGCTTCCAACTATCATCCTACTAAAGTTAGAGGAGTATGTCTCAAACTATGGTATCATCGCTCTTGTAGTAGGTGTAGTCTTGGGTATAGTTGGGAGATACTACTATTATAAAAGTGAAGCTTTTCAGCTTAAAGTAGATAGGTTTGCGTTGAAGTTGTATTTAATTGGGAAGCTTATCCACCTCTCAGCATCATATCAATACCTATCAACCCTAAGTGAGCTTATAAAAGCAGGTATTCCACTTGAGGAATCACTTCGCTCAGCCTCTACGATGATAAACAACCTTCATTACAGAAACAAGTTTGACACAGTTCCAGAGGCAATAAACAGAGGTGTGAATTTAACTGATGCTTTTAAAAATATAGATGTTTTTGAAACCATCCCTATACAGATGATAAGTACGGGTGAGAAAAGTGGTAGCCTAGATCAGATGCTAAAAACAGCCTCTAATTTTTATAAAATGAAGTATGATAGTGCGATTGACAATATTAGTGCTTCTATAGAGCCACTGCTCACAGCTTTTATAGCAGCCCTTGTACTGCTTCTAGCACTAGGTATATTTCTGCCTATGTGGGATATGGCTTCAGCCGTTAAAGGAGGATAGATGAGTTATAAGTTTTGTGTGTATGGAAATCCCATCTCACACACCAAATCACCCAATATGCACAATTTTGCCCTAAAATCTCTCGGTATTGATGGAGTTTATGACAAAAAGCAAGTACAAAGTGCACAAGAGCTAATAGAGCACATAAAAACAAACTCCATTAAAGGAGCAAATATCACAGTTCCCTTTAAAGAGGATGTAATAGAGCTACTTGATAGTGTAGATGAGTTTGCAAAATCATGTGGTGCAGTAAATACTATAGTAAACAAAAATGGAGAGCTAGGAGGCTACAATACTGATGCACAGGGCTTCTATCTCTCCTTGCCTAATAGCTACAAATCTGCCCTAATTCTAGGAGCTGGTGGTAGTGCAAAAGCAATTACCCTATATCTAAAGCAAAAAAAAGTAGATGTTTGTGTACTTAATAGAAGTGAGAGAAATAGAGAGTTTTTTGAAAAAATTGGAGTAGAGTTTTTTTCAGAAGGTGAGTTTTATCCTAGAGAGTTTGAGCTTGTAGTGAACTCCACTTCAGCAGGACTAAGTAGCAAGGAAGCACCTTTTAAAGAGATTTTAGAAAAAATACTTCCTTCATCAAAGCTAGGATATGACCTACTTTATGGCTTACAGACCCCATTCTTAGAGCTATGTGAACGCTTAGATATAAAACGCCAAGATGGCAAGTATATGCTCATAAATCAGGGAGTTTTAGCTTTTAATCTCTTTTTTGATTCAAGATATAGTTTTGATAGTTTACAACCACTTTTTGCTAAGGGGTTTGACTCCTAAGTCTTAGGCTCCTCATCCCTCTCTCCTCTTCTTTTGGTTTTGATAATAATTGGTGTTCCTTTGAAGTCTATATGCTCTCTTATCTCGTTTTGCAGATATCTTTGGTAGCTAAAGTGAAGCTTGTAAGAGGTGTTTGTCACAAGCATAAAAGTAGGAGGAGCAACTAAAAACTGAGTAGCATAGTAGAATTTCACAAGCTTTCCTCTATATGAAGGGTGCTTATGCTTCATATATGCAAACTGTATGATTTCATTAAGCCTTGAAGTTGGCACTCTTTTTGTGTAGTTTGCATAGACTTTTAAAATTGCATCTTTTATCTTCTCTACATTTCTGCCCTTTAGGGCTGAGACTGTTAGTATCTCTGCAAAGTTTAAGTAGCGAAACTTCTTTTTAAAGTTTTCAAGCACTTTTTGGCTCTCTTCCTCTTTTATATCCCATTTATTTAACACCACGATACACCCTAGTGAGTACTCCTTAACAAGCCCCCCTATTCTTTCATCAAGCTCTACAAAGTCACTACTACTATCTAGGACTAAAAGCGCTATATCACTTCGCTCAAGCATCTTTTTAGTGCGATCCAGAGCGTATTTTTCTATCCCTTTAATCCTGCCTCTCCTTCTCAAACCAGCAGTATCAACGAAGTTTATCACCCTATCTTGATAGATAAAGCTCTCATCAACTGGGTCTATAGTCGTTCCAGCTATTTCACTAACTACTGACCTCTCCTCTCCTAAAAGAGCGTTTAGAAGGGAGCTTTTACCTACATTTACCCTACCTATGATGGCTACATCTATGGGTTTACTCTCATACTCAACTACACTCTCATCTAAAAAGTCTTCTAAACTCTCCTCACTATCTACTTCAATACTGAGAGTTTTTTCAAGCCTTGAGTATAGCCACGATATAAGAGCGCTTATTCCTCTATTATGGGCTACTGAGATTTCAAAAATCTTCTTAGCTCCAAAGCTTTGATACTCCCAAACCATCTCTTTGAACCTATCACTATCTACCTTATTAGCTACAAGTACACTCTCTTTATTAAGCTTTTCTATATCCATAAAAAACGACCTATCAAAATCATCCGCTAACATCTGCCCATCGACCATATAGAGGATTATATCAGCTTCACTAGCGGCTTTTAAAGAGACCTCTTTTATCTTTTTGTTAAGCTCCTCTTTCTCATCATCAAGTCCACCAGTATCTATCAAAAGACACTCTTTATCATCTATTTTTAGTATTCTTTTTTTAACATCTCTAGTAGTTCCGCTCACTTCAGAGGTAATAGCATCAAACTCTCTTATCAATCTATTAAATAGTGAACTCTTCCCCACATTTGGTCTTCCTAAAATTGCTACTTTTTTCATAATACGGTTATCTCTTTATCTTTTTATGCAATTCTACTATAATCAGCATAGGAATACAAATTGCTTTACAAGAGTAAATAACCAAAGCAGGGAAGCTAACCATGAGAGCACTAAGAGCGATACTTTTATTACTATGTTTTTTATCCATCATTCATGCAGAGAAAATTAAAGAGGTAAGCTCAGTAGTGGGTGTTAGAGATAACCAGCTTATAGGCTATGGTCTTGTAGTTGGGTTAAATGGAACAGGTGATGGAAATGCGGCAACCTTCACAGCCCAGTCACTTGCAAACCTACTTCAGGGCGTAAATGTAAAAGTAAATGCAGATGATATAAGATCAAAAAATGTCGCAGCAGTTATGGTTACTGCTAAACTTCCAGCCTTTTCTAGGCAGGGTGATAAGCTAGATGTTGTAGTCTCTTCAATAGGTGATGCAAAGTCCATAGGTGGAGGTACACTTCTGATGACTCCACTAAAAGGTGTAGATGGTAAGATATATGCTCTAGCTCAAGGACCAGTGGGTATAGGTGGAAGAAATGCAAGAGGTGGAGGAGGTGATGGAAACCATCCATTAGCTGGTATTATGCTAGGAGGAGGTGTTGTTGAAAAGAGCGTAAGTTATAGCTTTGCTAACCAAACTCGTGCAACTCTAAGCCTTCATAATGCAAACTTTATGAATGCAGTAGCTATTCAAAACACCATAAATCAGTACTTTCTAAATAGTGCAAAAGCACAAGACCCTAGAACAATCACCCTAGATAAGCCAGATGATATGAGCATGGTGGAGTTTTTGGCAACTGTAAATGAGCTTGAGATAACATATGATAGAGAGCAAAAAGTAGTCATACATGAGAGAACAGGAACAGTAGTTGCAGGTATAGATGTAACAGTAGAACCAGTAGTAGTAACTCAAGGAGAGATAACAGTAAAAATTGATTATCCATCAAATGTAGAAGATGGAGGGTTAGATATGGGTGATGGTGTAAATATAGATGCAAATAGAAACATCATCAATTCAAACAACCGACCAACAGTTGCTAACATAGCTAGGTCACTACAAAAACTAGGTGCAACACCAAAAGATATTATCTCAGTTATAGAAGCTATGAAGATGGCGGGAGCTATAACTGCAAGTGTAGAGATTATATAAGGAGTCAAGAATGCAAATAGATAATACTCAAGCTTTAAACTCACTAAACAAAGCAAACACTCCAAAAGGGAATTTGAAAACTGATAACTTAGAAAAACTAAAAGAGCAAACTGATGCTTTTGAGGCACTTATAATCAAAAATATGCTTGATATTTCTATGAAGATGGAAAACTCCGTCCTCCCAGAAGAGCCTGGTAAAAAAATATATAACTCAATGTACAAAGATACTCTCTCAAAAGAGTTAGCAGGTGGTTTTGGATATAGTGAGCTTATGTTTAACTATCTCAAAGAAAAACTATAATAAAATCCGCGCAATATTTTAGATTTTTCAGGAGATAGAATGAATATTACAGTTGTTGGAAGACATTTTGAGCTAACAGACCCTATAAAAGAGCATATGATATCGCTCTTGAAGACGCTTGAAAAGTATCAGATGGATATCATAGATGCTAAAGCTATTATCACAGGTGATGAGAAAAACGGAAAAAAAGGTTTTGTAGTAGAGTTTACTATAGTTCTGGCACACGCAAACACTATAGTTATAAAGCAAAGAGACAAAGATGTCTATGCAGCAGCGGATTTAGAAATAGATAGAGCAAACAAGGTGCTAAAGAAGCATCATGATAAAAGTAAAGATCACAAAAACATCCCTATAAAAGAGATGATGCCAGAAGATATGAAGCCAATAGATGGAATATTAGCAGATGAGGTTGAGATAGTTCCTATGGACTTAGAGCTTCATAAACCTCTTGAAGTAGAGGATGCGCTAGAGCTTCTAAGAGAGTCAAATCAGCAGTTTTTGGTATTTAACGATCATGATAACAAAATGAGAGTAATGTACAAAAGAGCTGATGGTAAAGTAGGTCTTTACTAAATATTTAAAAGAGCCTTTTGGCTCTTTTTTCTGTAACCTCTATAAACCAATACAGAGCTCCTAGCATCACAAACATCTCCCTTATCTCATACTGCATATTATAAAAGTCAAAAATCTCATAGCTCATCATACAAAAAATCATCGAGATAACTCCTAAGAGATAAAAAAGCGCTGATACTTTTTGGAATCTCATAATAAGCACTATTCCTAAAAGTACAAACCCTGCCATGAGTGTTACCATATCACTAAAAACACCAAAATCATCATAGAAGTAGAGCTGAAATGTAGAGCCAAATAGTATTATAAGAGAGACCCTTAGAGATGGGATGATATTAGATGGTAGAAAAGATAAAAACTTAGGAAAAAAAGTATTAAAAGCAGGTAGAAACACAAAAAAAGCATAAGTGCTAAAATATATAACTGAACTAAAAATATTACCATCTATAAGGTTGTGTATATTTGTCTCTTTTTGCAGGTTGTTCTCTTCAAAAAACTCTCCACTCTCAAAACCAAATATATGTTGACCCCAGCTAACCTCCTCAAGTGCAGCTACAAAAGCAAGTAGCGAAAAAGCTGGAATAAAAAAAAGTGCTAACTTATCTAGTGAAGCTTTTCTTTTGATAAAAAAAACAGTTCCATATATTCCTATACAAAGAAGAATGATAACACTGATATTCTCATAAAGTCCCATCTCTTTTGTAAGTGTAGCAAGTAGGCTTTCGTCTATATGTGAAGAAGTATATACGACACCTATAGAAAAAACTGCAAGGAGTACAAAGACAATATCCAAAACTCTATTCATCTATAAATCTCCTTTCTACTATTTTATACACTCTTTAGAAGTGAATTCCTAAGCTTAAGCTACTACTTTAAGCAGATTAGAACTGCTCTAGGAATTTCTCTACTCTTTTTATGCTCTCCTCTTTTCCAAGAATTGACATTATCTCTCCAACTGCAGCTCCTTGTGCTTTTCCTATAAGAGCAGTTCTTAAAGGCATACCAAAAAACTTCATTTTTATACTGTTTGCCTCCATATACTCTTTAGCTAGTGCATCAAACTCCGGAGGAAGGTGTGAAGAGTCATCTATCTTTTCTAGCTCTTTTAAAAAGCCTTGAAGTATCTCTATGGAGGACTCTCTGCCTAGTTTTTCTATTTTTTCATTGTCATACTCTTGTGGAGTTTCTAGTATCTCTTTTATCAAAAACGAGAGCTCATCTATTGTTTTTGCTCTATCTTTGAGTGTATCTAGGATAATCTCCTCTCTATCGTTTTTGGATAGATAGATATCAAACTCTTTTAGCTCCTCTTTTAGTCTTTCATTTGGAGAGTTTTTGATGTAGTGAGCATTTAGCCATAGGAGCTTTTCTTGGTTATATGCTGAGGCTGAGGCGTTTATGTCATTAGGGTTAAAAAGCTCTAAAAGCTCATCCATACTAAATATCTCATCATCCCCATGACTCCAGCCAAGGCGAACTAAAAAGTTTAGAAGTGCCTCTGGTAGAAAGCCCATTTTTTTGTATTCCATCACATCTGTAGCACCATCTCTTTTTGATAGTTTTTTACCATCTGGATTTAGTATCATAGGAATGTGATAAAACCTTGGAACTTCAAAGCCTAGGGCTTCATAGATAATCATCTGTTTTGGGGTGTTTGATAGATGATCATCTCCTCTTATGACATCTGTTATTCCCATCAAAGCATCATCTATTGCCACAACAAAGTTATAAGTAGGAGTGCCATCACTCCTTGCAATGATAAAGTCATCATACTCACTCGCGCTAAATCTAACTTCGCCCTTAATTCCATCACTTACTACTATCTCTCCTTCAAGTGGAGCTTTTATCCTTACAACAGGCTTAATCCCACTAGGTGGAGTTCCGCTAAAATCTCTATACCTTCCATCATATCTAGGTCTCTGCTTAGCAGCTCTTTGCTCCTCTCGCAGAGTATCTAGTTCCTCTTTGCTCATATAGCAGTAGTAGGCTTTTTTTTCATCTAGGAGTTTTTCTATGTAGTTCTTGTATAGATCAAACCTCTTTGACTGGTAAGTCACATCACCATCATGACTTAGTCCACACCATTCAAAAGCTTTTAATATAGCTTCTGTGGCTTCTTGTGAATTTCTGCTTAGGTCAGTATCCTCTACTCGCAGATAAAACTCCCCTTTATTCCTTCTAGCCCACAAGTATGAGTATAGGGCGGTTCTTAGCCCTCCTATGTGCAAAAACCCAGTTGGACTTGGTGCAAATCTTGTTTTTATCATATTTATCCTCACTCTTAATCTCTGTTTATAAAGGGAATTTTACTAACAATGGGCTAAAATGTAGGTTTCTAAAGAAGAAATGATAATACAAACAAAGAAGATGATTATGATTGAGTACAAAAACATAAGAGATGTGGTTTTTAAACTGAACCCTGAGAGTGCACACATGGTCGCTGAAAAGCTCTTGAGTGCCGTAGGAAGTTGCTCTTTTTTGAGTAGTCAACTCTCTTCAAGGTACTGGAGTATAACTCCCATGCTAGAACAAGAGCTTTTTGGAAAAAGAGTGTTAAACCCAGTGGGCTTAGCGGCTGGATATGATAAAGATGCTAAAGCTCTAAGAGGATTAGCTGCACTTGGTTTTGGTTTTTTGGAGCTTGGAACAGTGACTCCAAAGCCTCAGAGCGGAAACCCAAAACCTAGACTTTTTCGTCATATAGAGGCAAAAAGCCTTCAAAATGCGATGGGGTTTAACAATGATGGAATAGAGGCTATGGCAAAAAGACTTAAAAAGAGCTACCCTTTTTCTATTCCACTTGGGCTAAATGTCGGTAAAAACAAAACTACCCCAACTCACAACGCTATAGAGGACTATATAGAGTGCATAAAAAGAGCTGGAGATATGTGTGATTATGTAGTAATAAACATCTCTAGTCCAAATACTCCTAATCTAAGAGAGCTTTTCAATGAGGAGTTTATAAAGGAGCTTTTTAGCAGGGCCACACAGGAGACTAAGAGAGATATATTTCTAAAGCTCTCACCTGATATGAGTATAGATGATGCACTATTTATATGTGATGTAGCTTATAAAAACGGAGCAAAAGGCTTTATAGCTACAAATACAACTACAGAGTATGACCTGCTAGAGGGTGCAAAAGATTTTGGTGGGCTTAGTGGAGAGGTTTTGAAGCAGAAAAGCTTTTTGATGTTTAAAGAGGTGGCAAAAAACTACTTTGGTAGAGCCATACTCATCTCAAGTGGTGGTATATCAAGTGCTGAGGATGCTTACCTTCGAATCAAGCATGGGGCAAGTTTGGTGCAGGTATATACTGCGCTTATTTATGAAGGACCTGCTCTTATAAAAAGCATAAATGAAGGGCTTTGTGAGCTACTAAAAAAGGATGGATTTGCATTTATAAGTGAAGCAAAAGGAAGTATGCTTTGAGGATTTTACTGTTTTGTTGTATATTTTTTTTAGGAGAGTTGATGGCATCAAGTGTGTTACCGAAGTATTATGAGAGTGAACTAGAAAATGGACTAAAAGTGGTAGCCATACCGATGGAAAATGGAAGTGGAGTTATTACTACTGATATATTTTATAAGGTCGGTTCTAGAAATGAGATAATGGGAAAAAGTGGGATAGCACATATGCTTGAGCATATGAATTTTAAATCCACCAAAAACCTTGAAGCTGGTGAGTTTGATAAGATGATAAAAAGCTATGGAGGGGTGACGAACGCCTCTACTGGCTTTGATTTTACACACTACTATATCAAGTCTAGTAAGCAAAATATAGATAAGTCTATGGAGCTTTTTTCTGAGATTATGAGTAACCTTGCCCTAAAAGATGAGGAGTTTCAAACTGAAAGAGATGTAGTTACTGAAGAGAGAAGATGGAGGACTGATAATAATCCTATGGGAAACCTCTACTTTAAGCTTTTTAATACAGCTTTTGTCTATCACCCATACCACTGGACACCTATAGGGTTTATGGATGATATTCTAAACTGGCGTATAGAGGATATAAAAGAGTTCCACTCTATGTTTTATCAGCCAAAAAACGCCATAGTAGTAGTAGCAGGCGATATAGATAAGGATGAGGTTTTTAGTAGAGCTAAAAAGTGGTTTGGCAAAATAGAGAACAAAGGTGATATAAGAGAGGTCTATCAAGTAGAACCGATACAAGATGGAGCAAAAGAGGTCTATATACAAAGAGATAATGAAGTAGATATTATAGCACTAGCTTTTAAAATTCCAAACTTTGAGCATAAAGACCAAGTGGCTCTCAGTGCCATAAGTGAGATACTAAGTGCAGGAAAAAGTAGCAGACTGATAAAAAACATAGTTGATAAAAAGAAGCTAGTAAACCAGATTTCAGCCTATAATCTAGAGCTAAAAGACCCAAGTGTATTTGTAGTAGTTGCAGTGTGCAATGAAGGAGTTGAGGCAGAAGATGTAAAAAAAGAGATACTAAAAGAGCTAGATAAGATAAAAAAAGGAAAAGTCACTCAACAAGAGCTAGATATAGTGAAGATAAATGCTAAAGCTGACTTTGTCTTTGGACTTGAGAGCTCTAGTAGTGTAGCTGACCTATATGGTGGCTACTTTGCAAAGGGAAATATAGAGCCTCTTTTTAGATATGAAGAGTCTCTAAATGCTCTAAGCCTAAAAGAGATAGAGGAAGTGGCAAACAGATACTTTGACAAAAACATAATGAGTGTTGTAATTCTTAAATAACCTAGGAGATTATATGAATAAAATTTATGGAGCTATGACTGCGCTTATCACACCTTTTAAAGATGGAAAAATAGATGCTAATAGTTATGAAAGACTTATAAAAAGACAGATAGACAATGGAATAGATGCTGTAGTGCCAGTAGGGACGACAGGAGAGAGTGCGACACTAAGTCATAATGAGCACAAAAGTTGCATAGAGATAGCAACCTCTGTAGCTAAAAATAGAGGTGTAAAGGTAGTAGCTGGAGCAGGAAGCAACTCTACACATGAAGCAATAGACTTAGCTAGGTTTGCAGAGAGTAGCGGTGCTGATGCTATTTTGTGTGTGACCCCATATTACAACAAGCCCACACAAGAGGGTCTCTATCAGCATTACAAAGCAGTAGCAGAGGCGGTCTCTATACCTCTTATGATGTACAATGTACCAAGTAGAACAGGCGTGGATTTAAGTGCAAAGACAGTCATAAGGCTATGTAGTGATGTAGAGAATATTTATGGCGTAAAAGAGGCTAGTGGCTCTCTAAATAGGGTTATAGAGATTCTATCTCAAAAAGATGATGTATATGTAATCAGCGGTGAGGATGCTATAAACCTGCCTATTCTAACTACAGGTGGTAAAGGAATTATATCAGTTAGCTCAAACCTTCTACCAGATATGCTCTCATCTCTAGTGCACAGTGTTTTTGATGGTGAGCTTGAAGAGGCAAAACGCATAAGTAATGCACTTTTTGAGATAAATAGAGTGCTTTTTGTAGAGAGTAACCCCATACCTATAAAAGCCGCAATGTATTTAAGTGGGCTTATAGAGACACTTGAGTACAGACTTCCACTCACCCCACCAAGTAGTGAAAATATGAAAAAAATAGAAGATGTTTTGAAAAAATATAAGGTAGTTTAATGAATCAAACTTTGGTAATAAGTGGCGGAACTAGGGGCATAGGAAGAGCAATCGTAAAGAGATTTGCTAAAGAGGGAATTGATATAGCATTTACCTACAACAAAAGTGAAGAGGAAGCGCAAAACATAGAAAAAGAGCTAAAAAAAGAGTATGGAATCAAAGCTAAGGGTTATAAACTAAATGTACTAAACCCAAAAGATTATAAAGAGCTTTTCTCTGAGATAGATAATGACTTTCAGAACATAAAATACTTCATATCAAATGCAATTATCTCTGGCAAGAGTGTTGCGGGTGGTTTTGCTCCATTTATGAGACTAAGAGAAAAGGGGCTAACTAACATCTATACAGCCACGGTACTATCTTTTGTTTATGGTGCTCAAGAGGCTGCTAAAAGGATGGAGGTGATAGGCGGTGGCTCTATTCTAGCACTAAGCTCTACTGGAAACAAAGTATACACCCCAAACTATGCAGGGCATGGAAGCTCAAAAGCTGCTCTAGAGATAATGGTAAAATACGCTGCTACTGAGCTAGGTGGTAGTGGAATACGAGTAAATGCTATAAGTGGAGGACCAATTGATACTGATGCTTTGAGGGCTTTTCCAAACTATGAAGAGGTAAAAGCTGAGGTGATTAAGAGAGCTTCAATAAAAAGACTAGGAAGTGTAGAAGATATGGCTGATGCTGCTTTTTTTATCTGTTCAAATGAGGCCGGTTGGATAAGCGGAGAGGTACTAACAATAGATGGGGGAAGTAGTTTTAAGTGATAAAAAAAGTACCTAACTATCTTACAAGTGCAAGAATAGCTGTTTCATTTATTATCCTTTTTTACTTCATCTATCTTGATGTTGTTACTAATGAGATTGGCACTTTCTGGGCAAACTGGGTTTTGTTAGCCATCTTTCTTCTAGGTGCATCTACGGATTTTCTTGATGGATATATTGCAAGACGGGTAAATAATGGAGTTACATTTTTTGGTGAGGTCTTTGACCCACTAGCTGATAAGATGCTGATGCTCTCAGCCCTCCTAGGTCTAGTAGCAGTTAGTAGGGCGCCACTTTTGGCTGTTTTTTTAATTCTTGCAAGAGAGTTTTTTATCACAGGACTTAGAGTTATTGCTGTAAAAAAGGATATTAAAGTAGCAGCTTCTAGTCTTGGTAAGTGGAAAACAGGTCTACAAATAACGGCTGTATCTTTTTTGATGGCTGGTTTTTTGAGTGTTGGTGAGATACTGATATGGATAGCAACTGCTATTACTCTGTATTCAGGGTACAAATATACTAAAGAGTATTTAGGATAGATATGGGAATAATTATATCAATACTGGTTTTATCATTTTTGATTTTTTTTCACGAACTTGGGCACTTTTTGGCTGCAAGGTATTTTGGTGTTAAGGTAGAGGTTTTTAGTATAGGGTTTGGAAAAGCGGTCGTAAAAAGGGTCATTGGAGAGACGGAGTATCGCCTTAGTGCTATTCCTCTAGGTGGATATGTAAAGATGAAGGGGCAAGATGATATTGACCCTATGAACATAGATACAAGTAGTGGTAGTTATGCGACTAAGCATCCGCTAAAAAGGATTATCATACTTTTTGCAGGCTCTTTTTTCAATATCTTACTAGCTTTTTTGCTCTATATAGCTATTGGACTTCTTGGTGAGAGAACTCTTGCACCAACTATAGGGGAGCTCTCAGAAAATATGCCAGCTCAGACTGCGGGACTTAAAAGTGGTGATGAGATAGTGGCAATAAATAACAACCCTATAAAAAGCTGGGATGACCTAAGTGAGCACATAAAAGACTCAGAAGGAACCTTGGATTTTCAGATAAAAAGAGATGAGAGATTTCATAACTACTCCATAGAGCCAATACTTAGTGATAGTAAAAATATATTTCAAGAGGATGTCAAAAGAAAGCTAATTGGAATAGCGCCAAGTGGAGATGTAGTGACCATACACCACTCAGTATTTGAGGCGATACCTTTTGCACTTGAAAAAACAATCGAAGCCTCAAGACTCATAGTCTTAGGAGTGCAAAAGCTCATACAAGGGATAGTCCCAGTAGATCAAGTAGGTGGTGTTATATCAATTGTTCAAGTAACAAGTAGTGCAGCAGATATAGGCATAGTGGCGCTTTTTACCCTAACGGCACTCATATCTGTGAACCTTGGGATACTAAACCTTCTTCCTATTCCAGCACTTGATGGAGGACATATTCTATTTACCATCTATGAGTTAATTACCAAAAGAAAGCCTAGTGAAAATGTACTCTACAAGCTTACTATATTTGGATGGGTTGTTCTTTTTGGACTTATGTTTTTAGGGTTGTATAATGATATTAATAGATTAGCAAATCCAACCCCAATTCCTTAGTAGGAGAGAGTATGACTAAGTTTATGCAACTAATAAAAGATATAGAAGAGTGCAGACTAAGTGTAGATAGGCACCGTATCATCAAGATAGTGGCTATTAGTAAGTATGTGGAATCTAGTGAGATAGAGCCACTTTATAAACTAGGACATAGGGCTTTTGGCGAAAGTAGAGTGCAAGATTTGAAGCAAAAAAGTGAGATATTAAGTGAGCTACCTATAGAGTGGCACTTCGTAGGAAGACTTCAAAGTAACAAAATAAACCAACTCCTAGATCTAAAACCTGCACTCATACACTCAATAGACTCTTTAAAAACAGCACAAGAGGTTGAAAAAAGGGCTGAGGTTAAGGGTATAAAGGTAGATGGACTACTTCAGATTAACAGTGCTTATGAGGAGTCAAAAGCTGGTGTATCGCCTGAAGAGGCAGTTGAGCTTTTTAAACAGATAAAAAAAGAGTTTTCGCACCTAAATCTAGTAGGAGTTATGACAATTGGAGCACATAGTGAAGACAAGGAGCTTGTAAAACAGAGTTTTTTGAGGACAAAAGAGGTTTTTGATGAACTCCAAAGTGAAGATGCAAATATCCTATCTATGGGTATGAGTAGTGATTTTAGGCTTGCGATTGAGTGTGGAAGTAATATGTTAAGAGTTGGTAGCGCGATCTTTTAAGATCGCCTTTTGCCTACCAGTTTCTAACAATAGAGTGGCACATAACACAGCTTGTCAAAAGTTCTGAATATGCTTCATGAGACTTTTTTATCTCTTTATTGGCTAAGTTTTTTTCCATAGATGCTAGTGCATCATCCATTTTTCTAGCTGAGTTCTTAGCTATGTTTACCATGTTTTTCTTGTTTGAAGGTAGATATGATGCAGTGTCTATACCCTTTAGTATTTCACTTGCGTTTTGTATCTCGTTAACTCCAGCTTTTATTAGCTCCATATTGTTGTATAGATAGCCTTTTTGGATGTAGTCCATGCCGTTTTCCATATCGTGCATATTCTTCATCAGTGCTTCATTTGCAAATAGGGTGCTTCCTGCTATTAGTAGTGATAGTGCTAGTTTTTTCATAGTCTTTGTCCTTTAGATTTAAATTTCCTATATTTTATGATAAATTTCTTAAAACCTTTATTATTTTTTAAAACTTAACTGTTATAAAATATGTTAATATATCACTAGTTAAAAAAGTTACATTACGGAGGAGTTATTTGAGTTTATTCAATAGAGTTGGCAAGGGATTATTGGCACTACTTCCTATTATTATACTTATATGGATTTTTAGATTTGTGTATAATATTTTTGAAGGGATGTTTTTCTATGTTTTTGGTGTGACTGATAACAATATCTTTATGACTGTTGTGATATTTTTAATCTCTATACTGTTTCTCTACAATATAGGGAGGGTACTAGAGCGAAATAGGGAGTTTATACTCCTTAAAATAACTGAACTTCTTATAGACAAAATCCCTATTGTAAAAAGTGTCTACTCCGTGATAAAAGAGATTGTCGGGATGTTTTCTAAGAAAAAAGATGACTCATACCTAGGTGTAGCATATGTTCCATTTGGAAAGTCAAAAATAATAGGCTTCATTACCAAAAAAGAGGGTGATGAGTATGCTATTTTTATCCCTACTACTCCTAACCCTACTACAGGACTTCTAGTCTATATGAAACAGATAGATGTAGAAGTTACTGACATGGAAGTTAGTGATGGTTTCAAAAAGATAATGTCTCTAGGAATTAAGTAGTGAATTTTAAAACAAAGATTAGAGATTTTGGTGAGTTGGTTGTTTTTGAGCACACTATTTTTTCTATGCCATTTATTTTTATTGCTATGATTACAGCAGCTCATGGGTGGTTTGGCTTTACTCTCTTACTACTTGGTGCGCTAGCTGCTATGAGTGCTAGAAACTTTGCTATGGCGTTTAACAGATATGTAGATAAAAAAATAGATGTCAAAAACCCTCGAACAACCTCAAGACCTAGTGTGGATGGTAGGCTAAAAGGGGCTGAGGTTCTTTTTTTTATAGTGATAAATGCAGCTATTTTTGTGGTAGTTAGTTACTTTATCAACACTCTTGCTTTTTATCTCTCTTTTCCATTTCTCTTTATACTGGCTTTTTATTCATATACCAAGCGTTTTACTCCTTATGCTCATATTTTTTTAGGGTTGGCTTTAGGACTTGCGCCTATAGCTGGAGTGGTTGCGGTTCAAGCAAGTGTGACTTTGTGGTCTATATTTTTAGCTTTAGGAGTGCTTTTTTGGGTAGCTGGGTTTGATGTTATCTACTCACTACAAGATAGGGAGTTTGACCAAAAGAAAAACCTCTACTCAATCCCAAGCATATTTGGGGATAAGAAGGCGCTTTGGTTTTCTAGGAGTTTTCATATCCTAACGGTGGTTTTTTGGTTTCTTTTTGCTCTAAGTTCTGGTGGTGGGTCTTTGGTATATGTAGCTGTGGGGCTTGCTGCACTTATGCTTTTTTATGAACATATTATAGTTGCAAAAGACTATAAAAACATCAGCAGAGCCTTTTTTACTGTTAATGGCTATATAGGTTTTGTCTTTTTGATATTAGTTATTTTAAATGAGGTTTTTACGATATAATGCAGACACAAGAGAGAAGTAGAGAGGTTAAAACAGCCCTTAGCTTAGAGTTTCAAGAGGTTGATGAAGGCTCTTTTGAGATAGAAGAGGAATATGAGAGACTAAGTGAGAGTGATGATGACCCCATTGGTCACTGGCTTAGAATTGCTAAAGCTAGGGGTGAAACAAAAGATAGTGATATGCTAGTTGTGAACCTTATAGTGGAGCTATATAGAAAAATAGATGAACTAAGTGAAGAGATAAAAGGCTCTAAGAAGTCTTTTTATACTCTATCTAGAAGTGCTAAAGTCATAGGGCTTGGGCATAGAAGGCTTCTGCTTGAAAAAGAGGAGTTAGAGGTAGGTCAACTCTACTACGGTAGGATAAATATGCCAGTTTTTCCAAGGCGGACTATACCTGTTTTTTTTGAAGCGATAGAGCCTGTGCGTGGGAAGATTGTCAAGATTCACCAAAGGGATGAAATGGATATAGATAGATATGTAACATCTCGCGAAAGAAGTATAATAAGAGAGTTAAAAGAGAGCAAATGGGACTAATAGAGATAGCTTTTGTAGGAGGCATACTAGGAACTATACTACTACTAGTAGCTTATATGTATGTAAAAGATGGTGAGAGTGCTAAGCGCTTTAGGAGCTTTGAAAAATCAGTGGAGGATATAAACCTTCAACTCTACAAGGTGCAAAAAAAGCTAAAAGAGAGTGAGCTTGAGAGTGGTGAGGATAAAAATGAGTTTAGAGCTAAACTAAGACATGAGATAAAAACAGAGATAGAAGAGATAAAATCCGAGCTAATCTCAGCCATAAGAGAGCTAGAAAAAGTCCATGAAGATGAACGAATAGAGCTTGAAGACAAAATCTCAATACTTGAAGATAGGGTAAAAGAGTCTCTGTATATGAGCACATCTACAACAAGTGTTGATGAGAGTAGGATAGTCTCTCTTTTTCAAAGCGGATATGGTATAGAGTCCATAGCCAAAGAGCTAAACATCGGCAAAGGCGAAGTGGAGCTAACGCTAAAGCTAGCAAACCTAAGATAGAGGAGCAAAAAGCTTGATGCATATACCCAAAAACATCATCTTAAAAGTCCTCTATGATGATATAGGGCTTTGTGATTTAACCTCTTTTTCTTTAGATCTTGAGAGATATAGCGGAAAAGTTAGCTTTTATCCAAAGTCTGCCTGTGTGATATGTGGGGTGGAAGAGATAAAGGTCATTGCTGATGAGCTTAACTTGGAGTGTGAGATATATAAAAAAAGTGGTGATAGGGTAGAAGCAGGGGAACAGTTGGCAACTTTTAAGGGGGATGGAGCAAGTCTTCATCAAGGTTGGAAGATGTCTCAAGTGCTTTTAGAATCTATGAGTGCAGTAGCCACCATGACCGCAAATATGCTCAAAATAGCCAAAGGACAAAACCCAAACATAGACCTACTAACCACAAGAAAAAACATACCAAGTGCAAAAGAACTTCAACTAAAAGCCATAATGAGCGGGGGAGCTATGCCTCATAGGATGGGACTGTATGACTCTGTGCTAATTTTTGCAGAGCATACTGTCTTTTTAGGTGGAGGAATAGAAGAAGCTATAACCCTAGCAAAAGCTAAAAACCCAGAAAAAAAGATAGCCATAGAGGTAGATACACCAGAGTTAGCCCATAGAGCAGCAAGTGCTGGGGCTGATATACTTCAGTGTGAGAAATTCACTCCAGAGGCTCTAAATAATCTAAACTTTGAGATAAAGAGTATCTATCCAGATATAAAACTCTCAGCCACAGGTGGGGTAAACCTAAAAAACATAGCAGAGTACGCAGGAACTGGCGTAGATATGGTAGTCACAAGCGCCCCATACTATGTCAAGCCTCTTGAGATAAAGTGTGTGTTTGAGAGGGTGTAGAGCAAAGAGGTGGAAGCTTGAAGATAGATGTAGATAAACTCAATGCTTTTGATGTAGGCTTTACTCTCACGCCTGATATAGAGTACTATACTTTTTTGGCAAAAAAAGATAGAGTGGACTACATCTACAATACCTCCTCTTTGGAGGGAAACCCTATGACCTATCCAGAAGTTCAAACTCTACTTGAAGGTATAACAGTAGGTGGCCATAAGCTAAGTGATGAGCGGATGATACTTAACCAAAATAGAAGTGTTGAGCTTCTTTTTGATATGCTAAAAAATTGCGAATTTAGAGTAGATAAAAGCACTTTTTGTAAACTCCACTCCAAGGTCTCAGAAGAGGAGGCTTTGAAATGGGGCGAGTTTAGAGATGGAGATGTCAATATAGGCGGGACAGAGTATAAGCCACCAACATACAAGAATCTTGAGAGTGTGTTTGAAGATGGAGTTAAAAAAATCAGCCAACTCCTAAACCCAATCACAAAAGCCATATCTTTTTTTCTTTTTGGTGCTAAAAATCAGTTTTTCTATGATGGAAACAAACGAACTAGCAGACTTATGATGAATGGCATATTGCTAAGCTCAGGCTATCCAATACTAAACATAAAAGCAAAAGACAAACTAGAGTTTAACACAAAAATGATAGAGTTTTATGAGGGCGATGAGTGCATAGGGACTCTTGAGTATTTAGCCCACTACTATAGAGAGCAAAATAAGAGGTTGGTTAGAGGGTGAGAGAATTTGCAAATGGTTCTTTGGGTTAAATGTATATTAGCTAAAATTTAGACATTGAAGATGAGGAGAGAGTATGAAAGATAAAAAAATAAACACTCCACAAACTACTGAAGAGTTTAAAAAAAGAGTTACATTCAAAAATGGCGAGAAAAGCATCAACTCTATAAAAATAGAGCCTATATCAAAAAGTGAAGTGAAAATAAACACTCCACAAACTACTGAAGAGTTTAATAGAAGAATATCTTTCTAGATGAATAATAAGAGAGTAGAAGAGCTTAAGAAAGAGCTATTGAGAACTTTAAAAATAGTTACTGAGAATGATAAAACAAAAAGAGAAAAAATTATTGCCTCAAAAGCTGTTGATGATATTTTTGCTGAATATGAAAAGATAAAAATACATTTAAAAGCTTTTATTTCAGAGGATGATTTTTTGCTTGATAGACATAAAATCGCTGCTTCTTTTCTTCTCGCCACTTACAATATAAAACCAATAGTTTTTAATGATATTGATGATAGAGAGCTTACAAAACATCAGCTTGCTTACATAAACTTTACTGCAGGATACTATTTTGCTAGGACAATTATCAAAAGTTTTTCAGGAGTAAAAATAAAAGAGCCAAAAACAAGCAACAGAAAAGACTATTTTGACAATCTATTTGCACTATTTTATCTAATACTTGCGAATGAATCAAAGGATAAAATGACAATATCAAAAGAATCAGTCCTTACACTTTCACATATCCTATTTCTTTTAGAGGTGAACTCTATATAGGTAGGTGTGTGGAATTTTTGAGTATCTTGCCAACTACTATAGAGAGCAAAATGAGCGGTTGGTTATAAGGTGAGATTGTATGCGGTTCTCAAGCCTTGATGTTATTTTATCAACTTATTCCCTTTCTCTTTTCCTGAACGAGAGGTATTTCCATCATATTCTATTACGAGTTAATTAATCAACATCAATCTCCAACTATCAGCTTCTTTGCTCCATAAATCGCTGTTGTAAATCTTTTTATATGGGTTTTGATATATGATTGGGGAATATTTTTTATTACCAATTTTAGACCTGTCAACCAAATATATAAAATATTTATCTCCTAATGCTTTTGCATATTCTATTTCATTTTTTGACCAATAAAATGATATATTTACGTTAAATGATTTAACCTCTATGAAGCGGTCATAAAAAATGGAATTTTTATTTTCGAATGATTTTATATCATAACCTGCATTCACTTGACTATCTGATATTAGTTGAATCTTATCATTGCTAGGGTGATTTGTTAATCTTGTCCTTTCATAGTTTAAAACAAACATTTCGGCAATTCTGCCAAGCTTCTCATTAGATTCTTGTTGCTTCTTGAGTGACAGCAGTGTCATTTTTATTGATTTTCTTGAATCTT
The DNA here is from genome assembly GCA_964484395.1 of uncultured Campylobacterales bacterium. Lineage (GTDB taxonomy): Bacteria > Campylobacterota > Campylobacteria > Campylobacterales > CAZAFM01 > CAZAFM01. The sequence goes on along the minus strand of CAZAFM010000008.1, from coordinate 3,394 downwards.
GGATACTAGGAATTATAGTGGACTTAAAAAAATCAGTAAAATTGCTATGCACATATAGTTTGCTAGGAGTGCTTGAGTCTCTATGTAAAAAGTTTGTCTGCAGTAATAGGTTTCTAAAAGGAGACATTTTCAAAGAAATAGTGGTGTCAGTTATATAAAATAGATTAGAGCTATTGTCATACTTAACATTATCTTCTTTAAAAATATCAAATAATAAATCGCATTCTATTAATTTATCAACTAAAATTTTGAAAAAATGATTTGTTTCAAAATAATTTTCTTTTTTATGGAGATGTATATCATTAATGAGGCTTGCATTAGGTATCACAATGTTATTGACTACTTTTATCAGTGATAAAAATTCAAATAAATCCAAGATACCATCGAAAGAAAGAGCTATGGCAAAGTTATGACTTATCGCAAAGGTACGCAGGTCTTTTATGCTTGTCTCAATTTTTGGTTGCAATACATCAAATAGACAAAAGGTTAGTTCAGATTTATTTCCAAACCTATTATGAGTGAATAGATCTTCGTACATAGTCTCTTATTATCGCTTTAACATCATCTTTTAAATCTACATCATAGTTCATATTTTCACTAATCAAAGGAATATCTTGGCTTTCTATTAGCTCTAACATCCTTTTTTCTTTTTCTAGTAATCTATTATGTATGGTCTCATCTATAGAGTTTTCAGCTACTAAATAATGGTAATGCGTAATAATTTCATCATTAAGACCTACCCTATGAATTCTATCTTTTGATTGAATAAAATTTGCTGCATTGAAAGTACGTTCCAAATAAATTGCATTATGACATGCTTTATGTAGTGAAATTGACTCAGCAACAGCAAAAGGATTAGCAATGATAACTTTAAATGTAGAATTTTTATCATGAAACTTGTGAATTATTTTTTCTCTAGTCTCTATTTCTTTAGGTAGGTCATCTCTTTCAACTGGTACCTCACCTATTAATAGGCGCGAATCAATGCCATTGTTTGATAGATATTCACTTAAATCCTTCAGGTTTTTAACAAAAGTTCCCCAAACTATAACTTTTTCATTTTGTTCTATTAATGCTTCAATTTTACTTCTTACAATTTCAAACTTTTTAGGAACACTCTCTAACTCTCTATATTTAAGAATTTTTTCTACGATATCTGTGTCATCAAGACATAGCTCATTTGTTATACCTTGTTCCACATAGTATTGTTCTAGAGGTTCTTTCAATAGATTTGGATTAGTTGCGGCCTGCATTAAACGTATAAACCTTGCTTTTGCTAGTTCTGATGAAGCAGATAAATATTTTTCATTCTCTTCAAAATATCCTATATATTTATTTTCAATAAAATCATATATTTCTCTTTGAACTTCTCCCATTTGTACAATTGTCGGTTTATGTTCTTGGGTTGGAGGAAGGCCTAAGTCCTTTTTCTTTATTCTGATAAAAAAAGGAGAAATGTTATCTACCAACTTTTCAATCCTAGGATCGTATATGTTGCTTGACATATCTTTTAATTGATATACATTGAAATTTATAACATTTTTATCTGGCCATATAAACTCATATAAATTATATATGTCCTCATATCCATTTGGAACCGGTGTACCAGTTAGCACTACTCTTGCATGGCAATATTTCGCTAAGCTTAATATTGAACTAGACCAAACACCCCCATCTGTACTCTTGATTTTATGTGCTTCGTCTAATACGACCATGACTTTATTATCCTGTTTCTGAAGGAAGTGAGTCAAACTCTCCAAATTGTATGAAACGCTCTGATATGACATCAATGTGAGTTCTGGAGTTTGATGTGCTGGTTCGATTGATAATAAATGTCTATCTCGTTCATCTTTTGTGACACCTCCTGACAATCTTTTTGAGGTCGGTTTTTTGCCAAAACAACTTTTATACTCATCTTCCCAAGGACCAAAAGAACTCAAAGGACCTATTATTAAAAGTTTGTTGATATATTTAGGGTGATTAGAGTTTAAGTTCTTTAAAAAAACATAAGCACCATAAACTACCGATGTCTTTCCTGCCCCTGGTACAGAAAAATTACAAGCATTTTGTGAAAAAGCCAAATGAAACGCAGCTAGCATCTGCTTATCGTACAGTCTACGGTTTGGTAAATACTTTTCCAATGAATCATGAAATGTTTTAAACTCATCAACATTTAAATCGTTATTCCATATGCCTTTGGCTTTTTTACTAAATTCTTTAAAATTTTCCTTTTCTTTATAATAATAGTTTAAAGCACTTTTTATTTCATTGGAATCATTTTGTTCAATCCCATACTTATCTAATGATTTTTGAATCTTTTTAAGAGTGCTCTCCTTATCTTCCTCTTTATATGGGATAATTATTGTTCCATAATCTAAAAAAATTGCATTTAAATAATCTTCAAAATAAAACTTTGCTCTTCTATTTTTTTTAACTTTATCTGTAGCACCAGTAAGGATAAATTGATGTCTGTCTGTATTTATGTCAAGATGTATCATTTCCATATAACTAACCACTTGTATGTTTCTTTTTCAATATTTTTTTAAATTCATAAGATAACTGGTTAATTTCACTGACAACTTCTTCAACTTTATCTCCTGAAAAATCTTTAGATTCTTTATTTATAGATTCCAATTTTGCTAGTGCGCTTTCAAGTAATTCTAATGGTTTGTTTTGCTTGTTTAAATTATCTAATGCTTCAAGTGATAGACCCATGTTTTTCTTTAAATGAGAATCAGCTTTATTCGCCCAGGTTATATCTCGCTGTTTTAATAGTTGATCTTTACTTAGTCCTGGATGATTTTTTAGTAAGTCTTCTACAGTTGGTTCTTCATCTTTGATTTGTTCAATAATTTCATGTCTATCACAAAACTTTTTCCAAATCTCTTCATTACTGAAAAAACTTCCTTTTTTACTTGTTTGTCCTATAAAACGGTAATCCTTAGAATCTCCACTATCGCCACCTTTACCTCTATTATATATTCCTCGTATATAGTCAAAATATATTAATTTTAAATCATTTAAATCTTCGTCATCATAGTCCCATTGAACTATTTTTGATTTTTTATCTTTGTAGCGATTTAAATAGTCATATAAGTCCCAAAAAGCACCTTCTGTTTTATCAAGACGAGTATAAATCCCATTATAATTTAGTTTATTAAGATAATCATCCATAAGTTGCATTATGCCAAGATATCTTTCTATTGTTTTATCACTTTTTTCACCCATCATTTTTGCAATTTCATTCTTAGTGAATCCATATTTTATTAAATCTTTGCATTTTAAATATTTTTCAATTGGATTATAATCTACTTTTGCGTCTTCTCCCATTTGGTAAGTAGTTTCTAAACGCATTATTTCTTTTGGATTATCATCTAAAGATTCTTCAAGAACA